>NZ_FRAX01000003.1 GCF_900142465.1 Fibrobacter sp. UWH6
GTGATGGTGACCGTGGTATCGGTTTGTTCCTGCTTGACGACAGTACAGCCGTTGACATTGAAGATGGATTTGTATAATTTTGACATGGGCTTTTTCTTCTGTTTTTTTTGGCGATTAAATTTTAGAAAATAGCCCATTTTTTGTTTAATTTAGGCGAATGTCAACAAAAAAGGGTGGCGAAGCCACCCACACATGTTGATGAAGAGCCGATTTTTTATGAATTTTAGCGACTTTGGAAAATACAACCAGTTCAAGGAACAGTTCGCCAACATGTCTCCCGAAATGAAGGAGCAGATGATGAAGATGGCGAAGGAACAGATGAAGGCCCGTGTTGGAGGCTTTTTCAAGAAGTGGTTCTCCCTGCCGGTTTTGACAATCGTTGCCGCAGGAATGGGTGCAGCCATTGGCGCGCTGATGGCATTCTTCGGCCAGGTCTTGCAGACTGTTGGCGGATTGCGAGATGCACACCCCATCTACTTTATTCCGGGTTTGGCTCTGGCTGGTATCGCCATCGTTCTCGCCTACAAGAAATGGGGCAAGGGCGCAGAACGGGGCATGGGCTTGATTTTCTCTGTGGGACAGGGCAAGGAAAGCCACATTCCGTTGCGTTTGATTCCCATGGTGGCTGTGGGCACTTGGCTTACCCACTTGTTCGGCGGAAGCGCCGGCCGCGAAGGAGTGGCAGTACAGATTGGTGGCGCACTGGGTCACAACATCAGCAAGAAACTGCCTTTTGAAAATGCGTCCCACATTATGCTGGTGGCGGGCATGGCCGCAGGCTTCAGCGGACTTTTCCAGATTCCTATGGCGGCAACGGCCTTTGCATTGGAAGTGCTGATTGTTGGCCACATGGACCTGATGGCTTTGCTGCCGGCTGCAGTGGCTGCTTTTACCGCCTGCAAGGTTTCCAATATGTTGGGCCTTGAAAAGTTTGCGGTAGACCTGAATGGAATTTTGAGCACCGACGGCGGAGCAACCGTTAGCGGACTCTTTATGAATGGCGGCGCACTGGACATGAATTTTGTGGTGAAGCTTGCCTTGCTGGGCGTTTTGTTTGGTGTTATTGGTGGAGGCTTTGCAAAGTTGCTGAGCTTGGCCAAGGAATTTTTCGCCAAGAAATTCCCCGACGGAATGAAGCGTATCGCCATTATGGGCGTTACCTTGAGCGCACTTTTCCTGTTGCTGTGGCAGGGTCGCTATTCCGGCCTGGGCACCAACCTGATAGACATGTGTTTCTCTGGCGCAGGTATTGCTGACGGTTCCAATATCGCCGGCGGCATCCAGAGCTACGACTGGATTCTGAAATTTGCATTGACCATTTTGACATTGGCCGCAGGATTCCAAGGAGGCGAAGTCACTCCGCTGTTTAGCATCGGCGCAAGCCTTGGTGCAGTTTCTGCAGTGATGTTCGGCCTACCCTTCCCCCTGGCAGCAGCCCTTGGCTACGCCGCTGTTTTCGGAAGTGCAACCAACACCCTTTGGGCCCCGATTTTAATCGGCTGTGAAGTTTTCGGTTTCGACTGTCTGCCCGCATTCTTTGTGGTTTGCATTGCAGCTTATGTTTGCAACGGCGGACAATCCATTTACAACCAGAAGAAACTGAAACTGAAGTTCTAGGCAACTCTTTTAAAAGCTCAAGAAACAAGCGAAAACGTCATCCTGAGCGAAGCCCCGCGAAGTCGAAGGATCCAGTCGTTAGATTCCTCGAATCCAAGCCTACGGCATTTTGCTCAGAATGACATTCAGGTAGAAAATGAACGGCGTTTACATTGAAATCACGGATGTGTGCAATCTGCACTGCAGTTTCTGCCCTTGCGGAAAGCGTAAGACGGAAGCGCCTCGTGAATTCATGAGCTCGGATCTTTTTGAGCGTTGTGTTACCGAAGCAGCCGTCGTTACAGAACAAGTTTACTTTCACGTTCTTGGGGAGCCCACATTACATCCGGGATTTTCCCTGTACCTGAAAAAGCTGGAGGAAGTTTCCAACGCCCGCACCGACGGCAAAAAGCTCCAACTGAACTTAACTACAAATGGCACCACCATAGCACGCTGTGGCAAATCAATTCTAGCCTCCCCCGCTGTCCGACAGGTGAATTTTTCAACCCACGCCTATGCGGAATTGCCCTTTGACGAAGCCGCGGAAAACCTGCAGAATATCCTAGACTTTTGCCGTATGGCCGCTGCGGAACGTCCCGACTTGTACATCAATTTGCGACTGTGGAATGTAGGCGACGAAAGTTCCAACGCCTGGAACAACTACATGCTGGAGCAGGTGAATAAAGCCTTAGGCCGCACAGGCTCTGCAGATGAGAACAGTGCACCGGAAGAAAACCGCGCACCCATCACATTGGAGCATTTCTGCAGCCGCCACAAGAGTTTCCTTGTGGAAGGCCGCATTTATATTCATCAGGACTCAAGATTTGAATGGCCCGCGGCCGTCTCCAACGACGACAATTCAAGTTCTTGTGCAAACTTTCCGAAGGGAACGTGTCGCGCCTTGGACACTCACTGTGCCATCCTTCACGACGGCCGCGTAGTCGCCTGCTGTCTGGATCACAGCGGACAAATTACGTTAGGACGAATTCAAGACAACAGTCTTTTAAACATTTTGCATTCTCCTCTTGCGGTCAAAATCAAGGAAGGCTTTACCAATCACGAGCTGCGCCATCCCTTCTGTCAAAACTGTACTTTCTGCAAACGATTTAAATAAGACTTTTTCTATAATTCCTCCAGTAGGAGGTTTATATGAAAAACAGATTCTTATTTGGCTCTGTCCTAGCCTTTTCATTAGCATTCTGGGCTTGCGGAGATGATACTTCTAGCACAAGTTGCATAAGCGAATCCTCTGATTCCAACAGTCAAGAAATTTCCTCCAGCAGTGAAGCAACTGCGGAATCATCGAATGAATCCGAAATTCATAGTTCCTCCAGCATTGCTGAAGAAAGCCCTTCGTCAAGCAGCATAGTAGCCGAAGTGTCATCAAGTAGCGAAGAATCGTCCAGTAGTTCAGACGAATCAATTTCCTCCAGTAGCGAAGATACATCCAATAAGTTGGGTGTCTGGAGTTTTTACGAAGATAACTGCGACGCCTGCAAAATTTCAGCATCAAGCGTTTACTACGAAGAGTACGACTTTACAGGTTTGAAGGGCGCTGTAAAATGCCAAATGGGAGAATCCACTTACGCCGGCGCAACTATTCGCATTTACGAAGAACAGCAAGACATAACCGACTGGGGTGGGCTTTGCGCCGTCTTCAAATCAGAAGGTAGATTCTTCCTCGGCATTGTCCCCGAAGATGCAAAAAATTATTCGGGAGGAATCAATTATATGGCATGGATGGAAAGTGCAGATTCCCTTGTCATAGCAGACCTTCCCTGGGAAGTTTTCAGTCGTCAGGATGGCTTTGCAGAACAACGGGTAACAAAGGAAGACTTCCTCACGCGAATCGTGGGATTTATGGTCCAATTCGAAGACAACGGACCAGAATTGGACGGATCCTATAAAGGTGGATTTGAAATTCAAAAAATCGGTCCTTTAGGAACATGCGGAACTCCTACCGAAGGTTATACAACTTGGTGATAAAAAGTTATCCGAGGCGGTCTTGATGGACCGCCTTTATTTTTCTAAATTGCGGTACGCAAAGACAGTTCGAAAACCTCCTGTCTCTAAACAAAACTAGGAGCACATATGACCGACAATACGTCCGTTAATTCCGGCCGTACCGACGCTGAATTGGAAGGCGTCACCTTGCTTGGCAATCAGAATACCAAGTACAAGTACGATTACGATCCCGACGTTCTTGAACGTTTCCCCAACAAGCATCCCGACAATGACTACATGGTCATGCTGAATTGCCCGGAGTTTACTTCCCTCTGCCCCAAAACCGGTCAGCCGGACTTTGCGGAAATCCGCATCAACTACATTCCGGACCAGTACATTGTGGAATCCAAGTCCCTGAAGCTGTATCTTTTCAGTTTCCGCAATCACGGGGATTTCCACGAAGATTGTGCCAACATCATCATGAAGGATTTGGTGAAGTTGCTCTCACCCAAGTACCTTGAAGTGGAAGGCATTTTCACGCCCCGTGGCGGCATCTCCATTTACCCCTTCGCCAACTATGGCAAACCGGGTACCATTTACGAACAGAAGGCAACCGACCGGCTTTTCGCCAGCGTAGACCGCAGAAACTCCTGGAAATAAGTAAGCAGTGCTTAGTGATTAGTAAGCAGAAGTGGCAGGAGAAGTCCATTTTCTGTAATTCTAACCACTAATCACCAACCACTAACCACTATTCTATGAAAAAAGCAATCGTCCTTTCGTCAGGCGGTGTGGATTCCACCGTCTGCGTGGCCATGGCCGTAGCTAAATACGGCGCAGAAAATGTAGCCACCACTTCCATTTTTTACGGTCAAAAACACAACAAGGAACTGGAATGTGCCCGCAAGGTGGCAGACTATTACAAGTTGCCTCATTACGAATTTGACTTATCCAGTGTACTGCAGTTTTCAAACTGTTCGTTGTTAGCCCAGTCTACACAAGCCATCGAGCACAAAAGCTACGCCGAGCAAATCACGCCCGTCAATGGCAAGGTTTCCACTTACGTTCCTTTCCGCAACGGCTTAATGCTCAGTGTTTGCGCCAGTCTCGCCCAAAGCATTTTCGAAAACGATGACGTGGAAATCTACCTGGGTGCCCACGGAGATGACGCCGCCGGTAACGCTTACGCCGACTGCAGCGAAATTTTCGTAAGCACCATGAGTAGAGCCATTTCTATCGGCACCTACGAACAAGTCCGCGTCACCGCTCCTTTTGCAGGACTATCAAAAGCAGACGTGGTCAAGAAAGGTCTGGAGCTTAAAGCCCCCTTTGAACTGACCTGGAGCTGCTACGAAGGCGGCGATAAACCCTGCGGCGAATGCGGCACCTGCATCGACCGCGCTAAAGCTTTTGCCGCCAACAACGTGAAGGACCCCGCCATCGCATAAGGATTTCACTCATGAAAAAGACCAACGAAAACTTGATTCTTCTAAACATAATCTTCACCGTTGGCTTGGTCATCTCAAATGTGGTTACTGCCAAGCTGATGTACACAGGCATTAGCCTTTTCGGCAACGCAGTCACTTTGCCTGGTGCGGGCGTTTGCTACGCCTTTACCTTTTTGGCCACCGACATCATCGGCGAAATCTGGGGCAAGAAAGAAGCCAACAAGGCGGTCATCTTCGGCCTAGTGGGGCAAGTTTTTGCCACCCTCCTGATTTTGCTGACCCAGCACCTGCCCGCCGCAGACGACAGCATGCAAGAAACCTACGTTCGCCTTCTAGGTCAGAACTGGGTGTTCGTGGTGGCAAGCCTCGCCGGCTACCTCATCGCACAAAAATGGGACATCTGGATTTTCCACAGCATTCGCACCCGTTACATCGCCAAGCTTGGCGATACCAAACATCGCTGGATCTGGAATAACGCCTCCACCATGACCAGCCAAATTCTAGATACCGTTGTGTTTATCGGCATCGCCTTCGGTTTCGGATTCGGTTGGCTGTTCCAGGCAGAAATGCGCCCGGTGCTACTTTCCATGATGGTGGGGCAATACTTCTTCAAGATGATTCTTGCGGCCTGCGACACCCCCATTTTCTACTTGCTCACCCGAGATATCAAAAAGGATACCGAAATAGAGCTAAAAGATTTTTCTTAACTTTACGTCATGAATTTTTGCACCATCCAAGACTTTACCGGCATCTATAGCGAACAGCCTTTTATGCAGGAACTGCGGGAACGTGCCAACGTCTACTGGATGGATTGCACAAATATCAGCGGCACTGATTGTTACTGCGATGACGACGCCCAAGCTGAAATCCGTAAAATGATGGACCAAGCCGCAGACCGCGTCACAGCTAATAACGACGCCGGTTTCACCGGCATCCACTTCTTTGACAACGGCAATTACCACTACATGAGCAAGCTGTGGACGGACCGCGTCAACGAAGATTTTGACCTGGTCATATTCGATCATCATCCCGATATGCAGCCACCCCGATTTGAAGGAATTCTCAGTTGCGGGGGCTGGGTCAAGGAAGTTCTGGACAACAATAAGTTTATTAGAAATGTGGTGCTTATCGGCGTTGCGGACCATCTGATTGAAGAAATCAAGAACGAACCTAGTGCGGAATTCAAGAAGTACGCAAGCCGCGTGACATTCATTCCCGAGACTTTGTTACGCACCCCAAATTTTGATATATCACAGGTAGCACTTGCCGCCCTACGTTCATCAAACCTATATATCAGTATCGACAAGGATGTCCTTTCCATTGACGACGTGGTGACCAACTGGGACCAAGGCAGTCTAACCTTTGAACAACTGGAAAATATTTTGAAGAATCTGTTTGCCCACCGTAAAATACTTGGGGTGGACATTTGCGGAGAACGGGCTCGGAACCAGGATTTCCCGGAAGGCATTGACGAAGGCTCTGCGGATGCCACAAACAATGCTTTAAATAAAAAAATATTCAGCCTTCTAGATGTGCTCTAGATCCTTCGACTCCACTTCGTTTCGCTCAGGATGACACGTAAAAAAATGGTCTTCAATTCTCGCAACAGTTTCAACAAGCGTCCGCAACAGGGTAAGCCATCCTTTGGAAAAACCGCCAACAAGTTTGGCGGAGGCGCTCACGGCGTTGCCCGCGTTATTAGCAAGCGGGGTTACTGCAGCCGAAGCAAGGCCGAAATGCTTGTACGTGAAGGCCGCGTCACCCTGAACGGTCGCATCATCCACGACCCCGAAACTCCTGCCCGTGAAAGCGACGAAATCATCATCAACGGCAAGCGCATCGAAGCCAACGCCAAAGTGTACTTCATGATGAACAAGCCCCGGGGAATCGTCACCACGGCAAACGACGAAAAGGGACGCGCCACCGTCATGGAAGTTTTCGCAGAGCAATACCGCAAAATGTATTCGGGCAAGGAACCGCCCCACATCTCGCCGGTGGGCCGCCTAGACGCAGCCAGCGAAGGGTTGCTATTGTTCACCAACGATACTGAGTGGGCCAACCGCATTCTGGACCCCCGCAAATCAGACGAGAGACCAGAGGCGAGAGACGAGAGCGCAGGCACAGGCATCCACAAGAAAATTTACCGCGTGCAGACCAAGGGCAAGCCCACCGCCGAAGACCTTCACAAAATGGAAGAGGGCTTTATAGTTCCGCCCCGCGTTTTCGGGGAATCCGAAGAATTCATGCACGCCAAGCAGGCCGTCCTCCACACCGAAGGCGAAAAGAACTGCTGGCTAGAAATCACATTGACCGAAGGCAAGAACCGCGAAATTCGCCGCATGCTAGCCCACTTAGGCTACGAGGTTCTCCGCCTGGTCCGCATTCAGATTGATGAATTTATTTTAGGCGACCTTAAACCAGGTTGCATCAAGGAAATCCAGATTTCCTAAAAGCAGAATAGAGCCATTTCTATGGCAATCCAAAAACGAGTTAAATGGAATGGAAACCAGGATGACGTCCAAAGCCCACCAGCAAAGGAACAGGAACAAATCATTGCCAGGCAGCAAATGATTTTTACAGCCATTCCCCTCAACATATTCGAAGGCCTTAAATAATATCGCGATTGAGCAGTTCGCCGTGATCAAGAGTCAGACGGCGGAAAGTGCTGTTCATGTAGAAGTCGGGATTATGGGTTGCCATCAAAACGGTAGTGCCGCGGGCATTGATTTCCTTAAAAATCTTGAACACCTCTTCGGCGTTTTTCGGGTCAAGGTTTCCAGTAGGTTCGTCAGCCAGCAACAAGTACGGGTTATGCACCATGGCGCGGGCGATGGCCACACGCTGCTGTTCACCGCCAGACAATGTGTAAGGCATGGCAAAACGCTTCTGACTGATACCCACCAAAGCCAAGGCGTCAAAAACGGCGGCGTTAATCTTGTTGTTGGGAGTGCCCACAATACGCAGGGCCAAGGCCACATTTTCAAAAACATTGCGATCCGGCAACAGCTTAAAGTCCTGGAAGATGATACCCATCTTGCGACGCAGCGCCTGGATATTCTTGTCGGGAGTGTTCTTGCTATCGTAAAGGCAATCGCCGGTAAACTTCACCATGACCTGTCCACCACGTTCATCGTCAGGGCGTTCGTCCATGTAAATCAGCTTCAACAGCGTAGACTTACCGGCACCGGAATGACCCGTCAAGAACACAAACTCACCCTTGTGAATACGGAAAGAAACGTTGGAAAGAGCTTTCCAGTTTTCTTCGTAAGACTTGGTGACGTGGTTAAAATGAATCATGGTTCAGCAAAAAAAATTATTCGGTCATACGGATTTCCACATGGACTTCCTCACGCCACTTCTTAATGAGTGCGCCGAGTTTTTCGTTTTCCATGTGGGTAGCACACATCTGTTCGATCTTGCCGTAATCTTCTTCCAGAGTCAGTTCACGAATCTGGCGGGAATCATCCAGGCGGAACAGATGGTAGGCACCATCAATCAGCACCGGTTCAGAAACCTGACCTACTTCCAAGTTAGAGACGGGATCTACATAGGCAGGAACCATTTCGCTCTTCTGGAACCAGCCCAGGCGACCACCGGCAAAGTTGCTGGCCTTGTCTTCGCTGAACTTACGGGCAGCCTTGCCAAAATCTTCGGCAGACTTGATAGACTTATGAAGAGAGTCGGCGCGAGCCAGAATGTCGGCACTGTCCTTGGCAGAGGGAATGGTATAGAGCAAAATCTGTGCGGAACGAACGCCGTCTTCCTTACGACCGAGAACGCGAGGAATATGCCAACCCAGAGAAGTCTTTACCGGGCTTGCAGAATACTGACCGTTCTTCAGCTGATCCAGGGCGCGTTCAAATACAGGGTCCAGCTGACCGCGCTTGTAATAACCCAGGTCACCGCCCTTGGCAGCGGCAGTATCCTGAGAGTGGGCCTTGGCCAAAAGTTCAAAGCTCATACCCAAGTTCAGGGTATCGATCAAGGCTTCGGCCAACTTCTTCACGGAGTCCACAATGGCGGCATCGGGAACAATGGGTATCTGAATATGGCTCAGCAAGACGCAATTATACTGCGGCGGCAGAGAATCCTTATAGGCAGCGTAGAAGGCATCCACTTCCTTCTTGGTGGGATTGATGGAGCCAACATGACGCTGACGGACACGGCTCATTTCGATATGGCCACGAATCTGTTTGGCCAGCTGGTCGCGGTACTGAGCCATGCTAATCCCCAGCTGGGCACGGATTGCCTTTTCCAAAGTGGCCAAGTTGGTGTTCTGGCTAGAAGCCAACTGCTGCAAGTGGGCCGTCACACGCTGATCTACTTCGGCGTCAGACACCACAATGGAATCGCGGTCGATTCGAGAAAGCAGAACCTTTTCTTCGATAAGCTGATCCAGCACATACTTACGCTGATCCGCTTCGCTCATGGCAGAGCCTTCAGGTGTTTCCTGATACCGATAAAGGCTGCTCAAATATTCGGAACGCATAATAGGTTTGCCGTCTACAACTGCTGCAACCCCTTCCATCAAGACCGGTTCTGCAGAAGCCAAGGAAGCCACAGCACACAACGCCAACAAAATCAAACGGAACTTCATCATCATACCTTTTATTGTTCCTTTCCACTAAAAACATTCATCTGTGAAAAAATGGGGCGAGCCTTTTTCCATTCCTTTTTCAGTCGGTCCATCACCACCTTCTGATGTTCCACCCAGGCGCGATCAGCCACATCGTTAGCCACTTCGGCATAGGGCAGCACATCGGCAGAATCCAGGCGAGAAAGAACCACGGCCATCTTGAGGGAACCACCGCAATACTTCATGCGGGTCAGGCTACCCACAGACACACTATCTAGAGACGGAATGGTGCAACTGTCCGGCGTCACTGCCACAGAGTCAAAAGTCTCGTACTTCTTAACCAGGTAATGGGGGCCCGGAACGGAATCGTAAACCGTATTCTTGTGGCCCTTGTAATAAGTGTCAGCGCTCTGCCAATCCTTGAAGTAAATCAGGAAGCCAGAAATGGTGGTCTTACCACGGAGGAACAAATCCTGATGATTGGTATAGTAGTCCAGGCGTTCGCCATCGCCCACCATCATGGTATCTGCAAAAGTCTGAAGGAAGTGATCCACGACAATCTTTCGAACTGTCTTTTCGATCTGGTACTGGAGCACGGTATCTTCCAGCACGTTGTTGGCCAAGGCTTCCTGGTAAATGGTTTCTTCATTAATCCAGTGTTCCAGGAAAGAAAGCTTTTGACGGTTGTCCCAGGAATCCCAATCCGGAGCCATGCGGCGCACGTCGGAATCCTGCAACTTAGATTCGCCAACAGAAACAATCACAGAATCATTCTTGCCCAAACTAAAGGGCAAATCACAAGCAGTCAGCGTAAGGGCGGCAAGGCCCATCACGCAAGAAATACAAAAATTGCGGAAATTAAATTTCATCGGACACAATTTAGAAAATTACGTCCTTCCAAACCACGTTAAAGACGGCCAAATCGGCCCTTTAGCTTAGCCAAAGCGTCCACTTCAACCACTTCTTCGGAATCGTCGCCTTTCCGCTTGAAACGAACAATCTCGAAATCTTCCAGCATGGCCTTAGCCTGCAAGAAAAGTTCCGGGAATTCAGCATCATCGCTATTCTTGCGTTCAATTTGAGAAAGCAGGTCACGAGCCGCCTTCAGCTCATGATCCTTCATAAAGCGAGCCTTGAGGTACGGGCGGAACAAGTCGCGAAGAGCGCGGGCATCCAGTTCACGGGCCGGAGTCCCGGCCGAATCTATGGGATGGACGTCACGACGGGTTCCGCTAACTTTTTGATCAAGAGAATGATCCAGCAAATTGCCAAGCGCCTGAACGCGGTCAAACAAAGCGTTATCTTGTTGGTAAAGAGCCGCAATTTTATTCACCACGAATCCCGCAGCATCAACCGCATGATCGTGGCCCTGACGCATGGCCACACTGAAATTCTTCAGAATGTCCCAAGCCTTGACAAAAGCATTTCCGCCAAGGAGGCCTGCTTCGTAAGTCCCACGAACGAGGGCCAGACGAATTTCTTCGTCTTCACTGCGAGTAGTGTTTGCCAAATTCCTGAAATCAGAAATTTTCTTGCCGCGGGAAAATTCCAGCCCCGTAAAACGGGTACAGCGATTAGCGTCCAGACCGTCTGCGTTAAGGGATTTCGCCACCCAGATTTTAAGGGCCGTCTTGAAGCCGTCGGAATAGAGGCCGCCCGTTTCCAGCATATTCAGGCGGTCCGCAACAAGGTCAGCTGCCCCCGCAGCAGAACCCGTCCCGGAATTAGCCATCGAGCCCCGTTCCAGACGCTTGCGGAAATCCTGCCAGAAAGTCGATTCCTCGGGAGCCATCAAGGCAGACTCTCCCAGGCGCCAACCAAAGCGCAAGTTCTCCAGCGGGAAATCGATACCGAAAGTCACCACCACCGGACGCACCGCCAGGAACAGGCGGTAGCTTCCCCACTCCGGAGAAAGTTCCAGCGGGAACTTTTCTTCTACACCCTGCTTAAACACCTTAAGATGCAAGCGCAGATGATTTTCACGTTCCGGAGTTACGGTAGGAATATCGCAGTCCAACTGTTTAATTTCAGCCAAAGCCTCGTACAGGCACAGCAGCGGAGCCTTATGGGGATTGTTCACCAGCTTTTCGCAGAAGGCATCATCAATCTGAGTACGTCTGCCTTCCAGGTACTTCTTGGCAGACTTGGGCATTTCGCGAACGATGGATTCCACCATCCACTCACGCCATTGATGAATAGAAAGCGCCAAAGTAGCCGGAGAAGTTTCCGTGAGCAAGTCATAGGGGAATCTCAAGGTAATGCCGTCGCAATCCTTGGTGGCGTCGAAAACCATTTCGCCGGTCACCACACGTTCCTTACCGCGAGTCAATTCCATAATGCGGAACTGTTCTACAGAACCGCCCAATTCCGCCTGAGGCTTTTCTTCGTGCTTCCTGGCGGCACGGGGATCATTACCGCGACCCTTTAAGGCACCATCCAGCAAATCGCCGAACTTTCCAAGACTGCGGTCCCCGCTAGACTGCAAGGCAACGCCCATCTTTTCGTCTAGCTGATCCAGCCAGAATTTCGCATCGAATTTTAGCCACTGGTCGCCAGACTCTTCCAAATACTTTTTCAAGGTCCTGATGGAATTAACCTTAGGTGCAATACGCACATAATAGTCCACCAGGGCATCTTCGCTGGGAGCCAGACCAAACTGACGCTTACGGGCTTCCAGGGCATGCAAATCTTCCACCACACGTTCATTGTGGACCATGAAGGGGAAGGGCCTTGCCATCTCGCCCACCACAACCGCTTCGCGCCAGAAGATCTGGCAGCATTCTTCAGGGTTCACGCGGGCATAATCCACACGGTGACCGCGGCTAATCACAAGACCGCGGAAGGTCACTTCTTCAACAGCTTCTACAAAGCCTCGTTCCTTGTTCCACACCGGCGCATACCAGCGGCGGGTGCAGAAAGGTTCCGCCACCTGCATAATCCATTCAGGCTTGATTTCTGCGCCCTTGGTCAAGAAGATTCGGCTGGTTTCGCGAACTTCGGCGCTGAACAGCCATTCCACACTCTTGCCATACAGATCGCTACCCGGGAACACGTGAGTTTCACGACCGCTTACCAGGCGGTAGCAACCGTTCTCGATATCACGGCGGGCAATACCGCCCAAGAAACCGCTGAGCAAGGCAATGTGCAAATTGTCCTGATGGAACTTGTCTGGCGGGCAAATGCGGCTTTCGAACTTGGCATCCAGAATTCGTCCGAACTGTTCGTACAAATCGATCCATTCGCGGCAACGCAAAAAATGCAGACTCATCTTGTCGCAGAACTTGCGCAACTTGTTCCAGGATTTCTGATCGGTATCCCAGGCTTCGCAGAAAGCATTCCACATGCACACATAGGTGATAAAATCGCTCTTGTGTCCCGCAAACTTTCGATGGAGTCCGCGAACACGACCGCGTTCCGGCTCCTCGTTAGGAACCACTCGCGGATCCTGAATAGAAAGGGCGGCGCACACAATAAGGGCCGGCTGCAAAACACCAGCATCACGAGCACGCAGCAGCACCGCAGACAAAGCCACATCCATAGGCAGCTTCGTCATATCGCGGCCCAACTTCGTCACATGACCGCTGGCATTATCCGCCGTCAGGGCACCCAGTTCAAACAGAGTCTTATAGGCGCCACGGAACGCAGAATGAGGCGGAGCCTGCAAGAAAGGGAAACTTTCCATTTCAAGGCCAAGACTGCGCAATTGCAGCACCACGTTGGCCAAATTGCTTCGGCGAATTTCCGGTTCCGTAAAGTCGTCACGCTTTTCAAAATTCTCGGGAGAATAAAGTCGAATGCAGACACCGGGCTTCACACGGCCCGCACGACCTGTACGCTGACGGGCGCTAGCCTTGGAAACCTCTTCCACAGGCAAGCCCTGAATTCGGGACTGGGCGTTGTAACGTGAAATTCGAGCCATACCCGTATCCACCACGTAGGCGATACCGGGAATCGTCAGGGAAGTTTCAGCAATGTTTGTGGCAAGAACGACACGGGTCTTGCTGGTACTCTTGAAAATGCGGCGCTGTTCATCGGGGCTCATGCGGCCATACAGCGGCAAAATATCAAAGCTGGCGGCATCCAGATCCGGCTTCAATTCGTTGGCCAAATCCTGAATATCACGTTCCGTCGGCAAGAAGCAAAGCAGATGGTCGCGATGGCGGCTTTCCAGATCCAGAATGGCATCGCGGGCTTCTTCTATGAGACCGGAGTCCCCCTTGCCAGAGGCATCACGGCGATCATCGTCGTCATCATCCCAAGGTCCGCGGAAACCATCCCTCGGTTTGCTCTTCTGCACCGCATCCCGGAAGTAATATTCCACTTCTACAGGGAACGTGCGGCCTTCCGCTTCCAGCACACAGCTGTTATCATAGAACTTCTCGAAGAGGGCCGCATCCAAGGTGGCAGAAGCCACAATCAGCTTAAACTCGGGACGCGCCTTCAGCACCGACTTGAAAATCCCCAGCAGGATATCGATGTTCAAGGAGCGTTCGTGAGCTTCGTCAATCACGATGGCGGAGTACTGCTTAAAAAGTCTGTCGCGACGGAATTCCTGAAGCAGGATACCATCGGTCATGACCTTGACAGGAGCATCATTGGTTCCCTGTTCCCAGAAACGGATCTTGGTGCTGACCAGTTCATCCGCCTTCAGTTCCTCACGCAGGCGGTCTGCAATAGACATAGCCGCCAAGCGACGAGGTTCCGTCACGCCGATCTTGAAATCACCACCCTTGGTGATTAAATACTCCAGCAGGAATTTCGGTAACTGGGTAGACTTACCGGATCCCGTATCCGCCTTGACGATCACAACCTGATGTTTTTCAAGTAGCTTAAAAAACTCCTCCCGTTTCTGAACAACGGGAAGCTCCGGGTACTCAATCTTTAAAGCAGTAAGATCCATCAGAACAATTATGAATTATGAATTATGAAGTATGAGTTACGAGAATCCTATGGCATGGTCCAGCCAAGATCACCTATCTCATAATTCGTACTTTGTAATTCAAAGATTAAAACCGCCGGTTTTAATCTTTGATATGTCCACACTTGTCGCAGGTGAACTTGTAGCTGTTATCCGGATCCACCACCATGACGCCGTCGCATTCGGGGCATTCACAGGGGAGTTCACCGGGCATTACTTCGCGATAGGTTTCTTTTTCTTCGTTCATTTTATTCCGCAATTTCCTTTAGGTAACGGCTCAGGGCATCCTGCCAGGTAGGCAGCGGTTCAAAGCCAGCTTCACGCAACTTGCTCTTATCCAGTCGGCTGTTAAAGGGTCGAGCCGCCTTAGAAAGACCATATTCCGCAGTAGTCACAGGAACAACCTTGGTGCTCATGCCAGCCTGCTTGTAAATTTCACAGGTAAAATCGTACCAGCTGATGAATCCGCCTTCGTTGGTAGCATGGTAATAGCCGTACTTTTCAGATTCATTCATATCGATAAGCAGACGGGCCAGGTCAAACGTGTAAGTGGGAGTACCGATCTGGTCGTTCACCACGCGCACGGTATCGTGAGTCTTGCCCACGTTGATCATGGTCTTGATGAAGTTCTTGCCATTCAAGCCAAAGACCCAGGCAATGCGAACGATAAAGTACTTTTCCAGAGTGTTAGAAACGGCAAGTTCGCCTTCCAGCTTAGTCTGACCATAAACATTCAGAGGCTTGTAATCCTTGCAATCCGGTTGCCAGGGTTCAGAACCTTGACCATCGAACACATAGTCTGTGCTGATGTAGGTCATCTTGCAATCCAGCTTCTTACAGGCGTTGGCAATGTTCTGGGTACCGCCGGCATTTACCGCACGTACCTTTGCCACGTTGGCGTCATCTTCAGCCATATCCACGGCAGTCCAGGCAGCACAATGAATCACGGCGTCGGGCTTGATTTCAGAAATCACCTTTTCAACGGCAGCGGCATCAGTAATATCCAACTGAACGTAGGGCATCGTGGTAACGGCACTTCCATCGGCCACACCACTGTATTCAGGAGCCATATCCGTACCGACACCGGTATGACCACGCTTAGCCAATTCATTCATCACATCGTGACCTAACTGGCCACCCACACCTGTAACAAAAAACTTCATAATGCACTCTCCCATTTTTTGCGGGAGCTCCATGACACCAAAGATAGAAAGTTTCCCATTTTAGCTAAATTTGGATTCCGGTAAATCAGGTTAGGAACGCTAACTTTAAAAAAAGGTTATGTCAATGTCCACATTCACCAAATGGGTTGCCGCCTGGGGTAACGCCACCTCTATCACAGACAGAACTGCAGCGGTATACGCCAAGGACATCACCCTCCGCTACCCCATCCGCATTTGTTTTTCGGGAAGTAAGATCCGTTTCAGATTTTCCAATCTGACAGGAACTGAACCCGTCACCATTACAAGCGCATTCGTCGCCAAGCAAGTTCCGCAAACCGCAAACGCAACGACCTACACCCCCGCAGCCATCACCTTTGATAGCAAGGTCTCCATCACCATGGCCCCCGGCACCGAAGTAGAAAGCGACGCCATCGCCTTTGACATTACCGCCGGCGAAACCATAGAAGTCAGCATGTACTTCGCAGACTTCACACAAATGAACGCAGGCACCCTGATTACGGGCCCTCTTTCCAATGGCAAGTACAGCTACGGCAATTTCGTCAAGGATCGCGACCTTCCCGCCGATTTAACCCGCAACACCAACTGGTTTTACTTCCTGAACACCGTCGACGTATTCACCGAAGAACAGAACCACGCCCTGGTCTGCTACGGTGATTCCATTACCGCCCAGGATTGGCCCGATTATCTCGCCCTGCGCGCATGGGACGCAGGCTTCCGCAATGTGTCCGTCATTCGTCGCGCCGTCAGCGGCACCCGCATTCTCCGCGAATACAACTGCATCACCTATGCCGCCTACGGTTTAAAGGGCGCCACCCGCTTCCCCATCGAATTGAACGTAGCGGGAGCTTCTGCAGTAATTATCCAGCATGGCATCAACGACATCATCCATCCCGTGGGCGTCGAAGTCAATAAGTTCCGTCCCTGGAGCGACATGCCTACCGCAGAAGATCTGATTAGCGGCATTCAGGAAATCTACCTCACCCACGCCCGCAAGCTAGGTCTCAAAGTTTACAGCGGCACACTGCTCCCCATTTACGGCTGGCGCACCTACAACGAAAACCGCGACGCCATCCGTAACGCATTCAACCAATGGCTGAGAACCGCAGCGGATTTCGACGGTTGCGTTGATTTTGACGCCGCTGTACGCGATTCCGCCCGCCCAGAATGTTTCGCCCCAGGCTTTGACTCTGGTGACCACCTGCATCCTAGCGCCGCAGCCTATAAGGCCATGGCGGAGGCCGTTCCCGAAGATTTGCTGAAATAAAAAACAAGTCCCGAAAACCGCCCTTGAAGAGGCCCCCAAAAAGCCTCCTTCATCTTTCGGGAATTTTTCATATATCACGCACACATAAAAAACGTCCCGCATTCACGGGACGTTTCTTCGTTAATCACAGAGGTTTTGTAAGGAGCAATTGAGTGAGTAACGAAACCTTTTGCCTTTCTTAGCGAGAGACAGAAACCTTCTGGAGTCGATTGCCCTGGCGAACCATGTAGACACCACTCTGCTGGAACTTGGCCTTGAGGGCATCCTTCAGAGAGGTACCGGCAGCAACTTCAACCAAGCCCAGGCTCTTACCCTGCATATCGAATACCTGGAAGCTGCCCACGGCCAGTTCGAACTGAACACCCTGAACCATAGAACCGAAAGAAGTCGTACCAGAATCATTTTTACTTTCGGAACCCGGTTCAGCAGTGGTGAAGACCAGCTTGACGTCACTAATCTTGACAGCACCTGTAGCCTGTCCCAAATTGAAGGCAAACTGAGCGGCATCATCAGAATCTTCTTCCATAGCAAAGATAAATGCGTATTCCTTTTCCGTGGTGGTGATGTCAAATTCCTTAGTGGCGTATGCACCCCAGGGGTCTACGGACTGCTGGAAAGAAACTTCAATCTTGCGAGCAACATCTGCGCTAGCCTTAAAGGACAACTTGTACTTCATGCCCTTATCAAGAGCCACACCGTACTGAACAAGCTGCGGCATATAAGTTTCTTTACCAGTAGTGGTAACGTCAACCGTAGCCGTGCCACCAGCAACAGAAGTCTTTGCAGCAGAGCCACCCCAGTTTGTACCCTGACCCAGGAACCAAGATGCATCGTTGCTTGTAGAAATCACGCTGCCGCTAGGGAAATTACCATCCTTAAGAAGGTTCACAGAGGTTTCGCCAACCAATTCAAACTTGGCGACCACAGACTTTTCCTTGTCCATGGTTACAGAAATGGTTTCGGTAGAACCAGTAGCGCCACCTTCCCAACCCACAAACTTCCAACCTTCGTTGGCCTTGGCGGTGAGCTGTACAGTAGATTTGGGAGCATAATAGTTAGCGCTGGGGCTCTTTGTCACAGTACCTGCAGCAGCAGGAGATGCAGTTACATTGAGGGCAAGTTCATCGGCACTGCCACCGATTTTCAGCAGGTTCTTCTTAACTTTAGCATAACCCTTTGCTGTACCCGTATTTCCAGTGTAGGATTCAATTTTCATGGAAGCAACTTCATACAGCTTACCCATCTTCATACCAGCTTTAGCCCATTCGCTGAAGTGCTTGGAAATAGAAATGGTACCCTTGGTACGATGCTGGCTCGTATTCGACGGGATGGACCAATACTGCTTAAAGGTGCTGGTACCCGAAAGAGAAGGCTGCTGAATACGGTCGGTAGTATAGAAATCGTAGCTAATACCATCGATAGTTGCAGAACCCCACTTTTTACCGCCCTGGGTAGGATTGTAGCTTCCGCGATCCTGGACAATGTAGTATTCAATTTCATTGCTGAAGCCACTGGGTTCGTCCCCTCTGTCGTAATAGCCCCAGCCATAGACACTGACATACTTCACGTTGTCGGTGGAGCTCCATTCCACATCAAATTCGGAGGTAATATTACCCACATTCTGTACGGTAACACTGGAGTTAGATCCCCAACGCTTTCCGGTACGGGCTAACATGTTGATAGTACCCTGCCATTCAACTTCGAAAGCACCACCATTTTCGTCGCTTACGTTAAGCTTCATAGTTGCGGAACCGGCACCATTCTGGCTCCAGAGTTCGTAATCATAGCCACCGGCGCTACCCATTTTCTGGGATGTGCCATTGGAGCAGGTAACGGTCTGTCCCCAGGAAATGGATGACGAAATTGCAGCCATGGCAAAGGCTGTTGTTAAAACTTTTTTGATACTCATACTTATCCTCTCGGGGGGTTATTTGTACTCTATTCTAATCTATACTATTCTACATCGGTTGTTAAGCACTACTGGATCAATTCCGTTGTAGCCTTCTACAACAGCTACAACAGGTAAAAAACAGCTTTTTTCTAAAAAAAATCAACAAAAAGAACGTTGGCTTTATAGAGTTCCGTAAAAAAATCCCTGTTGCAATAATAAGCAACAGGGATTAAAAGTTTTAACCGATAATTTAAAACAAACTATCGCTAGTCTTCAGAAGGAGCACCAATCTGCTGTTCCGGAGAATCATCCTTCACAACGGAATCGTCATCCACTTCAACGCCTTCGACGTGGTCGAAGGTTTCCTTGGCTTCAGCGGAATCATGTTCGATGTCTTCAACGCTAGGCAGAGCAGTTGCATCCTGGACGGTGTCGCCATCGTTCAGGCGGATACACTTCACGCCGATCGCGCTACGATTGGTAAGACGGATAGAATCGGCTTCGATACGGATGACCTGGCCTTCCTTACTGGTAATGATCAAGTCGTAATCATCTGCAACACTTTCTACGAATACTGCAGAACCGGTCTTTTCCATACCGTCGGCACTGAGGTTGCGAACGCCCTTGCTGCCGCGCTTGGTCACGCGGTAGGAGCTGGGCTGAGAACGCTTACCAAAGCCCTTTTCGGTAATGGTCACGATCTTGTTGCCTTCCTTGAGCCAGATGAGGGAGATGACTTCATCACCTTCGGCCAGGGTAATGCCCTTCACGCCGTGAGTGCCACGACCCATGGAACGCATGCAGCTAATGGGGAACGTTACGGCCTGACCATTCTTGGTGGCAAGCATCAGGAGGTCCTTGGCAATGGGCTGGGCAGCGGTATCGTCGCCATCTTCAGATTCAGGGGCGGCCTGATTTTCTGCAGTCTGAGATTCTACAGATTCATCATTGTCGTCACCTTCCTGAGAGGCGTTAAATTCTTCGGCAGACATACCCACCAGCTGTACCTTCACCAATTCATCGTCTTCATCCAGGCTGATGGCATTGACGCCAGCCTTACGGGGACGGCTGAAGAGGGTGAGGTCCATCTTGTTGACGATACCCTTCTTGGTAGCGAATACCAGGCAGAAGTAACCGCCGAACTTACGAACGGGCACAATAGCCTGTACCTTTTCGCCTTCGGTAAGACCAATGAAGTTGATAATGGGGCGACCCTTACTGTTGCGGTTACCTTCGGGCAGGCGATAAACCTTGGTCCAGTAGGCACGGCCCTTGTTGGTAAACACCAGCAGGTAGCTATGGGTGCTTGCAGTAAAGATCTGGTCCACGTCGTCATCGTCCTTGAGGCCGGTGCCAACAACGCCCTTACCGCCGCGAGACTGAGCCTTGAAGGTATCGATAGGCAGGCGCTTGATGTAGCCTTCCTTACTCAAGGTAATTACCTGTTCTTCTTCGGCAATCAGGTCTTCGTAGTCGTAATCGTCTACAGCATCTTCGATGGAGGTGCGGCGTTCGTCACCGAACTTAGCCACAACGGCATCCAGCTTTTCAAGCATAATGGCAATGCGACGTTCGCGCTTTTCCAGGATATCCTTCAAGTCGGCAACGAGAGCGATCAGTTCGTTGTATTCGTTTTCCAACTTTTCCAGGTTCAGGCCGGTAAGCTGGGCAAGACGCATGTCCACGATAGCCTGGGACTGAATTTCATCCAGGTTGAAGCGATCCTGCAAAGACTTCTTTGCGGCTTCGGTGGTTGCGCTGCTCTTGATAATCTGCACCACTTCATCAATGTTCTGAGTAGCGATGCGCAGACCTTCGATAATGTGGAGACGGGCTTCAGCCTTCTTCAAGTCGAACTGGGTGGAGCGGGTGATCACATCAAGACGATGGTCAATATAAATCTGGATTAAGTCCTTCAGGGTCAGAACCTTGGGCAGGTTGTTCACCAGGGCCAGGTTGTAAATGCTGAAGGTAGTCTGCAGCTGGGTATTCTTGAACAAGTTGTTCTGAACCACTTCTGCAACGGCATCCTTACGGAGTTCGATAACGACGCGGATACCTTCCTTGTTGGATTCATCGCGGATGTCGGTAATGCCGTCGACGCGCTTGTCCTTAACAAGTTCTGCAATCTTCTTACAGAGTTCAGCCTTGTTCACCATGTACGGAATTTCCGTCACGATGATGCGGGGCTTGCCGCGGCTGTCGGTTTCAATTTCTGTGCGGGCACGGAGGCGGACCTTGCCGTGGCCAGTGAGGTATGCATCACGGATACCTGCGCGACCGCAGATGATGCCACCCAGAGGGAAGTCCGGACCGCTGACATAGTTCAGCAGTTCTTCGCCCGTAATGTCGGGATTTACAGCCTGAGCATGAATAGCGTTTGCAATTTCACGGAGGTTATGGGGTGCCATGGAGGTGGCCATACCCACAGCAATACCGGTAGTACCGTTCACCAGCATGTTGGGAATGGCAGAAGGCAGGACCTTCGGCTCTTCCAAGGATTCATCGAAGTTGGGACCCATGTCTACGGTATCTTTTTCAAGATCTTCCAGCATGAGAACACCCAGGTTGTTCATCTTGGCTTCGGTATAACGCATTGCAGCGGCGCCGTCACCATCGATAGAACCGAAGTTACCCTGACCGAAAACCAGCGGATAGCGCAGGGAGAAGTCCTGAGCCATACGGACCAGAGTTTCGTATACAGCGGAGTCGCCATGGGGGTGGTACTTACCGATCACGTCACCCACGATACGGGCAGACTTCACGGTGGGCTTATTGGGAAGCACACCCAGCTTATGCATACTGTACATGACGCGGCGATGCACCGGTTTAAAGCCGTCACGGGCATCGGGCAGAGCACGAGCCACAATCACGCTCATGGAGTAGCGGAGGTAGCAGTCCTGCATGTCCTGTTCAATCAAGGACTTGAACTGAGTACCTGGAAGCATTTCTTCAGACATTCACTTTTCCTCAAATTAGTGATTAGTGGTTAGTGGTTAGTGGTTAGGAAAGCACTCCTAAACTTGGCCACCCTCCGCTAATTTTTCATTTATCATCTCATCTATTAATTTCAAACTTTCGTAGGCGGTCTGGTTGATGCGGTGGGGCGTAATAGTCGCATAGCCCTGGTTCAACAGATAGTCATCACTATCCACAGGGGATTCATTCCACAACTTGTCGCCATCCAGCAGCCACAGCTTGTCGCCAGAGCCATCTTCTGCGTCTACCAGACTATAATGGTCCGTAAACATTTCGCGGGCCATGACCGCAGCCTTGAAGCCCTTGAAGTCCGCAGGCTTTACCTTGGGGAAGTTCACATTCCAGAAAGTACCGGGCGCAATACCTTCAAAAAGGCGTTCCTTGACCACACGAACTGCAAATTCAACAGCAGTTTCCAGCAGGTCTCCCCCACAACCGCGGAGGGAAAGTGCAACGCCGGGAACACCCCACAGGGCGGCTTCGCGGGCACCGGCAACCGTACCGGAATACAAGGACGAGACGCCGGAATTTTCGCCAACGTTCACACCAGAGAAACAGACGTCGAATTCACCTGCGGCAGAACTTACACCCGGGCAACCCTCCGGTTCCTGGGAAAGCCCGAATTTTGCGAAGTGACCAAGGGCAAACTTGGCGCAATCTGCAGGTGTGCCAGACACGGAATAGAATTCATAAGGCCAGGCTTTTGTACCGTCGGTTGCTACGGGAGCGGTTTCATCCACGGGCACCTGTTTAACGCGCAAACCTCTGCGCACGGTAAAGGCCTGACTGACCCCGCTCTGCTCCGTTTCGGGGGCAAAAACGAACACATCAGCCACCTTGGACAAGGCAGCCGCAAGAGCGCGCAGATTGCCGCTCTTAAACCCATCGTCGTTTACGATGAGAACACGTGTTCTAGGGGTATTTTGCATGCTCTATAAAAAATAGAAATTTCTTACAAAGCGGGCTGTAAAAACCTGACATTTTAAAGCAAAAAGCGTCCCTTTTGAGGGCGTTTTAGGGGTATTTTTTTGGGGAAAACTAGAATGCAAACTACGGTCTAAAATTTTTGACTTGAACACCTTTGAATTCAAAACTTTCTTTGCCTGCATAAACGACCGTTTTTTCGCCACACATTTCGGGATATTCCTTTTCAAAGACACCAAAGTTTTTGACGAATTCCGAATTGAAAGTTTCCGAAGACTTTATTTCAAAAGGAGTCAGGATCCTTCCAGTTTCTTCAACAAGGTCAATTTCCTTGCCGTCACTGGTTCTATAATACCAGAAATTTTTCTGCTCCGCGCAATTAAACGAACGCTTCATTCTTTCAAGAATCACAAGGTTTTCAAAAAGATTGCCACGCAAAGGATCGCGGTTTAATTGTGATTCTTCGGCAATTCCTAGCAAGGCACATGCAAGCCCAGTATCGTAGAAATAGAACTTGGGCGATTTTATCAAGCGTTTAGTCCTATTCATGTACCACGGATTTAATGTAAAGCCGATAAACGAAGCCTCAAGAATCGACAACCATTCCTTCGCTGTCCTAACGTTGATTCCGCAATCGTTAGAAAGGGAAGTGTAATCCAATATGGAGCCGATTCGTCCAGCGCAAAGAACAAGGAATCTATGAAAAAGAGCCGCATCCTTTATATTGACAATTTGGCGAACATCCCGCTCAACATAGGTTGAAATGTAATTCTGGTAAAAGAAGAACCTGTCTGGACGTTCCGTTATATAGCGGGGGTACCCTCCCGAAAGAATTAGACTGTCGATGGAATCATTTGCGTTCAGTTCCTTGATTTCGTCCAGGGAAAAAGGCAGCAGTTTAAGCATGGCGACACGACCGGCAAGAGTCTGAGTCACAGCTTGCTGTAATGCAAAATTATTACTGCCCGTGACAATGAACAAACCCTTTTGATTTGATTCATCGACAATCTGCTGCATATAGGATAGCAAATGGGGAACATTTTGAATTTCATCAAGAATGGCCCCATTGGGGATACTTTTGAAGAACCCCCGGGGATCCTGCAAAGCTCTTTCCCTGGTGTCAGGATTTTCTAGAGAAATGTAGGGTTTGTCGGCGAAAGTGTCGCGACAAAGAGTAGTTTTTCCGGATTGCCTGGGACCATGAACCAGAACGACCGGGTATTGCGAAGCAGACTTTAACAGGAAGTCTTTGATTTGGCGCCTAATCATGCCCTAAATATAAGTTTTGTAAAAATGGTAGTCAAGTACACGTTTTGCAAAACTCTGCCAGGCGTAAACGTGCGCTTAGCAAATAAGTTGTAATTTTTAAGCCCGTTGGCCTACTGTATTATTACTGCACAAATGTAACTTATAACCTGCCCTGTCGGTTCGTTTCACAAGCATTTTTACAGTAATTTCGCAGCTTAGGCGCCACGCAAGCAATTATCTAGCAGAGCTTTAAATTAAACTTTTTTTAAGATTAGACTATCAGACTAGTAGTCCTTCGTGCAGCGGACGGGTTGATAACCATATCGTTCTAGACCTGAATCATACAGAGTATAAGCATCCGTATCACTCGTCAAAACGGTCCTTCCCATATCATCTCGTTTTTTACTCAAAGCCGGAAGCCAAGCTCTTGCAAATTCTCCATACCCATAAAATTTTCCCTGAAAAGAATATCCTACCGGAAGAAGCGAGAAACCATAATAATCCTGTCCATTCCAAACAGCTCTCGAATTAACCATGGCTCCGCCCCCCAAAAAACGCCACTCATTTTCTTCCATGATATGCCACCCCTTCGGGCATATTCCCTGAATGTGTTGATCAATGTATTTGCCATTGTCAAAATATGTCGTATCGAGTTTTTCGACGGCTACTGTGTCATATTTTTTAGGAATATTCATGGCCTCGCTCCATGTATAGAGACCACCGAATCCATTGTCGCAATACCATTCATCATCATTATAGCAGACCTTTTCCACAATCGAGTCGCTAAATTCAGTTGCATTAGCCAATATCTGTTTTCCCAAATTCAGATTTTCGGCAAAAAAAGTGTACTGTTCGTCGACGCCATCACCAGCACCATCAAAATGCTTTTTAATAGTAACAATCTTATATTCCTGACCATCGCGTTCATCGACAAATGTTTCATAATCAATTTTTGATGCAAACTGTTTTTCCATATTGGGGTGTGGGACATAGGGTTTTACAGTATCTTGTCCACCAACGGAGTCTCTAAGCCAAAAATCATATTTACAAGTAAAATATTGAGTGTATACGCCACTCATCACTATAGCCGTATCACCATTACAACAGTTTGCAGCCAGATCAGCACTACCATCTTCATTTCGACCATTAAAAGGGCACCCTTCAGAGGAACTCGACTCAACCACCGACGAGCTACTATTCTTGCCGCTTTCAAAGCTGGAGTTCATTTGTTCACTACTCGAACTAGCTGATTCGTTACCCTTAGAGTTGCTAGACGAAACCGAACTGCCACCGGAAGACGCCTTTTCACTACTAGAGATTGCTTCGTCGCCACTGGAAGACGATACTTCCGCTACCGGGTCCGGTCCGGCACCGCTGGAACTGTCATCACAGGCCACAAGGCCCAAAGCAAGCGCAAACGCAACACTTGTCAAGAAATTCTTTTTCATTTCCATTTCCTTGCAAAAATTTCAGGTACCCTTCGAGAACAGCCTCTATTTTTATGCAGATTTGTCCGAGCGGATCTTCGTGAGCCGCAAGCGATTCATCTTTATGAGTCGTGGCGGCGAGAGCGAGAGCCGTCACAGGTTCTTGTTATGCAGAATAGCTCGAGCGGATCTTAAACGCCATGATGGCGAATGCTCCGGCCACGTTCATGCTGGCCTTGCGGCCTGCCATGGGAATGGTCACCTTCATGGTGGTGGCGGCCATGATTTCGGGAGCGATACCCAGTTCTTCGTTACCCAAGATAATCAGGCCCTTTTCCGGCCACGTTACTTTGTTTATATCAGGAATGTTTTCGCCGGTTTCAAGGGCGATAATCTCGTAGCCGTTTTCTTTGTGCCAGTTGATGCAGTCAAAAGGATCTTCCCAGCGCTTGATGGGAATCCATTCCTGGCAGCCGCGGGCGGCACTTTTCACGGTCACATGATCGGGACTGCAACTATATCCGCTGAGGTGTACGCCTTCCAGGCCGAAGCAGTCGGTGCTTCGAATGATGGAACCCACGTTAAAGGCACTGCGAAGGTTATGAACCAACACAGCAAACTGAATAGGTTTTTCCGCGGCTTCCTGACGGTCACCCGGTTCCTGTTCCAGATAGACGTCACGTTCAAAGCCAAGGCCTGCGCGGGTACGGAAGGTCTTGTACAGGTCAATCATCTGAGCCTGGTTCTTCCCTACCAAAGTTTCTTCTGCAGGAAGCTTCATCCATTCCGCATAGGTCTCGAATTCACGACGAGCGCGGGGAACGTCATCCCCCAGCTGGAGGATGATGACGCGGAGAAGTTCCGCCATACGCTTATTCTTGGAGGAATCCTTTGTGGCGAGAAATTTCTTTTCAGAGAACATATTTTGCTGGATCCTTCACTTCGTTCAGGATGACACGCGAGTGGAGAACATTACTTGGCCTCGGCGACGCCTGCGGGAATGTGTTCAGCGCCTTCGGCGGCCATGTTCTTGTCCATCTGAGTGCGGGTCAATGCATTCACCGCATCGGTCAGGCGATCGATAGCCTTGATCAGCTCATCCATCTTGGCATCGCTTGCACCACCTGCAACGGCTGCGGCAGCCTGGGCCTTTACATCAGCAGCGGTGGCAACAGGCGCAGCCTTAACAGGAACCTTGCCCAGCCAGATATCCGGCCAACGGTCGTTACCGGAATGGTAAGTGATACGGGTAGCAGATTCTACCGGTTCACCAATCTTCCACATATAAAGTTCGTAGTCGAACATGTCGTGGTCATGGCCCTTATCGGTAGCACCCCACACCAGCCACTTCCCGTCAGGGGAAATTCTGGGGAAGTATTCATGACTGCGACGACCCGGCAAATCCATCAGACGAACATTCTTGGGTATACCGAAGAAGCCAACCTTTTCAACCTGTTTGCCATCCTTGGCAGAGAACCACAAAATTTCGCTAGGAGCGGCAGTACCGCCATTACCCGTAGGATTCACGCGATAAAGCTTTGAACCGTCAAAATTCCAGTCAATCTGGCAACCGTCACCGGACTTGGTCCAGCCACCCTTTTCCAGATTCCAGACGCCAGTTTCACGCATGGAACCGCGAAGAGTAATAGCCAGATGCTTTCCATCAGGACTCATATTCGGTTCCTGAAGAATTACGCCAGACTTGTCAAAAGCGACTTCGCCGTCAAGGATCATAGTTTCTGCCTTGGAAGCCAAATCCATGGTAAAGACCTTGCCTGCACGACTAAACACAATAGACTTTCCATCAGGGCGCCACGTACCCCAGGTCGCATTCTCAACCACCTTATGGGCATCACTTCCATCCAGATTTACCATCCAGAGGTCCCACTTTTCGGGGTAGTTGGCATCGTTTTCGGGAACCCAACCGCCCTTGCTGCGGTTAAAGAGCACCTTGGATCCATCGGGGGAAATTCTGGGGAACCAGTCCACATTATCACTAGCAGTCAGGGCATGAGCGCCAGTTCCGTCGGCATTCATAAGCCAGATATCGTGATGAGAATTTGCTCGACTTGTAGACCAGGCGATTATACCTTCCACCTTGCCTTTCAAGGCGTCCAAAGCCTTCTGTTCATCGGCGGTGGGGTCAACGGCAGCTCCGGTAGGAGCCCCCTGCTGGGCAAAAGCCATAGCAGTTGCAAACAGACTGGGCAATACAAACTTCATTGCTTTCATAAAATCCTCAATTCGCGCCTTATACTTTTCTCTCAAAAGATAGCAACACAACCTTATTTTCTAAAAAAAATCAGCATTTTATACCCGACATTCCCCATTTTTAAGGTCAAAAACTTGATGAGAAACACAATCGGTTCCATCCGTATACATAAATCACTTACAATTAATCGCAAATTAAACTTTTGAATTTATTTTAGTACAAAAAAAGGTGTGCTATATGAAGATGTTTTCTATTCCCGCTCTCGCCTGCGCCATGACCCTGGGTTTTGGCCTGGCATCCGCTCAGACAATCACCCCCACCCGCGTGGGTCCCGTTAGTCAGTACGGCCAGCTCATCACCGGTAAGAATTCTGCTGGACAGGGCCGCATTTACGGATCCTGCGAAGGCGTCAAGGACGGTGCCGAAGTACAGGTTCGCGGCATGAGCCTTTACTGGAGTATGGTCGCGAAGTCTACCGAATTCTGGACTCCCGAAGGTATCGCCACTATGGTCAACGACATGAACGTCCAGATTGTCCGTGCCGCCATGGGTACAACCAACGAAGACTGGTGGGGATGTAAGGACGGAACGGAAAGTTGCGGCAACGACAAGTCCAAGCACATTACCGGCTATGCAACCGATGCCGAATTCCAGACCAATCTTATGAACACCGTGGTAGAAGCAGCCATCAAGAACGACATCTATGTCGTTATCGACTGGCATTCCCATCAGGCTCACGAAGAAGTGGACAACGCAACAAAATTCTTCACAGAAATGGCCCAGAAGTGGGGCCAGTATGACCACGTCATTTTCGAACTTTACAACGAGCCCAAGGAAACATCCTGGGGCGTGATCAAGGACTACGCAGACAAGGTCGTTTCCGCCATCCGTCAACATTCCGACAACCTGATTCTTGTGGGCAACAGAAAGTATGACCAAAACCCGCAGGAAGCCATCAATAACGAAGTAACCGGCGAAAACATCGCCTACACCTTCCACTATTACGCCAATTCCCATTGTTGGGAAGGTCAGACAAGCTGGGGTGACCCCTGCGAAGGCGCCAATGCCCAGCAGGCAATCAACGCCGGTCTGTCCGTATTCGTGTCTGAATGGGGAACCGCCGACGCAAACGGCGGCGGCAATCCCGATACCGGCCGCAACACCAGCTGGCAGAATTGGATGAATCAGAATAAACTTTCCTGGGCAAACTGGAGTGCCTCCAAGGTTGAAGAAGGTACCGCCGCATTCAGCAGCGGATCCAACAGGAACAGCCTGCAGTACACCACCTCCGGTCAAATGGTCAAGGAATATCTGTCAACCAATCCCACCACTTACACCAGGTGCGCCACCGCCCCCATTCCGGAACCCAATCCGGAAGAAGCAATCCATGGTTTGCACAGCGCAAACTTTGACGTAACCTTCTCAGGCAAGGCATTGAACGTTTCCGGTGCTACCGCCAACGTTGAAATCTTTACCGCAAAGGGTGACAAGCTGATGGACATCAACAACGTGCAGGGCGAACTTTCCCTTGCCGCATTCCCTGCAGGTAAGTACCTGGTTCGCGTAAAGTCTGGATCCGTTTCCAAGATGAAGGCAATCAGCATCAAGTAACTCAAATTTTCTATGAGAGAGAAGAGGTCGCCGGCCGTGGGTCAAACCATAACGCTGGCGGCCATTTTCGCATCCAGGAATGCATACAGATAAAAGAACGTAACCTGGAATCCGTTTAGTTGACGCGATCTAGTACTGCAAAGTACTCATCGTTATAAACGCAAGTCCACCGACCCGACTGAATCAAGGAATTAATCAGCTTTTCCCAACGGGCGTAATATCGCAAGGGAAGAACGGCCCTATCTATATTATGAATTTGCGCATGAGTTACAAACTCCTGGGGATTTTCGGCAAAGTTTAGATACTGCTGAAAAAAATCCGCTGACTTTAAAATAAAGCGTCCGTCGATGTACGTTGAATCCGCAGGATTTATAAAGGCTAGATACCCTCCAGCACGGTCATCATTAAACAATCTTCCCAAATGAGGATGCATCGACATCCACTGTGCCGCCAACACAGGCACACGCTGATACGAAATCATCGAGCAATCGTACGTTGTTAGAGAACGGCACCAAAGCCCTGCGACAAACATCAATGCCGCACACAGAATGCCCCATACGACTTGCCGCCCATGGGCGGTCATTCTCTTTATCCACAGATTCACTCCGGCAGTCACCACAACCACACTGTAGATGAACACGGGCAGGAACAGCACGAAATTCCGTTCAGCGGTCAAAGCGAGAACCGAAACCACAAGCAGGCCAAAGCGATACTTAAAAGAACTCCGTAGGCTAATCGCAATTCCCGCCAGCGACATCAAGATTACAAGCGCAGAAGTTCCCGCAGATTCTCCGGCAAGAAGAATCTTGAAGGGTGACCTGTTCTCGGCAATTTCACTTGCAAAAATAGAGGCGGATTCCGTAAGCCCTAAAAGCCGGTCAAGAAGTCCAAACGGATACAGGAAAAGCCGGAGTCCTTCAGCATGAAGAAGTGGCATCAAGAACATTGCTATTACAAAGGCAATCCATGGAGAACGCCACCAGCACTTAACCCTGGAAACAAGAACATAGAATGCAAAGAGAGGGCCGAGAATGTACAATCCCTGGCATTTGCACCATAGCCACTGTACCAAGAGAACCAGCAGCGACACCATCATTTTCTTTTTCAAGGCCCAGGCAGAATCAAAAACTTTTTCAAGGAGATTCCAATACAGTCCTAGAAATACAAGACTGAATACAACAGGACGGATTTCAAACTGATAACGGAAAACAAAAAGTAAAATGGCGAAGCACACCGTCACCAGCCAACTTAAGGTTTTATAGCAAGGGCGGAGGAAAAGCCAAAATACCAAGCCCCAAAGCAAGGACTTTGCAAATACAAGCAAGGGGGCTCCACCTAGACCATAGACAAAACCCGTAACGGCCTGAAAGTATTCATGTACATTTACGACAGGTTCACGAACAGGAGTCCACGTAACCACCCATTCTCGCGAACAGGCCAGGTGCCACCAGATATCAGTATCCGTTAACGGGAATAGTGCAACCAGAATTGCCGTCAAACAGATAAATGAAAGCATCCTAGGCAAGACTACTCCAAGGTCTTGAGCAAGGAATCAATACGGCTAGTAATCCGCATAGCCCCATAATAGCAGAGGTGGTCTGCATCAGAAGCCATGTCATCATCGTAGTCGTGGTTTCCCATCTTATTTTCATCCATCATCACGAAATTCGGGTACTTTTCGCTCAGCGCCTCAATCTTCTTGATAAGGCTCTTGGCCTTACTGCGACGCAAGCCGTAGCGTCCGTAAGCGCCTGTTTTCTTGTATGCCGGATTCTGCGGGAACAAAACGCCAACCACATAGATATCACGTTTCTTAGCTTCCTTGATAATGGAAACTAACGTATTAAAGCTACTGTCGAGCAATGCGGGATGATCATCTAAATATGTGGAGTCAAACAGGACCTCGGGATTCTTGCCCCAGGATTTGCATTTCGCCTTGCAGTAACGTCCATAATCCACCTTATAATCTGAACCGGACAACACACCAGGTCCGTCTTCAGTATATTCCGCAAGACCTTCAGGATATCCATCCTTCCAATAATCGTGATTTTCATCGTACACATAACCAGGATAGTTCTTGTAATAAGAGTCAAAGAAGTTATCACCGTCAGCACCATCGACCTTATGCCAGAAATCAATATCCAGCGACAGGACGATATATTTCATGTTCTTCACATGGTTGAACACATACTTGTGCAGCAAATCCCTAATGGTATAAATGGAGCTTGGCGTCTGCGCAATATTGATAGAAAAGAAATCATCTTTCATCTTGTTCGGAGACACACCATCCAAAGGTCTAGACGAGCCAACAATAACAACCTCGGCGGAATCCCTATATTTCCAGATCAGTTCCATCTTATAGCGCATCAGAAGCGCACTTTGACTGTCGCTAGGTTTCATATAGACACCCGCGCTATCGGGATCAAGGACAGATTCGTTTTCCAATTTTATCGGTTGCTGAATCCAGAAACTGGGATGCCACAACTCATCACTTTCGGCCACATCGATAACGCTACTGTCAGAAAGGTTTACCAGCACGATCTTAGGATGAGCATTGTTGGAATTGGTAACGGTAGCCACAATCAGGTTAGAACATTCATTAGGATTGCGATTCTGAACCCACTCGCTATGGTCAAAAGAAAATCCTTCGGGAGCCTTTACGGATTGAATGAGCTTGCCCGTACTATCGGCCACAAGAATACGTTCGTGGGTCTTGTAATCATCGCCAACAAATTCCTTGCCAGTCTTTCCACCGAAATCCAGGAACAAAGTCCTCTTGCAAACATCATGGGATAGCGACACGTTGCAGGCCTGTTCACCATTATACCAGACCGTATCCGCCCCACCCACACGAGCTCTAAGCAGGCGGGCCCCCGTCACAGCAAACTTATTGTTGTTGCTGACGCCTCCATGATAGGCTCCGTTAAAGAGTTTCTTCGGAGTTCCAAAACGGTTATTCGAGAAAGTTACCTGCCAAGTGCTTTTTTTCTCAAAGTCAGATTCGTTCTTATTATTACCAGCATCGGATACATAAACGATTACGGTATCTCCGTTATCCAGAACTCGCCATCTGGGAATTGCGGCATGATCGCTATCCAGCTTATAACGTTTATAAGTTTCAAGGTTTCTAACAAAAAGGTTAGACTTTCCACTTACGCCTTCCAATCCTGTACAATAGGCGACATATCGACCGTCAGGAGAAATTTCCGGATGATAGACCGAAACGGAATCATCAAACTCATAAGCATTCAAGAAGCCGTTAGAATAATCCACATAGGCGAGATTTCCCGTCATATCGTCTCTAAAGGCAAGCTTTCCCTTATAACTTTTTGAAAGGCGGTATATGGTGTTATAGTCAATAACGGAACCTACGCGATTGCAACTAATGGTACCATCACTGCTCAACCATACCGCAGAAAGGAAGGGACCATAGACAAGTCGGAAGCCCACATAATCGGCCTTCGTTGAAGATGTTACGGTATAAACGTCACCCCTGCTGTAGACATGCATGGACTTGGGAGAATTCTGATAGCTCCCCCCCTTGATAATGCGTTCACCAAGGGAGCCGCCGTTCAGCGCCCCCACAAAGTTATACACTGTAGTATCGGCAAATTTTCCCAGCCAGTCGTTCACCCATTCCGCAACGTTACCGGCCAGATCACACACATTCAAATCATCGCCGGTAGTGCAGACTTCATGAACTTCATAATCAGAATTGTCGCTATTCCAGCTTTTCTTCGGGAGCCAATTTGTCTTTGCGGCAAAAGCCCATTCCGCTTCAGTGGGCAAACGGAAGCCCACATTTTCCATTTTATAGACGAAGCCTTCCAGGTTAGTGCAGTTTCCGTCGGAATCAAAAGTCATTCCCGTATAGGAATAAACCGTATCCAACTTCTCTTGCTTACTCAAGGCATTCGCATATAGAACCGCATCATAGAAGGTCACGTTCGTCACAGGCAAATTTTCTTTTGAACAGGAAACGAACTTCCCCCACTTTTCGCCCTTGGCCAACTTCTTGTAATCGCCACAAGTAACCTCATGCTTATCCATGTAGAAACTGTAGTTGAAAAGGACCCGCATCTTGGTCTTTTCATTTTCCTTGGCATCTTCATCATCGGTTCCAAGGAAGTTGTCAAATTCTGCGGCAGGATCAAAATACACCATTCCCTTTGGCATATAGCCTTCTTCCGTAGAGCTGCTAGCAGAATCCGAACAGCCCCAGAAAAGCAAGACCATCATGCACAAGGCAAGGCTAAATACACGTTTCATTACTTAAGTCCTTTCAACACATCAACAAGGCGGGTTGTTATGTATTCGGCACCCACACTACTTAAATGGTCACGATTATAGGCCATTTCATCAGCGTAGTTATGGTAACCCATCTTGTATTCATCCATCAGGATAAAATGTTTCTTTCGCTTGGCCAAATCATTCAGCCACTGGATTTTTTCAACAGCGATACTGCGTTGTAGGCCATAAACACCAAAGCTACCGGTATTGGCATATTGGGGTGCCTGCGGGAAAATTATACCTATAAGATAAATGCCTTTTTCTGCAGCAATATCAGTCAGAGCTTCCACTTCCTGCAAGCAACTATCCAGGAATTCCAGCTGTTTATCGGTAAAGACAGAGTCAAACAGGACGTCAACCGGATCAGAATTCCAGCCGCGAGAAGCAGACCAAATATTTCCGCGTTCACTAAACTGTTCCACGAGTTCATCTTCTGCAGGATAGGCTTCACGAACCGCATCAACAAAGCCTTCGGGAATTCCATCTTCCCAATGATTGTGGTTTTCGTCATAAATATACCCAGGCACAAAATCTCTAATCAAAGCCCAGTGATCTTCGACACCACGCCAGTTATCCAAATCGACAGAGAATACAATAGCCTTCAAACGGTCTGCATGCTTCAAGGCGTAGTTTCGGATAAAATTCAAGTCTCGATGACCGTCAATACCCGACACAGCCACATTCAGCATATTCCATTCCGGATAGAGGTCGGGATTCAAGCCCATTTCACTGCGAGAACTTCCGACCATCAGGACTTCTGTACGGTCTAACTGTTCCCAAAACTTCTGAATCTTGATTCTATAGCGAGCCTGTTCAAGATTATGGCCATCTCCGAGGTAGACGCCAGCACTATCCCAATCAATCGTAGACTCTCCTCCTGCGTGACCGCTGTGCTTAATCCACAGACTAGGATGCCAAAGGTCATCACCTTCAATCAGTTCAACCACGCTACTGTCAGCAAGATTAATCAAGGCAATTCTAACATGAGAACCTTCCAAATCGGTAAGAGTAGCTACAGCAAAATTTTCCTTGTCGCTCCAATTGTTTCTTAGAGCCCATTCGCTATGATCAAAGGTATAGTTTTCGGGAGCGGCAACAGACTGTACCAGTTTGCCAGACTCATCGGCAATCAGCAGGCGCTGGTGAGTTCTGTATTTTTCGCCTACAAAGTCAGCACCAGTCTTTCCACCAAAATCAAGGAATAAGGTTCTTGCAGAGCCATCTTTAGACAAGGAAACGTTACAGGCCTGTTCACCATTGTACCATACTTCATCCTTTGCGGAAGAAGCCAGGGTTTCCCCCTTACGGGCAACTTTTGCACGGAGCAAACGAGCACCGGTTACAGCCAACTTTTCGTTAACACCGCCATGATAGGCTCCATCAAACAGTTTCTTGGGAGTACCGAACTTGCCGTTTGCAAAAGAAACCTGCCATGTAGAAGTTGCTTTAAAGGAATCATCATTTTTATTGTTGCCAGCATCCGTCACATATACAATCGTCGTATCCCCATCTTCGGTAACACGCCAGCGAGGTATAGCGGCACTTTCAACATCAAGTTTAACCAGACCGAGACCAGACACATCTAAATTACGCACATAAAGTTCAGAACGGCCGCTAACTCCTTCCGACTTGGTACAGAAGGCCACCTTGGAACCATCAGGGGAAATATCCGGATGATAAACCGACAGTGTATCATGGATTTCCCTAACGGTAGAACGGCCACTGGCATAATTCACAAAGCTCAAGTTTCCAGATACATTGTTTCGGAAAGCAAGCTTTGCAGAAAATGTTCCCACCAGGGACTGCATGGTAGACGAGCTAACTAGAGAAAGTACGCGGCTCCCGTTGGCGGAGCCATCAGAAGACAACCATGTTGCGTTGGCGATTTTACCATAAGCCAGCCTAAATCCCACATAGTCCGCCCTAGTCGAAGAAGTCACCGTATAGATATCGCCACGGGAATACACATTCAAGGATGTTAAATCATTACGATAGCTTCCACCCTTTACAACACGTTCACCAAGAGAGCCTCCATCAGGAGCTCCCGTATAATTTAAAATCGTAGTATCCTTGAAATAACCAAGCCAGTCATTCACCCACTCCATGGCATTACCTGCCATATCGCAAAGCATCAATTCTTCTTTAACGGCTTTCCTAGACAGGGTATTTCCTGTCTTTTTCACGGAACACACAGGATGCAGTACATAGTCAGAATTACCGGCATTCCAAGACAAATCAGGATTCCAACCCGTAGAGGCCACCAGGACCCATTCCGCTTCCGTTGGCAAACGGTAGCCATCGGTTTCTGGCCTGAAGACAAAACCCTCTAAATCAATGCAATGTCCTTCTGTGTCAAAAACAGCCTTCGTGTAGGAATAGGCTGTATCCCTATGATCCTTGACGCTTTTGCCATTGGCAAAGAGAACCGCATCATAGAAGGTAACATTGGTTGCAGGCAGACTATCGTTGTCGCAAGGAATCTGCACCAGTTTCAGTTCGTTAAATTCCTTACAGGTTACCTCATGTCGTCCCACAGAAAAATTGTAATCGAATTCCACCTTCATCACGGGGCGTTCATTGACCTTACCATATTCCGAGCCCAAGAAGGTTGAGTGCCCTGCGGCAAGAATCCGGAGCATACCTTCGACAGAATCCCTATCCATTACAGGCTGAAAATACTCCGGCATCACAATCTTCGCCTCCGGTTCAGAATCGGAGCACGAAAGAGAACAAAATACCATTCCCAAAGCAAAGAACGATGTCAAATATTTTTTGAGATGTTTAGGCATAAATAGTCCTGGTTAGACAACCAAATTTATAAAATTAAAGACTATTCTTTGCAACCTGCTGGTTTACCTTTATGCCTTCATAATCAGGAAAAAACTGTTCTGCAACCCGATACCAAATCAGAGCGTGATGTACATCATCTTTTAAATACAGATTGCCCATGTTAAAGGCGGCAAGCCCCATGAACTGGGAGGATGTCAACGGTTTAAATTCAAAACCCGTCCATGGTCCAGACTTGTATTTTTCACGGTATTCGTCATCCGTGTAGGAATACCCCTGGCGATTAGGTTCCAGGTTTACTGAGCCATAGCGTAAAAAAACATGCCCCGGCAAGAGAATTGCAGAAAGATTGATTTCACGAGCCTCAGCCACCATCATGGCAAGCCAGGCCAATCCCATACAACCCGAGGTTTTCGCATCAAGAACCTTCAACGGTAAAATGGAACCTTCCGATACCGCAGCCTCCCCCGCCCCGGCAAATTTTATATCCCAGAAATTCCAGAGCAATTTTTTTAGGGAACCTAAGGTATCACCCGAAGCTGCAAGGGAACTGTCGTAAAACGCAAGCCCCCTTCGCCAATCATCCGTAGAATCAGCGCAATCCACAGAGCGACCCTCAAAGCCACAAGCCATTTCCAAGTAGCTAGGATTTCCACCCTGACCACCCCAAAGCCAATACAACCCAATACCCCCCAGAACAAACAAAGTTCCAGGAACAAACAGCTTAAAGATGTATTTCGACTTTTTCATACGTTTTCACCCAACCGAAACGCATCGCCCGGAGCAAAACTAATCATCACCGAAGCGCGTCCCACTCCATGGGGGATTGCCAGAGGTCTCTTGCTGTCATCATGTAGACAACGAGTCTCTTGCTTTGCATATCCTTCTTCATCTTCATCATACGGCTGCGCACGCCAGGGCCACCGCCCCAACTGGTAAGCACCTGTACATCCAAACCTGTTGCATAAGCCAGCAAGGAACCCGGTCCACCACTCTTCTGATCCACACTTTCAAACACACCCGTAAAAGAATCCCCCATCAAAAGAATAGGAGCATTCTTACCACCCTTATAAGTTTCAGTTCCCTTATAAACCTTCATCACGTTCAAGGTATCCGCAGGATACTTTGCTTTTTCTGCATCCGGCAAATGAGCCACCAGATCACCTTCACGCAAGGTGGTCGTTTCCTGCAAATTCAGGGAACCAGGCTGAGCCCCCGTCTCTGCGTACCAGCTATACTGCGTCACGCGGCCGGCCAAAAGTTCCATGGCAGCAAGTTCACCCGGCAAGGCCCAGTGGGTATCGTAGCGCTGGTAGCTGAAATGAGGCGGTTCATCGCCTGCCTTTGCCGACATAAGTGCCGGATAAATATCCAGCACATCGATACCCGCTTCCAGAAGTTCCTGAGTAAAGGCTCGACCTTCAGGATTGACGCACAAGTCAGCAGCAGTCCCCGGCACAAGCTTTTCACCATAGATTTCTTCTTTCACCGGAACTGGAACAACCAACAATTGGATACCAAGAGAATCCAGATACTGCTTCAATTCTACCATTCGGGGCAGCGGATTATGGAGAGAATCCTGGGCACTAATCTTGTCAGCCAGCAGATAATTTGCATTGCGACGGAACCAGAGGAAACCTCCCTCCACCTTCTTGCCGTTAGCATCTACTTCGGCCCAGGCATTCTGTTCCTTGGGCAGTTTCGCCATCTGTTCTGCCAGAGCCTTGCGGAATGTTGCGGTAGCTTCGTTCGCCGGGCAGGAACCCTTCACTTCATTCAAAGTTTCAAGGCGGAATGCAGACGTTGTATCCAAGTGACGTTCCACCGGAATCACTTCGCCGGAATTGGCCAGAGAATCAGCCACCTGCTTAGCTCGAATCGCCTCATCACTCATACGGAACGCAGGAACTTCAAAGCCGATCCACATAGGCGTGCCCATTGGATTGCCACGCATCACGGCAAAGGGTTTACCATTTTCCCAGGGAGCACCTGCCGTATGCGGTTCCAAATCTGTATTCAAGGTCGGATACCAGTAAGAAGACAAAGTGCGAGCCCAGTTCATGGCATCATCCGCATTCATCTCACCAGTTAGATAGTAATTCAGGATTTCAGCAGCCTCTCCAGTAGACTTGTACTTCAGCTTACCATAGAAAACACTGCGACCCGTCCAGAAAGCAGGCATCACCTCGACCCACCATTCCACAGAACCGTCACTCATGGGAACACCCCACATGCGATTCACATTCTGGAAGGCACGGAACACTTCAGGTTCGTCCCACTTGACCGCTTCCACGGAATTCAAAATTACATTCAGGGAATCGTTACCCAACTGGGTATACATCAACTTGGCAAAAGGTTCCCAAGAAATGGGAGCACGTCCACCGACAACGGCCGGTTCATAAGCAGAAAGAGAATCCAGCATGGGGAACGGATAATCCTTCAGCTCGGCGGAAGCCATCTTACCAGTATAATTTTCAGGCTTTTCATCCTTACCGGCCCAACGGATAGGATTGTTAAAATAGGCGGCAAAATCAAGGGCAGCCATGGTGGGCTTTTCCACCACACGAATCTGCTTGTCTGCAGAAACCACTTTCATTTCGAAAACGGCAACCGGTGAAGAAGGAGGCGGCAGCGGAATGACAGGCGCAACCATTTCTGCAGAAGAATCAATTTCAGTCTTCTTATCGACCCCGGAATTACTTCCGGCACAAGACATCAAACCAAAAGAAAAAGCCGATGCAGCGAGAACGGCCCCGACCTTAAAACATTTAACGGTATAATTTTTCATATTCATTAGGGAATATAAAAAACTCCGCCCGACTTTATTTTTTTTGATTCTAAAAATTCATTTCCTTTGGGTAACACATCAAACATATCCAAGTGTTACAGGAAAGGAACAATTTCTATATTTAACTCGGTAAATAAAGGAATGCTTATGCCCGCACAAGGTGAACACAACAAGTGGATAGCTCTAGCCCTCTGTATCTTACTAGGCTATCTAGGACTGCACCGTTTTTACGAAGGAAAAATCTGGACGGGAATCCTCTGGCTTTGCACTGGAGGTCTTTGCGGCGTAGGTATCGTCGTCGACGCAATCCTCATCGTCCTTAAACCGGAACACTACTAATCTTCCCCATCAACCTTTAACCGAACCTCACCCATGAAAAGTCTTTTTGTTATCGCTACCGGCAGCGCAGGTAAAATTCGTGATTTCGCCCACATCCTGGGAACAGACCACTATGAATTCAAGACTCTCAAGGACATCGGTTTTGACGGGGATATCGTAGAAGACGGAAACTCCTTTGCCGCCAATGCCATCATCAAGTCTAGCGTTACCGCCCAGTGGCTCGCCGACCGCGGTATCGAAGCAACCGTTCTTGCCGACGATTCCGGTCTTGAAGTTTTTGCACTAAATGGCGAACCGGGAATTTACAGTGCTCGCTATGCCGGCGGTCACGGCGATGACAACGCCAACAATGACAAACTAATGGCAAAACTTGAGGGAATCAAAGATCGCGCCGCCCGCTATTTCTGCGCCCTCTCCTACCAGCAAGTCATCAAGGGCGAAGACGGAAAGTTCTCCGTGACCGAGCCTAAGATTTATGAAGGCGAATGCCGAGGCAACATCAATTATGCACCCGTAGGCGATATGGGTTTTGGATACGACCCTCTCTTCGTTCCCAATGGCGAAACCAGAACTTTCGCCCAGATGGAACTTGAAGAAAAGAAAGTCATCAGCCACCGCGGCAATGCCATCCGTGCCCTATATAAGGCACTCTCTTCCAAGTAAGACTTACTAGATCATTCCACATTAGGGTGTTTTCAGCAGAAAACACTTTTGTGCAATTATTTCAGCAAAACAATCCTCGCTCTGTTTAATTTTATAGTCAAACATGAGGATTGGTTTATGAATTTCAAAAAAAGTATCGCAAGATTCCTGACTGTTGCTGCGTTCTCTACTATAGCAGCCCAAAGTGCTGTGGCAGCAACAGTTCACCAGAACCAGATTGGCTTCTTGACCAAGGGACTCAAGCAAATTGCAGTCGTTGGCGCAGAAGGCATGGAAGTTACCTTCAAGGACGCTTCCGGTTCAAAGGCTCTGTCCGTAAAGGTTCCTGCAGCGGCACCTTGGGCACCCGCAGGCGATACAGCAGCCTCCCTTGTAGATTTTTCCGAACTTTCCAAGGCAGGCACCTACCAGGCCTACATTGGCGATGAAGCCGTAGGCTACCCCATTATTGTCAGCGATAACGCCTATGAGGCAATCGGCAAGGCCGCCCTCAAGTTCTTCTACTTCCAGCGTTCATCCACCGAACTGACCGAAGAATTCGCCGGCAAGTACGCCCGCGCAGCAGGCCACCCGGACACAGCTGTTCGATACCACGAATCCACAGGAATCATCGACAACATCTCCACCTTTAATGGAGCCAAGGGATGGTATGACGCAGGTGACTACGGCAAATACATTGTCAACTCCGGCATCACAACCTACACCCTTCTTCAGCTTTACCGTCTGAACGAAGACTATTTCAAGTCCCTGAATTTGAACATTCCCGAAAGCAAGAACGACGTTCCCGACATTCTTGATGAAATCCGCTGGAACCTTGAATGGATGCTGACCATGCAGGATGTCGACGGCGGTATTTTCCACAAGTTGACCACCAAGAATTTCTGTGGTGAAATCATGCCCGAAAAAGACAAATCCGTCCGTTTCGCAATCGGCAAGAGCATCACCGCTACCTGGAACTTCGTAGCAGTCATGGCTCTCGCAGCAGACATCTACAAGCCTTATGACGAAGCTTTTGCAGAAAAGTGCGTTCGCGCCGCCGAAAAAGCTTACTACTGGGGTACACTGAATCCTAACGCAAAGTTTGTACAGCCCTCGGGCGTCGGCACCGGAACCTATTCCGACAACTCCGCTACAGACGAACGAATCTGGGCCGCCGCCGAACTTTTCCGAATCAGCAAGAACGAAACCATCAAGGCAAAGTTCCAGGAAGTCCCCCTGTTCCATTCCAGAACGTCTCTGCCCACCTGGTCTACCACCTTTATGCTGACTTCCTACACCGTATCCACCAACCCCACCATTTTTGACAAGGCAGATGTGGATTCTGCAAGAATTCAGGTTTTGGGTCTCGGAGACAAGATCGTTGACCTTTTGAATGATAACGGCTATGGCGTCGCCATGGACGGCAAGGATTTCAACTGGGGTTCCAATAGCTTCGCTGCCAACAAGGGCATGGCCCTGATCTACTCCTACATCCTGACCAAGGAACAGAAGTATCTGGATGCTGCAGTAGGTCTGTTGGATTACCTCATGGGAAGAAACCCCCTGGATATGTCTTACCTGACTGGCTATGGCGTGAACCAGGTTATGCACCCCCACCATCGTCCCAGCACAGCTGACACCGTTGAAGCCCCCGTCCCCGGCATGCTTTCTGGCGGTCCCAACCCCGCCGCCACCGACATCAAGTCCTGCGGCAACGTAGACTACCGCGATGAAAGCGCTCCCGCCAAATCCTTCTACGACAACAAGTGCAGCTACGCCAGTAACGAAGTGGCTATCAACTGGAATGCCCCCTTCGCCTTCCTGGCCAACGGTCTCCAGGCAATTTCCTCTACTGGCAAGGTATTCGACGTCGAAAAAGCCTCTGCCGCCAACTTTGAAGTGAGCAGTATCGCCAGGAAACGCGAAATTTCCCCGAAAAACACAGTTGGCAGCCAGCTGATTGTTCGCAAGGGAAGCGTAAACATCAAAAAGACCGATGTTAACGGATCTACTCGCTACTTCAATCTCAAAGGACGTCAAATCCGTTAAAATCCACACCCCAGAAAAAATGTGATTAACACCACACATTTTTACAACGGAAAATGCGGCGGAACCATGCGTTCCGTCGTATTTTTATTTACCTTTTGCGGTATGAATAAGAAAATTTTTATCCCCGTCTTTTTTTCTCTTGCCGCATATATTTCCGCAGCAGAGCCTCTCTGCCTTTCTCCTGTAGAAGCCAGTGGCATTTCCGCCGAAACCCAGGCTAGTATTCCTTCCCTTTTCAAGAACTACGTTGACAGCCAGGGCAGCTACCAGATTGTTGCCGAAGGTTGCCAGAAGACAGCCTCCATCAACGTCAGCAAGTTGGGTCAGGCCACCATGGTCAGCGCCAAGATCCAGGATTCCGAAAACAAGCCTGTCTGGAATCACCAGGTCAAGATTCTCAAGGAAGAGAATATGGACAAGGCCCTTGCAAAACTGGCCGAAGTCATGAGTTCCGAAAATCAGGCTGCAGCACCTGCCGTTGAGCCCGCAGCTGAATCCGTCGCCAAGGCAGAACCTGCCGCCGAACCGGTTGCAGAGCCTGTCGCCGAGCCTACCCCCAAACCGGCAGCAGAACCAGTCGCAGCTGCTCCGGCTCCCATGCCCGTAGCAAAGGCCCCCGCAAAACAGCCCGCCGCACAGCCTGTTGCAGCACCGGCTCCTGCAGTTTATGAAGCAGCTCCGGCCGCAGAACCTGCACCCGCCAAAAAGCCTCGCATTCCCAATCTCTACTTCGGTGTCGGTCTCGGTCTGACCAAGTTCATCGGTGACGAAATCAACGCATTCACCGATTACGAACCCCTGACCTCCTACGATTTCTTCTTTGCGTACGATTCCAAGTACACAATCACCATGCTGACCCTCAACATCAGCCACAAGGTCAATACAGTCGACAGAAATAACAAGGTTAACAACGGCGATTACTACTACTATAATTACGATAAGTACGAAGACATCACTACAGACTATATCGCCTGGGGTTTCTCTTTCTACTACCCCATCCTCTCTGGTCCGATTGCCCCCTACATTGGCGTGGGTATGTCTGCAACGACCTTTGACATCGATTACGAATACAACAGCGATGAAATCCGCGACAACGGCCTCCAGGCTCACATTGGTGGCGGCATCCTACTGAATCGTAACAGACGTCTCAACACCTGGATTCATGGTGAATACTTCTTTAACACCTATGAACCCATTAACCACACTTTCCATGGTTTCAGCCTGCTCATGAGAGTTTCTCTGGGCGTCTAACCCACAAGGTCAAATTTTTATGGAAAAGGCTTGGCCCAGGGCCAGGCCTTTTTTTTTGCAACAAGGAACTGCTCTTTTGAACAGCTCCCATTTCGTTTTTACTATATTGTCGACCGAAAAGTTCGCAGGGGCAGAACTATCTTGACACTAAAGTGTCAGCGAAAAAGTTTATCTTTGTGAAAAATTTTGAAATAGACATTTTGAACTGATTTTTTAACCTTAAACGTTCTGATTTAAAGATTATGGCAGCAGCAAAGTATACAGACGACAGCATTAGAACACTGGAATGGAACGAACACATCCGCGAACGTCCGGGTATGTACATCGGCAAGCTGGGCGATGGCCAGAGCCCCGATGACGGGATCTACGTTCTCGTCAAGGAAATTATCGACAACTCCATCGACGAATTCGTCATGGGCGCCGGTAAAAAGATCATTATCGACATTGAAGATCACTCCGCCCACATCCGCGACTTCGGCCGCGGCATCCCCCTGGGCAAGGTCATCGACTGTGTCAGCAAGATCAATACCGGTGGTAAGTACGATTCCGACGCCTTCCAGAAGTCTGTAGGTATGAACGGCGTGGGTACCAAGGCTGTAAACGCCCTCTCTACCAAGTTCATCGTCAAGAGCTACCGCGATGGCCGCGTCAAGGAAGCAGAATTCAGCAAGGGTGTGCTTGTCCGCGAAGAAAAGGAAAAGGACACCACCGAAAAGAACGGTACCGAAATTTTCTTCGAACCGGACGCCAATATTTTCAAGAACTTCAGATTCCTTCCCGCCTACATGGAAGAAAAAGTCTGGAACTATGCCTACCTGAACAACGGTCTTTCCCTCATCATGAACGGCAAGACCTACGTCAGCCCCAACGGCCTCCTGGATTTGCTCCAGAAGCACGTAGACGATTCTATCCGTTATCCGGTGGCCCATTTCAAGCAGTCCGACATTGAGATCGCCTTTACCCATGGCAACCAGTATGGCGAACATTATTACAGTTTCGTGAACGGCCAGTATACCACCCAGGGCGGTACCCATCAGCAGGCTTTCCGCGAAGGTATCGTCAAGGGCGCCCGCGACTTCTTCAAGAAGGATCTGGATCCGTCTGACGTCCGCAACTGCATTATCGGCGCCATTTCTGTGCGTATCCAGGAACCGGTGTTCGAATCCCAGACCAAGACCAAACTGGGCAGCACCACCGTTTCTCCGGGAGGCGCTCAGCTCCGTACCTGGATCGTGGATTACGTTTCCAAGGAACTGGACAACTACCTCCATAAGAATCCCGAAACCGCAAAGGCCCTTCAGGATCGCATTACCCAGAACGAACGCGAACGCAAGGAAATTGCAGGTATCAAGAAATTGGCCAACGAACGCGCCAAGAAGGCAAGCCTGCACAACAAGAAGCTTCGCGACTGCAAGGTCCACCTGACCGACGTGAAGAACGCACTGAACAAGGAATCCATGATCTTTATCACCGAAGGTGACTCTGCATCCGGTTCCATCACCAAGGCTCGCAACGTGCAGACCCAGGCCGTGTTCAGTCTCCGCGGTAAGCCCTTGAACTGTTTCGGACTTACCAAGAAGGTGGTTTACGAAAACGAGGAATTCAACCTGCTCCAGAGCGCTCTGGATATCGAAAATGGCCTTGAAGACTTGCGTTACGACAAGGTGATTATCGCAACCGATGCCGATGTGGACGGTATGCATATCCGCCTGCTGCTCATGACCTTCTTCCTGCAGTTCTTCCCGGAACTGGTAGAACAGAAGCACCTGTTCATCTTGCAGACTCCGCTGTTCCGCGTGCGTAACAAGAACGTGACCAAGTACTGCTATGACGAAGCCGAACGCGACAAGGCCGCCAAGGAAATCGGCAAGACAGGTCTGGAAATCACCCGATTCAAAGGTCTGGGCGAAATCAGCCCCGAAGAATTCGGGCAGTTCATTGGCGACCAGATGCGTCTGGAAACCGTGATTCTCCCGCCGGACGCCAACTTCGGCAAGATGTTGGCCTATTACATGGGAAACAACACTCCCCAGCGCCAGGACCACATCGTGACGAACCTCCGTGCTGAAGCGGTTGACGAACTTTAACCTAGATCGTCAGACGAAACAGACCGCGAATTTAACGCAAGGAAGCCCGCTTCAGCGGGCTTCTTTTTTAGGTTTGCGGGACTCGATCTGCGTCCCCAAATCAAACAAAATCAAGTGACGCGGAAGGCCTGCGTACGGGGACCGGACTTGGGCTTGTTCTTGCCGGGCTGGATCATGAGAACCTTTTCCATGCGGTTGCCTTCCATCTTGAGCACACGGAAGGTGTAGCCCTTGATGACCACTTCGGCGCCAGGAGAGGGAATGATTCCGAGGGTTGCCTGGATCAGGCCGGAAAGGGTTTCCACATGGGAATTTTCCGGAGCTTCCAGTTCCACGCCCAGTTCGTATTCCAGGTCTGACAGGGTCATCAGCGGATCCAGGATGTAGCGGCCGTCCTTCAGTTTCTGGACGTCCTGTTCCTCATCCACGTCGTCTTCGTCGCGGATTTCGCCAACGATTTCTTCAAGGATGTCTTCCAGGGTTACAAGGCCCGCGGTTCCACCATATTCGTCGACCACAATGGCCAGCTGGTTACCGGTCTTTCGCAGGTCGGTCAGCATGTCGTCAATTTTCTTGTGGTAGGGCACGAATACCGGCGGCATCACCAACTTCATGATGTCGAAAGTTTCGGTTTCGTGATGTTCGGTGTACCACTGCAAAAAATCGCGGTTAGAAAGGATACCTACGATGTTGTCGACGGTTTCCTTATACACCGGCAAGCGGGAATGGCGTTCGGTGTTCAGCACCTTCACCAAATCTTCCAGGCTGGTATCGACATCGATGGCGCACATGTCCACGCGGGGAGTCATGATTTCGCGAACCGGAGTTTCCACAAAGTCGAAGATGTTCAGAATCATCTGACGTTCTTCTTTTTCCAGACCTTCGCCATCGTCGCCCTGGACGTCAGACAAGTCGGCCTGAACAGCGTCGCGGCGTTCTTCGGGCAAGAAGCTGAGTTTGGAATCGTAACCCATGACCTTCAAGATCTTGACAAACATCCAGTGGCAGATTTTTGCGGGTACCGCAAAGGGCAGGCGGATCCACTTGAACAGAGGGATCAGCACAATGGCCAAGGTGTCGGGTTTCAGGTTTCCGAGAACGTTGGCGCAGAAAACCGTAAGGGTATAAATGCAGATGCAGGCCACCACCATATAGGCCAGGAACGCAAGAATCCAGAAGTCCTTTGCCCAGGGGAGCATCTCGAACAGATAGAATCCCAGGACACCGCTACCCACATTGCAGAAGATTCGGCCAATGGAAATGGTCTCGTTGAATCCGCCCAGTTCCACCAGGGCGGCCACCTTCTCTTCACGGCCTTCGCGGTCCTTGGCATCACGCTTGGCGTAAATGCCACTGAACACAGCCTTGATTAACGAGAAAGAGAAGGAAACAAAAAGGAAAAGGATTAAAAAAACAATCGCCCAACTTTCAGGAGATTCCATCAGTCCTTCTCCTTGTAGGGGTCAAGTCCAAGAAATTCGCACTCGCGGGCGCGCATCACCTTGCGGTCGGCAGCCTTGATGTGGTCGTAACCGGACAGGTGCAAAAGGCCGTGAACAATGACACGCTTCAGTTCGGCGTAGAAAGTGTTGCCGTACTCCGGAGCCTGTCTGCGGACCTGTTCCTGGGCGATGTAGATTTCACCCAGCATTTCGGGTTCACCGGGGAACTCGGCATGCCATTCAAAGGAGAGCACGTCGGTCACCTTGTCCAGACCGCGGTAATTCTTGTTCATTTCGCGGACGAATTCGTCGGAACACATGACGATATTGACGTCCTTCTCCTTGCCTTCTTCGGCCAGGAGTTTGCGAGCCATCTTTTCAAACTTGTCCTGATAAGGGAACTTCTCGATGTCGCCTTCGGTAAGAAAGTCGATGTTATAACTAGCAGGGTCCATTAGATGTTGTACCACTTCTTGAGAACTTCGATGATAGCTTCAGCCTGGGCCTTGCCGGTAATCTTGAACTTACCCTGGGCCTTGAAGTTTCCGTTCATCTTGCGATAACGACGGAGGCTAACCTTAGGTTCACCGAATTCACCGGTCTTGGGATCCTTTTCCTGATAGTGGAACATGACGGTCGGCCATGCGCCCTTGGAGAGGATCTCCTTGCCCAATTCCTTGATGACTTCTTCGCCAGAGTCTTCGTCGCTGAATGCAACGGTCAGTTCTTCAACTTCCATAGTGCTATCCTTTTATGAAATACTTCTATATATATAGCTTTTTTCGCCAAAAGAGCAAATCTCCAAGGGGTTTTAGTCCACGGAATACATCAAACTTTTATTTTTGATACAAAAAGGAATCTTCCCCTAAAGCTATATTTGCCCCAAAAGACATGAAGACCCCTTTGAACGAGAGGCAATATGTGTTCACGCTATTCTAGAGTTATCGCGATATTCCTGGCCCTTCTGGTAGCCAACTCCTTCGCCGCCAAGTCCGCCTCGGGCAAGGTCCGTTCCCGCATTGGCGAAGTAACGATCCAAAAGGAAGGCAAGGGAGACTGGAAAGACCTTAATGTTGGAAACAAGGTCAACCAGAGCGACTTGATCCGTACCCTGCTGGAATCCCAGGCAATCATCGCCCTCCCCGACGGAAGTAACTTTTCCATCGAAGAGAATTCCCTGGTGTCCATGACCGAAGTGATGACAGACGACGGGAAGAATTACATCACCGCCGAAATCAAGTCGGGCAAGATTAAGTTCGACGTCCAGAAACAGAATGGCGGAAGTCATTTCAAGTTCAAGACGGGCACCGCCACGGCAGCTATCCGAGGAACCTACGGTCTGACAGGACTTAGCGAACGCCAGACACCCATTGCAGCCCTGATTTTTGGTAAGATGGACATGTTCATGGGAACTCAGGCCGTATCCATCCACGAAAATCAAGCCATTGTCACCCACCGCGACAAGTTGGTCGTCATTGACCTGAGCGCCGGAGCCGACGCCGATTTCCTGGACAAGATTGACAGCCTGGCAGGCGACTCCACCATCACGGAAGAGGAACTGCTCAAGAAAGCCGGCGAACTGGACAAGCTCCGTACAGAAGCCCTGAAAAAATTGAAGGATGGCGTGCGTTGCGAATTCGAGGCTCTGCCGGACACCATCCGCGAAAACTCCGTAAAAATCCAGGGCCAGTGCACCCAGGGCATCAAGGTCGGTATCGGCGGCGAAATGCAGAACTCCGACGAAGGCTCCGTCACCTTCACCCCGGAATGGTCTCCGAAACAGCAAGGTCCGAAGAAATTTACAGTCACCTGCCAAGTGGGAAAGACCAGCTTTGACTGCGGAAACTTGGCCACTTACTATGTCAGTTCCGCCCCCAGGGATTCTGTGGCAGGCCACGAGCCCTTGACTCTCATCACCAGCTCTCCCCTTACCGTTAGCGATCCGTCTGCGACCATCATCGAAGGAAGATTTGATCCGTCCGACCCCAATGCCACCCTTACGGTAACCCACGATGGCAAGGTTTCTGACAACCTGCTCCTGCGCAATCCCGATGGACACTTGCGTTACAACCTATCCATCAAGGACTCCTGGAAAAACTGGAACAGCGAACTGGTGGAAGTGGAATACAATTCTGAAAAATACGGAACCGAAAAGGCAACACTCAAGCTGGCCATCAAGAAGAACAGCAAGACCATCAATACAATTTCTCCAACCATCGGCATCACAAGGACCGATTCCCTCAAGTGCTTTATCAAGTTAAATATTAAGGATACTGAAGGTGACCAGGTCATACTGACCCCCTATGTAGATGGAGTCAAGGGCATCGACCAGATTTACGGAAACTCCGGTGAATACACCTTGAAGACCACCAAGGGCATCCACAACTACAACTTTACTGCAGAAGACCTGGCAGGCAACACAAGCAAGGTTAGCAAGACCTTGGGATGTTTCCCCAAGACTAATGCCACCCTGGATGTCGAAGGACCGAAGAAGATCCGCCTCCGCGTTCCGCGCCCGCCCCAGAACCACACCAATCGTTTTTACCAGATGATCCGTTTCAAGGTTAACGGGCTGCCCGAAAACAATCCCCAGTTTATCAAGCGCATTGTCATTAGCCAGTCCGGCGAAAAGGATGACGTTCTCACCGAAACCGATTTTCATGGAACAGCTTTTGACAGGCAGGTAGGAATCATCCGAGGGAAGACTACCGAAATCAAGATCAAGGTATTCCTGAAGAGCGGCGAGACCTTGAACGCAACTAAGATTTACGAGGTTCGCTAATGAAACACGTTCTTATTACAGCAATCGCGTTAACAGCAAGCCTTTCCTCTGCACAAACTGAACTTCAGGCAGAAGCTCAAACCGCAGCCCAGACAGAACAGACCCCAGCACAGAAGTCCCCCATTCTTCGGGGCACCGCCATCAGCGGAAACATCCGCGGTTTTCTGCGAGCAAGCGAATCCCCTTATCTTGTCACTGGAGACTTGCTTGTAGACAAGGCTTCGGCCCTGGTCATCGAACCGGGAGTCATCCTCCAGTTCACTCCCGGTTCCAAGCTGAAAGTCGAAGGTCAGATTGTGGCTGCAGGCATCAGCACCGAAGCAGTCGTTTTCAAATCCGCAGCCAGGACACCCAAGGCCGGCGATTGGAAGGGCATCACAATTTCTGGCGAAAACGGATCCGAGTTGCGTAACGCAGTCATTACCGATGCAGAAAACGGAGTCGTCATTGAAAACACAGGGCTGAACCTCCACGGAAGTTCTATCAAGAACAGTACAGGTCGCGGTCTTTATATCCGTAACGGCAAGGCAGAAATCACGGACTGCGAATTTACCGACAACCAGGGTGCAGCCCTCCATGTATCCAACTACGGCGAGGCCTCCCTGGACAACGTTGTCTTCAAGAAGAACACCGTAGCCATCTACAATTCCAATCTGGGATACATTGATGCTAGCGGAACCACCATCCAGGAAAACGGCTATGGTATTCTGGATATGGGCAACAGCCATCTGACCCTGAAAAATTCCGACATATCGAAAAATACCGTGGGAGCAAGCGCCGCTGACGTTCTCGACAATTCCGTTTCAGAAAGCATTTCCGGCAACGCCAACGATTTTACGGTAGATTCCAGAACTGTTGCAGGAGCCCTTTCCGAAGACCCGCAGATTTTCGGAATCAAGAAACGTATTACCGACCCCGACGAAAAGATCGGAAACCTGATCAAGTCCCGCGAAAAGGAATCCGCCCTGCAGGATTCTACCGCAAAGTCCTGGAACATCATCGGTAACGTCATGCTGGGCGGAAACTACCACCATGTCATCACCGGCAAGTCCTACGAAAATACATTCCAGGTTCCGGGATTCGGTGCTGAAGCCAGCGCCTACTTGCTGATGCAGTCTCCAGACGGTCGAACCATCGAATTTAACGCAGACCTCTCTGCAGACTCCTGGAATCACTTCTCACCAAACCCGGTCACCCTCTCCTACACAGACCAAGTCAACCATTTAGTTCTAGGTGACTTCCAGAAAAGTCAGGGGGACATCTACATGTCAAACCTACCCATCTTCGGTGTAGGCTACACCATGTCGCTCCTCAGAAACAACGCAGACATGCCCCTCTTTGAACTGGGCGGTTTCTTTGGCGAAGCCCGCCGCCCTTACGCCTGGAATGACCGTCACCCCCTTATTTACAAAGAATACATTGAAGATGGAGAACTCCAGGCCCAGCGTCTTGCCTACGGAGCCTCCTTCAAGTGGGCGCCCGTACGCCGTTTCGACGCCACCGTGGGAATCATTTACGCCAACGACGAAATGGAAGACCCGCTGCTCCGCGACGGTTCCAGCAGAAGTACCGGCGAACCGATGCAGACTTCCTTCACCATGTACGCCGACGGAAACTGGCTATTCTATCCTGGAGACATTGAACTGAATGGCTCTGTGGCCGTAGGTCGCGCAGACACCGCCGACGTCGCCAAGGAACGCGCAGCAAACAAGGTATTTAGCGAAGCAGGACTGAACGTAAGTTCCATGGGAACTCTCCGTCAGCTTATGAACAACGAATCCCGAATTCGCACCCTCAGCGACCAGGAACTCTACAACATTTTCGGAGACAACACCACTCTCACCCGCAGCCAGATGCGCGACTCTTTGCGCACCCTCATTCGCGATGCGAAACTTGCCAAGCGTGAAGAAGACAGCGATATCGAAGACAGCCGCGTTATGGGCCTCAACTGGGGCAGTCAGAATTTCGCCATCGGCGCTTCTCTTGACTGGAGCATCTACAAGACAACTATCTCGGCTCACGTCAAGTATGTAGGCGAAGACTTCTACAGCGCAGGTTCCCCAGACCAGCTTTCCGACACCCGCGAATTCGGCGGCCGCATTGAACAGGAAATCCGAGATTACTGGACTCTTGGTTTCGCCTACCAGATTAACGTAGAGAACGCAGCCAACCACGGAAACACCAACCTATTCGGCCTTGGTGAAGGAACCCGTTGGGGATTCTTTGACGAGGCATCCGACAGTTGGCAGGAAGAACATGAACTGGATAACGACAGAACCAAGTACATCCAGAATTTCTCTCTAGAAAACACATTCAAGATCTCAAACAACATTTCTACAAGACTGAATTACAATCTTGAATACCGCACTCAATATCGTCCCTACCAGTTGCAGGTGAACCAGTTCTACAAGGACGGAGTTTTCCTAGACGATTGGTTTGCACCTCGCAAGGGAAAGAAAACTATTGAACTGACCGACAACGAAAATTCCACAACCGTAGACGCAGAACGTTGGGCTCAGTACACCGGCTATGCCATTGAAGACTACCTGGCCTCCAATTTCCAGGAAAGAATTTTCAGACATACCTGGGCAGCAGATGTATCCCTGAAACAGGGTAAATCCATTGTCAAGGTGGGTGGAGTCCTCTCTATCAGATCTGACTATTCCAAATTCTACAAGGATAGCCTTGCCAACTTGCTGGACCTCGCTGATTCTACCTGGGGCAAGATGGGTTATTACTTCGGCGGCGCCGATTATCTGGAACACACCTATCCCCTTTCATGGACTCTGGAAACAGACCTTCTCCAGAACAGCCTAATTGTCCGCCCCCGCTTCAAGAACTATACTCGCGACGAAATGAAGGAATCCGAAATCAATGTCGACGAAGAAATGACGATTCCCCTCATGAACAAGTTCCTGACGCTTGGCATCAACGGAGAATTCCGCTACCTGCTTACCACCTGGGAAGACGATGGCGAACAGGATGAAACAGAAATGGATATTCTTGGTGGTCTGAACGTAAAGGTGAACCACACCAAGCACTGGAGCAGCGAATGGTTTGCCGGCACGGCCATGTATCTGCGTCCCGATAGCAAGCGCGATGAATACACCGACATCTACGGCGGTATCCGCGTGAACTACATTTTTTAATACGGTAAGCGTAAAAGTACCGCATACTGTATAGAAAGAACATTGAGAGGCGAGGCTTATGCCCCGCCTTTTTCATACATTTTTAGTACGTTCACTTTTACCCTTTGGGAAGGTGTTAAAAATTTTTATCATTGGCGCCGAAAATTAATAGTTTGATTTCTGACGAAAAAAAAAGAGGCGAAAAATGTTCACCCACAAGACGAAAATTGTATGCTCCATGGGCCCCACCACCAAGGATGACGAAGTTGTCTCCCGCCTGATTATCGCAGGCATGAACGTGGCCCGATTCAATTTCTCCCACGGCTCCCACGAATCCCACAAGGATGCCATGGACAGGGTGAAGCGCGTTTCTGCCAACCTCAAGCGACCCATCGCCTTGATGTTGGACACCAAGGGTCCCGAAATCCGCACCGGCAATACCGAGGGTGATGCCGTCATCCAGTTCAACAAGGGCGACAAAGTTTGGGTAACCGTCGACGACACCCTCACCAAGGGCGCCACCGAAAACGAACCGGCAAAGCTGAGCCTTTCCTGGAAGGAATTGCCCCAGAAGATTGAACCCGGCCACCGCATCCTTATTGCCGACGGCCTCCTGGAACTAGACGTAGAAGAAACGGACGGCTTTACCGTCAAGTGCGTCGCCAAGAATTCCGCAGCCATCGGAAGCAAGAAGAACGTGAACCTGATCGGTCTTCACGCCGGCCTTCCCATCATGAGCGAACAGGACAAGAACGACATCAAGTTCGGTACCGAACAGGACGTAGACTTTATCGCCGCCTCTTTCGTAAGCTACGCCAGCGAAGTCCAGGAAATCCGTCGCTATCTGGATAGTCTCAATTCCAAGGCAAAGATTATCGCCAAGATTGAAAACGAAGAAGGTCTGAACAACATCCGCGAAATTGCCGCCACGGCTGACGGCATCATGATTGCCCGCGGTGACCTTGGCGTTCAGCTGCCCACCGAAAAAATTCCTCTGGCCCAGAAGCACATCATCCGCGTCTGCCGCCAGCTGGGCAAGCCCGTCATTACAGCCACCCAGATGCTGGACTCCATGATTCAGCACCCCCGCCCCACCCGTGCGGAATTGACCGACGTGGCTAACGCTATTTTCGACGGTACCGATGCCGTGATGCTCTCCGGCGAAACCGCCAACGGTCTCTACCCCATCGAAGCGGTAGAAACTCTGGTCCGCGTTGCAGTTACCGTAGAATATTCTCCCGAATACTACAAGAAGATGCGGGAATCCTTCGAAATGGATCTGCAGGGCGACATGAGCCGCATCGTTTCCCAGAACGCCTACCAGACCGCCCGCGAAGTGAACGCCGCTGCCCTCATCACGCCGACGCTTACCGGAAACACCGCCCGCATGATCAGCATGTTCCGTCCCAGTCAGCCGATCCTTGCTGTAACTCCCTTCGCACAGGTCAAGCGCCAGCTCCTCTTGAACTGGGGCGTATTCCCTCTGTTTGCCGAAGAAGTAAACGACTCCGATTCCATGGTGCAGAACGCTATCAAGAGCGCCTACGACGCAGGAGCCGTCCACATTTCCGACCGCATCGTCATGGCTTCCGGCTACCCCATTAGCGCACAAATTGTGAACACCATCCGAGTCCTCCACGTGGGTAACGAACTGGTGAAGGGCGAACAGGGCGGCTGCGCCTCTGCAGATATTGCCCGCGCCAACGGCCGTATCCTTCGCGCAAAGACCCCCACCGAAGCCTACATGCTTCTGCGTCGCGACAGCAACGAAATCTTGCTGTGCAACACTCTGACCGAAGAATACATTCCCGTACTCCGAGACGTTCGCGGCGTAATTGTAGACGGCGAAAGCAGAATTCCTGCAGAAACCTTGCCTCTGATCAACCCCCGCCTGGTATGGCTCGCCCAAGCCAAGGGTGCCTTCAACGCTCTGGAAAGCGGCATGGCCGTCACCATCGACGGAAAACGTCTTGTGGTTTACGAAGGTACGCTGTAAATTTCTACCTTTGGGTTGATGTATACTTACCGCTACAGAGAACTTTCCGTCGCCCTCGCCAAAAAGGGTGAGTACCGAGCCGCTTTGGCCCGGGAATTGCGAATCCATCCCGAAGAAATCTTCAATCTGGAAGTGGAACGTTTTTCTCTGGATAGCCGCCGGAAGGGAGACCCAAAGTGGTCTTACAATGTCATTTTTGAAGTAAAGCGCCAGTTGCGAGCCACGGGCAATCACGCCAAGGGCTTGGTGGCCGCCACACGAGAAACCGAATCCCTGGAAAATGATCCCCAACGCAACACCGTTCCCATGGCAGGCCATGTGGATGTGATCGGTGCAGGTCCCAGCGGATTGTGGGCAGCCCTACACTTGCTTCGCAAGGGTTTTTCTGTGGACCTCTACGAACAAGGCAAACTGGTAGAAGAACGTTTTAGGGATATCCGCCGTTTCTTTGTAGACCGAAAATTCAATGCATACAGCAACGTGCTCTATGGCGAAGGAGGCGCAGGTGCCTTCAGTGATGGAAAACTGAACACCCGCAGTCGCAACCTGTTTTCTGAAGCGGTACTAAAGGACATGGTATCCTTCGGCGTCGATGAATCCGTAGTCACCTTTGCAAAGCCCCACATCGGCACGGACCGACTGGTTTTGATGTTACGTCAGCTTCGCGCCGAAATCGCACGACTGGGCGGCAAGATTCATTACAGCACCACCCTGGAAGATATTGAAATCAAGGACGGACGGATTTGCGGCATCAAGCTGCGGGACGTGTCCCGCCGTAATTTGGGAGAAGTTCCTTCTGCAGACTTCGCAGAAATCTGCCCCAGCCATTGGCAGCCTTGCGAGGCCTTGGTTCTCGCCGTAGGCCATTCTGCACGTCACATTTACGAGATGCTCCATGCTCGCGGAGTCTCTCTCGAAAGCAAGGCGTTCGCCATGGGCGTTCGCGTAGAACACCCGCAGATGCTTATCAACATGCGCCAGCTGGGTCGCGACATTGATACTAAACTTACCGGTTCCGCAGAATATTTTTTGGCAACGCCGACCTTGAACAAGACCAGTTCTGCCTACAGTTTCTGCATGTGCCCCGGTGGTGTCCTGGTGCCCTGCGCTTCAGAACCCGGCACTCTCGCCACCAACGGCATGAGCTACAGCCATCGAAACGGTCCTTTGGCCAACGGCGCCATCGCAGTTCCTATTACACCGGGTGCAGAAGGTTTCGATATCAAGACTGCCGGCACCCTCTTTGGCGGTCTTGACTTGCAGCGCAAAATTGAAGCGGACGCCTACGCCGTTGGCGGTAAGAACTACGCCGCTCCCGCCCAGACCATCAAGAACTTTTTGGCAAAACGCGTCGACAAGAATCTGCCCAAGACCACATACCCCTGCGGCCTGGTAAACAGCAATATGTGGGATTGGATGGACAAGACCATCTGCGCTTCCCTGGCAGAAGGCTTCCAGAATTTTGACAAGAAGATTCCAGGCTTTATTGAAGAAGGTTTGATTGTGGCGCCGGAAACTCGAACCAGTTCTCCCCTCCGCATCACCCGCAATAACGAAACTTTAGAAAGCGTCAACACCAAGGGTCTTTACGTTCTTGGTGAAGGTGCCGGCTACTCCGGTGGAATCGTCACCAGCGCCGCCGACGGCATCCGTCTAGCCCACTACGCAAAGAAATAGGTATCAGGTATGAGGTATGAGGTCGGAGCCTACGGCTCCTTTCAGGTAGATAATCGCGCCAAAGGCGCCCTGTTCAGCGGTGAGTTTTCTGCAGCGAGCCTTGAATTTTATAATCGCGCCGAAGGCGCCTAGCTTTAGCTCACAGCTCATAGCTCACCACTCATAACTATTCACTTTTCACTCTTCACTGTTTGATATGATTACTCGCCAGATTGACCGCAACTTCGCAAATATGCGTCTCGACCGATTCCTCCGCAAGGCTTTCCCCGAGGAATCCCTCTCCGTATTCTTCTCCGTCATCCGCAAGAAGAAAGTCCGCGTCAATGGCGTGGTCGCCAAGGCAAACCAGATGCTCCAGGAAGGCGATCTGGTAAACATCTATGAAAACTTCAAGTCCGTTTCCGAAGAAGAAAAGGACATGAGCCGCGCCCAGTCCGCACAGATCAAGGCCGAAGTAGAAGCCGCCTACGAAGCAGGCGAATCCAACATCATTTCCTTCCCCGGTGCAGCGGGTTCCGCAGCAGGCGCAAACCGCGACAAATCTGCAGTCACAGGCTTCGCCAAGAACAAATCCACCTGGGGCAAGAACATGTCTGGCGCCGAGAAGCAGTCCAACTGGGGCGCTCAGGAACTGGACATCGTCATCCAGACCGAAGATTATCTGATCGTGAACAAGCCCTCGGGATTGGCAAGCCAGCCCGGTTCCGGCACCAAGCCCGGCGAAAGCCTGGTGGAATACCTGTGGGAATGGGGCCGCAAGGAAGATCTGGACTTCAAGCCCACCATCGCCCACCGACTGGACCAGGAAACTTCCGGCATGATCATGGTGGCCCTCCACGGCGACACCCTCCGCGAACTTACCCGCATGATCCGCGAACACGAAGTAGACAAGTATTACTTCGCCCTGGTCAAGGGCAACCTTTCCAAGGACCGCGGCACCATCAGCGAAAAACTGACCCGCACCGACGCCGCCAAGGGTAGCAAGATGAAAGTTGGCGAAGACTCCAAGGACGCCAAGGAGGCCGTCACCCATTACCGCGTCAAGCAGCATTACATCGGTTTCGACCTGGTTAAGATTAAATTGGAAACCGGTCGTATGCACCAGATTCGCGCCCATTTCGCAAGCATCGGTCACCCCCTGCTGGGCGACTCCCGCTACGGCGACTTCGCCCTGAATCGCGAAATCAAGAAGCAGCTGGGCCTGCACCGTCTATTCCTCCACAGTTGCCGTCTGGAATTCGACTGGCAGGGCGAAAAGAAAGTTTTCGATTGCCCCCTGCCCAAGGAACTGCAATCTGTTCTAGACCAGCTGAAGCGCAAGCCCTACGAACGCAAGGAAAACAACTTCCAGCAGAGCCGCCGCAGGTAATGTCAACCGCTCTTCTTCTGGTTCAATTAGGCTCCCCCGCCAATCTTGATGTCGATGACATCGAGACTTATCTCCATCAGTTTCTTGGAGACTGGCATACCATAGGCAAGAAGAGCTTATTTTGGAAGCTGCTATTAAAGTTCGTCATTTTGCCAAAGGGCAAATTTTCTAGTTACGACAAATACCTTCAGATGTTTAACAGCAACGATTTCAAGGAAATGCCGCTGGTAACGTACTCTGAAGAATTTCTGACGGCACTCCGCAGGAAATTCGTCGCATCGGACGCACTGGAACAGCACAAGGTTGAAGACTACGTCACAATCCGTCTCGCCTATCAATACGGCTGTACTCCATCCATTAGCGAAACCCTAAAGCAACTTGAAAAAGACGGTGTCGACACAGTTCACATGCTGCCTTTGTACCCGCAGCGATCTGGCGTTACCACACAGGCAGCCATCGACAACGTATTGGACTGTGCCAGGAAAATCAAGTTCAAGGGGAAGATTTTATCTGCCACAGGTTTCTGCCAAAACGAAGCCTGGGCCCGAGAAGTGGCAAAAACCATTAGCGAGCAAATCGAAGAGGAAGACACCCTTCTTGTGTCATTCCATTCGATCCAAAGTTGGCGTGTAGAAAACGCAAGCGACCCTTACCGCAGCGACTGCGAACAAAGTTTCAAGAGCATTTGCCAAAGCCTCGCAGAAATTGCAGGCGACAAATTCAGCGGAGAAGCCCACCTGGTTTACCAAAGCAAGTACAAGCCCGGCAAGCTCCCCTCTGGAAAGTGGTTGGGGCCATCACTGGCAGAGACTTTGCAGCAGCTGGGCGAACAAAACAAACCCGTCGTTGTGGTAAGTCCCGTCTTTACCGCAGACAATTTGGAAACAATCTACGAAATTGACGACGAGGTGTCTCAGATCTATTACAGTGCTGGCGGTCCTCGACTCAAGCGTATTCCTTGCCTAAATGCAAACCCCGACTGGATTACTGCATTCGTCGAAGAAATCCTGCCCGCATTAAAGTTCGCCTAGGTCCAGCCCCAAAGAGTCTCCAACGCTGTCAAAACGCATTTTAACACCCCGGTCCCAAGACCGAGGCTTTTATTATTTCTAAATTGTCCCGCGTAATTTATGGGCTGCACAAGAGCCTGCTGTCTTTAAAAAAGATTGCAGTACAGGATGCAGTTAAAAAAGGAATAAAAGATGAAAGTTTCTTTAAGTTGGCTGAAGCGTCACGTGGATCTGCCGGAATCTGTGGCAGAAATCGAAAAAGCATTGACTTCCATCGGTTTGGAAGTTGAAGGCATCGAAGAACCGGGTAAGGTTTACGACAAGCTGGTGGTGGCAAAGGTCCTCACCTGCGAAAACCATCCGGACAGCGATCACCTCCACATCACCACAGTCGACAACGGCAAGGAAGTTGTTCAGGTGGTTTGCGGCGCACCTAACGTTGCTGCAGGCCAGACCGTGGTTCTCGCTCCCATCGGTGCAGAACTGCCCATGAGCGACGGCACCGTCCTCAAGATGAAGAAGTCCAAGATCCGCGGCGTAGAAAGCTTCGGCATGATTTGCGCTGAAGACGAAATCGGCCTTTCCGACGACCACGGTGGCATCATGGTTCTGGACGACTCCATCCCCGCCGGCACTCCTTTCGTAAGCCTGGGCATGTACGACGTCTGCTTCGAACTGAACGTCACCCCCAACCGCCCCGACGCACTTTGCCACCGCGGTGTCGCCCGCGAACTGGCAGCCAAGTTCGGTCGCGAACTGAAGCCCCTGGCCTACAACCTGGTTGAAGAAGCAGAAGCCGCATCCTCCGCAGCATCTGTTGAAGTTATCCCCGGTTGCGGTTGCTCCCGCTATACCGCCCGCGTCATCAAGGGCGTTGAAGTCAAGCAGAGCCCCAGCTGGCTGGCTAAACTTCTCCACACCGTCGGCATGAACTCCATCAACAACGTTGTGGACGTTACCAACTTTATCCTCATGGACGTAGGTCAGCCCCTCCATAGCTTTGACATGGATCAGCTGAAGGGTTCCATGATCAAGGTCCGTCGCGCTGTGAAGGGCGAAAAGATCCAGACCATCGACCACACCGACCACGAACTGACCGAAGCTGAACTGGTCATTTGCGATGGCGACCGTCCCGTAGCCGTAGCCGGCACCATGGGCGGCGTAGAATCCGAAATTGTGGACACCACCAAGAACGTTCTCTTGGAAAGCGCCTACTTCAACCCCACCATCGTCCGTAAGCAGGCAAAGCGTCTGGGCATTGGCTCCGACTCCAGCTACCGCTTCGAACGTGGCATCGACACCACCACCCAGGACGAATACAGCAAGTACGCTTGCGCCATGATCCAGGAAGTGGCTGGCGGCAAGGTCCTGAAGGGTTGCGTGGAATACACCGGCGAAGACCACCAGAAGGAACTGACCAAGATTGACCTCCGTGTTTCCCGCGTTGCAAAGATCATCGGTATGGACATCGCTGCCGACGTGATCCGCAAGCACCTCACCAGCATCAACCTGAAGCTGGCTGCAGAGAACGGCGAAACCATGACCTTCGAAATTCCGGGTAACCGTCCGGACCTGGAACGCGAAGTTGACCTTATTGAAGAAGTGGCACGTCTCGTAGGCTTCGACAACATTCCTTACAGCCTGCCCAAGTTCACCATGCAGCCCAACGAACTGCCGGCTGTGGAAGTGATGAACAGAAAGATCCGCAGAACTCTCTCTGCCATGGGCCTCCATGAATGCTTGAACCTGCGCTTCACCAGCAAGGCTCGCACCGAGGCTCTCTTCGGCACCAACGCTTCTGACCGCCGCGCAAACCCTGCAGCACTTCTGAATCCGCTTTCCGAAGAACTGGGCGTTGTTCCAACTTCTCTCCTCCCCAACTTGCTGAAGAACGTTGCCGAAAATGAAAAGAATCGCCCCGGTTCCGTTCGCTTGTTCGAAGTGGCCAAGGGTCAGTTCAAGCGAGAACGTGCCGACGTCCGCGACAACGGCTTTGACGAATCCAACCTCATCGCCCTTACCGTTGCTGGTGCATTCGACGTGAACCCGCTGAACGACAAGCCCGCTCAGATTGACTTTGCCGCCTTCAAGGGTCTGGTCCAGTCTTTCTTCAAGCGCTGCGGTCTCGTTGTCGAATTCCGCGTTCCCGAAAAGTTGGAAGCCTTTATGCATCCGGGCAAGCAGACCGAAATCGTCTGCGGCAAGACCGTTCTCGGCACCATGGGCGCCCTGCATCCGTCTGTAGCCAAGTCCTTCGAAATCGGTTACGAAACCTATGTGATGGAAGCTAACCTGGACAAGATGATTGAAGAAAGCCACAAGAAGATTATCTTCCAGGCCTTCAGTCGTCAGGTTCCTTCTACCCGCGATATCTCCCTGGAAGTGGCAAAGAGCCTCACCCACGAAGAAATCGTCGCCCGCATCAAGGGTCTCAATCCCAAGAACCTTGCCAAGATTTCCCTCAAGAGTATCTACGAAGGTGAAAAGATTGAAGCCGGCAAGAAGAACATGGTCTATAGTCTGACCTACCAGACCATGGACCGCACCTTGACCGACGACGAAGTGAACAAGGCCCACAACAAGCTCCGCGACAAGCTGGTTGCTAACGGCGACATCGTTCTGAGATAGCGGAAAGCGAAAAGGTCAAAGCGTAAAGAGAAACTTTAACCTTTAGGCTTCAAAAAAGATTGAACATCAAAAAATCCTCGCAGTCCAGCTGCGAGGATTTTTCCTTTATACTTTAACCTTTAAACTATAAGCTCTAAGCTATCAAACTCCCAGGGCGTCCTTCACCTGGCCAATAAAGGCCTTTTCTTCGGGAGAAATGTTGCTTGCGTTTCCGTCTTCGTTAGAAGCTTCTGCCACGCGGATCATGGCGTTCAGCACAGCACGCTTAAATTCTTCGGACTCACCCTTGATGGCTGCCACACAGGCATCAATACGATCCTTGGCGTTGCGGAACTTGCCATAGATGTTATTGAAATCGTCCCAACTTACGTTCGGAGTCAGTTCGTCATGAATCTTGTCCAGTTCATCGCTTTCGGCTTCAGTTGCAGAGGCGGAACCCGGCAAAAGTTTTTCGGTTTCAGTTTCATGAAAAAGGCAAGCCACCTGCCAGGAAAGGATCAAAAGAGCAAGATTCGGATTCATTAGTACCTCGTTTGTTTTTGCTAAAGATACAATAAAATAGTGAACAGCGAAGGGTGAACAGTGAATAGTGAAAAGGATTTATGAGATATGGCTTTGACGAGTGTTTGCGTTTGTCATTCCGAACTTGTTTCGGAATCTCATGAGTGCATAAGACCCTGAACGTCCTCAGGGTGACTCTAGGCGCCTCCGGCGCGATTATAATACCTCATAACTCGTATCTGATAACTCATATCTCACCCCTCACTTCTAGCACCTCATACCAGTTGTCTGAAACCTGGAGTCTGAAACCTAAAAAGCGAGCCCCGCGAGCGACCTAACAACCTCAAAGGAGCCGCAGGCTCCACCCTCCCCCCTTAATCTGTCCCCTTTAAACTTTACCCTTTAAACTATTTTACTATATTCCAGCCCATGGCATACGTAGCAATGGCCCGTAAGTGGCGTCCGCAATCTTTCTCCGACATGGTCGGTCAGGAACACATCGCAAAAACCCTTCAGAATGCAATTGAAGGGGGCCGTCTTCACCACGCTTTCCTGTTTACCGGAACCCGCGGCGTCGGTAAGACCACCAGTGCCCGTATCCTCGCCCGTACTCTGAACTGCACCGGCGGCGACCCGCTCCACCCCTGTGGCGAATGCCCCAGCTGTAAGGACTTTGCCGGCGGCAATCCCATGGATATTTTCGAAATCGACGCCGCATCCAATACCGGTGTGGACAATATCCGCGACGTGATCGAACGTGTGCAGTACCCGCCTGTTATCGGCAAGTACAAGATTTTTATCATCGACGAAGTCCACATGCTTTCTACCGGTGCCTTCAACGCCTTGCTGAAGACTCTTGAAGAACCGCCTGAACATGTAATCTTTATCTTCGCCACCACCGAAGTCAACAAGGTGCCCCAGACTATTCTTAGCCGCGTGCAGCGTTTTGACTTCAAGCGCCTTTCTGTAGAACAGGTCCGCAGCCGTCTGCGCTACATTTGCGAACAGGAAAACATCAACGCCTCCGACGAAACTCTTGACGTGTTCGCCGAAAAGGCAGACGGTTCCATGCGTGACGGCCTCACCTATTTCGATCAGGCCTACGCCTTTACCGGCAGCGAAATGACCGCCGAAGCCGTACGCAGCGTTCTGGGCATTCCCCCTGTAGAACTGTTCTTCACGCTGATTAATGCCATCGAAAGCCACGACCTCAAGGCCTGCTTCCATATGGTCGATGACGCCTGCAAGCGCGGTATCGAATTTACTCCCCTGCTGGATGGTTTCGGCAAGTTCCTCCGTAACCTGCTGTACTCCCGTCTGGACGCCTTTACCGCCGACGCCCTGAACGTCTCCGACGAAATGTACTCCAAGTACAAGAGCGCCGTTCCCGGCCTTGGCAACGTAGACATCCTCCGCATTTCCAAGATGCTGATCGACCTCCAGGGTACACTGCGTTACAGCACCAACCCCCGCCTTCTGGTAGAAACAACATTCGCCCGAATGGCATGGCTCGACAGAATCGTCGACTTGAGGCGAGCTCTTGCCGCCATCAACGATCCCGCAAACGCCTCGGCCAGTGCTGACCAAGAGGCGCTAAAAAAAAAAGTAACTGATGTCCAGAATATGCTGGACGCCCAGGAAGAAGCCAAGGCACTCCAGCAAGCCGCAGAAAATCCCTTTGCCGCCATGGAAAGGGGCATCTCTGGAGGTTACTACGGCGACGTCTACAGCCGCTACGAAGTGGCTGCCGCCTGGGGTTCCATCAGAAACCGCATCAACGATGACGGAGACTTCGCCTTTTCTGTGGCCCTCAACGATTCCGTGCTTGAAACGGGCAACATCCAGGAAACCCCCTTCCCCATCGCCCTGACTTATGTAGGCGACGCCGGTAAAGACGCCTGGGGCCCCAAGCAGATGGAAGAACACCCGGAATACCTGGAACGTCTAAAGCAGATTCTGGAAAATTGCCTACAGACCCCGGTTGCACTCTCCGTGAAGACCCGTGCCCTCAACGCCCAGGAACTTCACCAACGAATGCAGGCCCAGATGTCCCCCTATGAACTGGATATCCAGAAGGAGCCGGGCCTCCAACGCCTCAAGGAACTTTTCAATGCGGAACTAATCTATTCCCGCAAGAGCAAGCGCCAGGTTACCGTGCAACAGACCGAAGAAGACCTCGAAATGGCGGAGCAGGACAACTAAAAAAAACTATGTTTGCCCAAATTTTTCGTCTTTTTGTATAAAATCAGCATATTTTAACTGCGAACATTTATAAAAAAAAGAAAAAAGTCAATTTAGACACGCATTTTTGAACATAAGAAAGGAATAATACTATGGACATGAGCAAAATGTTGAGAGACCTTCAGAAGATGCAGAGCAAGATGATGAAGGCCCAGAGCGATCTTAAAGCCCAGAGTTTCGAAGCAGAAGCCGGTGGTGGTATGGTCAAGATCGCCATGAACGGTAAGGGCGTGGTCACCATGATCAAGATCAACCCGGATGCCGTAGACAAGGACGACGTGGAAGCCCTGGAAGACCTGCTCATGGCTGCCATCAACTCCGCTGTCAAGAAAAAAGATGAAGCCACCCAGTCCAGCATTTCCGACATTACAGGCGGCATGAAAATCCCCGGTTTGATGTAATTTTTCCATCTTTTTTACCTCATTTACAACCATTTTTGAGGAAAAAAGAGCCAAAAATATTTTACATTTTATGTAAAAGAACCCCCTAAAAAAGGGGGTTCTTTCATTTTTTTCTTCATTCATACGCCAAAATGGCCCGTTCATACAGACCCTAGGGAAAAAAGCCCTTGAATCACCCCCTCATTTTCCTAAATTTGGCACGTAAAAAAATTAAACAGGAGAATTATGTCTAAGCAACTTGCTATTTCGGCCACAATGGCTGTGACAATTGCCCTAAGCATGGCCGCTCAGACGTTCGCAGGACAGGTATATACCCGCGAAGAAGCTATCAAGGTGGCCCTTGAAAACTCATCCGATGTAAAATCTGCAGAAGAAAGCCTGAAAAAGACTCAGTCCGCAGTTAGCGAAGGCTACGGCAATGCATACCCCAGCATCGATCTCTCTGCCAAAGTGACCCGAATTTTCGGCCTGGATGACGTCAAGGCAAGTTCAGATATGTCCGATGCCATGAAGGGAATGGCACAAAACCCCGATTACGGTGCCCCCTCTGCCTATGATATGGCTGCCGCAGGCGGCATTGACGGACTTGTTTCCGCCATGAAAGCTCAAGGATACCGTTGGCAGTCCAGTTTGGGCATCACCGCCACCCAGATTCTTTACGCCGGCGGCAAGGTGGGTACCGGTATTGAAATTGCCAAGACAGCAAAGCTCGCCAGCGAAATCACCCTCGAAAAGACCAAGAATGACGTCCGCGCCCAGGTTGATGAAGCCTTCAACACCGTCATTTTCCTGGATAGTTCCGTTGCCGTCACCGAAGAGACCATGGAACTCCTCCAGAACGCCGTGGATTTGGCCACTCAGGCATACCAGAGCGGCCTCGGTACAGAACTGGACGTTGTCCGCGCCCAGCTGGAACTGGATGGCCTCAAGTCGGGTATCGAGGGCCTCAAGAAGACTCAGATCGTGGCACGCAACGGCATTCTCAACATCATGGGCCTCCCCTATGATCCCGAAGTAAAGTTCACTGGTGAATTCCGCGACCCCGAAAAGACCCCTATGCCGGACCTTTCCATGGAAGGTGTCAAGAAGCGCCGCAAGGAACTGGCTCAGCTTGCCGCCAAGGAAGAAATCGACACCAAGTTGGTTGACATCGAAGAAGGCAGTTTCAAGCCTACCGTTGTACTTGTGGGCGGTGTAGAATATTCAAACAAGCAGAATGAATTCTACAAGTGGGATGCACCTAACTGGGACAAGAACATCAACAAGTATATCGCTCTTGCCGTCACCATGAACCTCTTCAATGGTAAGCAGACCACCGAAAAGGTTGCCCAGGCAAAATCCGACTTGCGATCCACCCAGATTCTCAAGGACCAGGCAGAACGCGGATTCCGCCTGCAGATTGAATCCTGCCTCAGCACCCTCGGAAACGCACGTCAGCAAATCGACATGAAGAAACGTTCCGTAGAGCTGGCACAAAAAAATTACGATCTAACCGACGCAGCTTTTAAAGTTGGCCGAGAAACCCAGATAAACCTGCTTACCGCATTGGTAAGCCTGCGTAAGGCAAAGCTGGAATACTTCGAAGCCCTCAAGAACTGGAACTCCGCATACGAAGCTCTGCTCCAGGCAACCGGTGAATATTAAGAGAAAAGAGGAAGAAAATGAACAAGACCGTTAAGACAATCGTAACTCTCATGGCAGCCTCCCTGCTTTTCGCCGGCTGCGACCTCAAAAAGGATGAAAAGGAAAACAAGCCCAAGGTTGCAACCATCGAAGAAATCCAGAAGCAGAATGGCAAGCCCGCTCGCGTCGTAAAGGCAACCAAGGCCAAGCTTACCGACGTGCGCAAGTTCAGCGGCACCATCGAAGGCATGCAGCAGACTTACGCCATTTCCAAGATGAACGATCCTCTCGCCGCAATCAACGTAAAGGTCGGCAGCAACGTCACGAAGGATCAGGTTCTCGCAGAATACGTACGTTCCGCAGACAACACCCAGTTGGAACAGACCAAGGAACAGATTGCCCTCCTGGAAAAGGCAACCGAACGTATGCGCGATCTCCACGCCAAGGGCGGCATCACTCAGCAGGATATGGATTCCCAGGAACTGCAGCTGAAGATCGCCAAGATGAACTTGGAAACTTTGGAACGTGCAAACAAGATTTTGGCACCTTCTTCCGGTGTCGTTACAGAAATGAAGTTCCAGGTGGGACAGGTTCCGGGACAGGGTACATTCTGCACCATCGCAAAGCTGGACCAGGTCATCCTGAAGCTGAACATTACCAGCCAGGACATCGGTCTTTTCAAGAAGGGCGCTGCAGCAACTGTTACCCTCGCCGACGGCAAGAAGGTGAAGGGTAAGGTGACCACTATTCCTCTGGCTGCCAATCCCCAGACCCGCTTCTTCCCTGTTGAAGTTACCTTCGATAACAAGAACAAGAAGCTCCTCCCCGGCATGTACATTACAGCGGACATGGACATGCAGCAGGTTAGCGGCGTAGTCGTTCCTGCCGAAGCAATCGTTTACCGCAACGGTCTTAACACAGTATGGACTGTTGATGGCGAAGGTAACGCCAAGCGCAAGATTGTGCAGGTTGGCGTTCAGGCAAACGGAGATGTCCAAATTGTAGATGGACTTAGCGATGGCGACGTCGTGATGGTCGAAGGTCAGTCCAAGATGAACGACGGCGACAAGGTTCTCATCGTAGAATAATCCCGGGAGACTTTTTGAATGATTAAGGCAAGTATTTACAAACCAATCACCATGCTCATGGTCATCTTGACCGTGGTGGTGTTCGGTATCTACACCTACCGTATGATGGTGGTGGACTTGATGCCGAAATTCGATATTCCCGTTGTAACCGCAGTGGTTGTCTACCCTGGTGCAAACCCGGAAGAAATCGAATCTACAATTATTAAGCCCGCCGAAGAACAGGTGGAACTGGTGGACGGTATCGACTACGTGCAGTCCATCTGTATGGAAAACTACGGCATTATCGTTGCCATGTTTAACATGGGCATCAACGTTGACGTGGCCGCAAACGACGTCCGCGCCAAGGTGGAACAGGCTGCAGCCGACTTCCCCGATGCAGCCGAAGCTCCCATCATTTCCAAGGTGGACATTAACGCTTCTGCAATTATGTCCATTTCCTTCACCGGTCCCGCAAACTCTACCGAACTCCGCCAGAAGGTGGAAGACGACATTCAGCCGCTCTTCACTTCCGTTCCCGGCGTTGCTAGCGTCGATATCTTCGGTGGTACCACCCGTCAGATTTCTGTGGAATTGGACAAGGACATGCTCAAGAACCGTGGCGTAGATATCGCTACCATGATGGGTATGTACGGAGCCTCTAACATCAACAACCCTGTGGGTGAAGTCATCGGTAAGCGCAAGAATACTTCTGTGCGTACTGCCGGTAAGTTCCGCAGCCTCGATGAAATCCGCAACCTGGACCTCCCCACCGCTTCTGGCGTTATCAAGCTGGGCGAAGTCGCAAAGGTGAAGGACACCGTCAAGACCATTACTTCTGCATCTCGTTTCAACGGCATCAACTCTGTTTCTCTGGATATCAAAAAGCGCTCTGACGCAAACGTGGTGGAAGTCGCCCAGGGTGTGATCAAGCGTCTGAATGAAGTCAACAAGACTCTGCCTCCTGGTTTCGAACTCCATCTGGTTTACGACAAGTCTGAAGCAGTGAGCGAATCTATCGACAACGTGATTCAGAACATTATCGTCGCAATTCTCTTGACCTCCGTCTTGTTGCTCCTGTTCCTGGGTAAGCTTTCAACCATGCTTATCGCAGCACTGACCATGCCGATTTCCGTGGTGGGTTCCTTTACCCTCATGTACTTCGCCGGTTTCGGTATCAACATGATGAGTTTGATGGCTCTTTCTTCTGCAGTGGGTCTGTTGGTGACCAACTCCATCGTGGTGCTTGAAAATATTAACGCCAAGTTGCAAGAAGGCCTTGATCCCAAGGAAGCTGCCTATAAGGGTACTTCTGAAATCATGGTGGCCATTATGGCTTCTACCCTCACCAACGTTTGCGTGTTCGTGCCTATTGCATTCATGAAGTCCATCGTGGGTATCTTCTTCAAGACCTACGGTATGACCATGGTGTTCGCAACGGTTGTGTCCCTCCTCATCACCTTCACTCTTACCCCGCTGATGGCAGCCTACCTGTTCAAGGGCAAGAAGCGTGACGAGAATGGCAACATCATCGAAGAAAAGCCTGGCATTATCGGTCGAATCTTTGGTGCCATCATGGGCATCTTCCCCGCCATCATGAACGGTGTTCGCTTTGTCTACCTCAAGACCCTTAGCTTTGCACTCTCCATTTTCGGTGTGATTTTCCAGGTTGGCGCCCTTGTCGCCATGGTGATGTTCGTGGGCTACATGGTAAAGAACCACATGACTGTGGAACTTTCTCCCCGTCAGGACCAGGGTATGATGGCCGTGACTTTGGAAATGCCTGTGGGTACCAATATCGAAACAACGGATAGCGTTACCAAGATCATTGAATCCCGCCTGAAGGGCATTCCCGAAATCAGCCAGTACAGTGTGACGGTGGGTGGCGAAAGCGGCTTTACCTCCGTAAATCAGGCCAAGATGCGTTACAAGATGATCAAGCGCTGGGAAGGCCGTACCCGCAGTACCGACGAAATCGTGGACTCCATCCGTCCTTACCTGGCTGATATTCCTGATGCCTACATTTCCGTCAAGAGTACCTCCGCTTCCGAAATGAGCAACAACTCCGCCGGTGACGTGGTGCTTGAAGTTAGCGGTCTCTACGCCGACTCCGTCATCAAGGCTGCCGACATTCTCAAGGCAGCCGTTGCAGAAAAGATTGAAGGTGTTGTGGAAATCAAGTCCAGCTACGAAGCCGGTAAACCTGAAATTCGTATGATTCCGAACCGTCAGGCCATGGCCGACTACGGAACTACCGTCCAGCAGATGGCAACCTACAACTATATTGCTGTTAGCGGTTATGAAGCAGGTACCTATTCTGAAAACGGCGAAGAATACGACGTCTACTTCCGTATGCAGGAAAAAGACCGCGCCACTCACGCCGACATCGAAGACCTCCCCATGCTGACCCCCAAGGGTTACGTTTCTGCAAAGGAACTCTTCTTCATCGAAGATGGAGCAGGCCCCACCAAGATTGAACGTAAGCGTAAGCGCACTCGAATCGACGTTTCTATGAACTTGCTCCCGGGTCACACCACTGGTGAAATCATGGGTAAGGTTGGCGCTCTCGCTGCCGAAATGAAGGACCAGCTTCCTGAAGGTGTTACCACGGGCTTCGGCGGTAACGCAGACATGCAGAACGACATGGTGGAAGAATTTATCGCAGCAATCATCATGGCTATCCTCATGACCTACATCTTGCTGGTTGCCTTGCTCGAAAGCTTCGCACAGCCCTTCATCATCATGACTACCATTCCTATGGGTGCAATCGGTGTGTTCCTGGGCCTCATCTTTACAGGCAAGGCTCTGTCCATGATTGCATTGATGGCTATCGTGATGCTTATCGGTGTGGTGGTGAACAACGCTATTCTATTGCTTGACGAAGCAAACCGACTGCTACGAAGCGGTGCCATGGGACGACGTTCCGCTGTGATGACCGCAGCAAAGTCCAAGTTCCAGGCCATCGTGCTTGCAACACTTGCTTCCGTTGTGGCTCAGCTTCCGCTGGCATTTGCAATGGGTGGTGATGTGGCAGCAATGACCCAGCCTATGGGTATCGCTTCTGTGGGTGGTTTGATTGTGTCTGCAATCCTTACCATGTACCTGATTCCTACCTTCTTCTGGTTGCCCAACGCCATCTTCGGCAAGGTCAAGAAGGGCGCCAAGGCTGTGGCAAACAAGGTAAAGCGCAACAAGAACGACTAACATTTTAGTACATTAGAGAGAGAAGGTCCCGCGAACTCGTTCGCGGGGCTTTTTATTTTGCAAACAATATGCGACACAAAACGTTATACTTTATTTGTATAATTCAGTAGATGAATAAGATAAGTGTCCAATGGTTAAGACGTATCGGAGTCTGCCCCATAGAAGGGGCGGTTGCCGTCCCCAACAAATACGATGAGTTCCTGCTAGAGAAACTCCGAAAGGAACTGAGTGTAAGCCACATAACGCCGCAGGAATTTTCGCCGGCTCAAATCCGCAGGATGATCAGCCAAAGTCCATACGCCAACCGCAACACCAGCCAGGAACTTACCGAAGATATTCTAAAGCAGTCCACCAACTCCTGGGAAGCGGAACCTATTATCAATCTCGTAGACAACTTGCTGGAGCAAGCCGTCGATTCAGGCGCCACAGACATCCACCTGGAACCATTAAAAGATGAACTGCGGATCCGTTTTCGCAGGGACGGACTTCTTGAAGATTTCAAGAGGTTGCCCCTCTGGACCGCCGACCCGATTCTTGTACGCCTGAAAATTCTTGCAGAAATCGACATTACCGACAGGCGGATTCCCCACGACGGGAGCTTTACCTACTGCGGGCTCCAGGGGACCGCAAATGTCCGAGTCAACACGCTCCCCGTTCAAGGTGGCGAAAAATGCGTTCTTCGCCTGCTGCCACAAAGGCAGGACCTAGGCGAGGCACCTCGGGGACTCGCCGCCCTTCATTTCTCTTTAAAAATTGAACGAACCCTCCAGCGGATATTCCAATCCCCTCAGGGGCTGTTCTTGGTTACGGGCCCAACGGGCAGCGGCAAGACCACAACGCTTCACGGAGGACTTCAGGAAATCATCCAAAGAAAAATCAACGTAGTCACTATCGAAGATCCGGTAGAATACACTCTGAACGGGGCCAATCAGGTTCAAGTCAACGAAAAATGCGGGCTTACCTTCGCCTCGGCACTACGGTCTATTTTACGTCAGGATCCCGACGTTATCCTTGTGGGAGAAATCCGCGATTCGGAAACAGCCAAGATTGCAATTCGCGCCGCCCAGACCGGGCACCTGGTCCTTTCTACCCTGCACACCAATAGCGCAAAGGCCGCTTTCACCCGATTGCAGGATTTGGGCATTCAGCGTAACCTCCTGGAAGAATCGCTTCTGGGCATTATGGCCCAGCGTCTTGTCAGATTGAAAAACGGAGGGCGACAGGCCATTGTAGAATTGCTCCTGCCCAACGGATCATTTGCCGACGGGGACCTGCAGGATTCAGCTCGCAGACTTGTGCAACAAGGGGCCGTAGACCAGGCCGAAGTCCATCGAGTCTTGGGAAAATCTTTTCTATATTGGTAGCCATGAAGATTTCTGACCGCACATTGGGATACCTCAGCATAGTCGCACTGCTGTTGATATTCGTAGTTGTGGCCTACAGCATGTACAACGCCCACCACGAAGAAACCAAGACCGCCTTGGTGGACTTTCCTGAGTTGGGAACCCTGCAGCCCGAAGACCAGGTGGTTGTTCGTGGCTATACTGTCGGAACCATTGGCTCCGTCACCTGGCTTGGCGACCGCGCCCGCGTGCAAATCAAGTTTAACGAACCCATCATCCTCCGAGAAGGCTCCCAGTTCAACAACGTGAACTACGCCATCATGGGTCAGCGCCGTCTAGAAATTATTCCCTCCAAGACCGGAAATGTTCTTCCCGAAGATTATGTTCATACGGGAACATTCCAGCCGGGCATCGCCGAAGTCCTCCGTTACATTGAAAATGTGAACGAGCAGATGGATGTCATCCGCCACATGGTCCTTATGATTGTCGAAGGGGATTCCACCCACAAGTCCGCCATCCAGATGGTCGAAAACGCCATGACAACCATCGAGGGAATCGCCAAGAATGTGGAACGGCAGCTTTCAATCCTTCAGCCTGCACTCAAGGACGTATTCGCACAGATCGACAACGCCAGCGAAACTCTCATCGACGTAACCTTGCAGGCTGACACCGCCATTAAGGTAGCTGAGCAGACTGTCAACGAAAAAGTCCAGATGGCAGACAGCGCTATCAAGGTCATTTCTGAAGGGGTCGCCCACACCAACGAAATCATCCTCAGCATAGAACAGAACTCCCTGGCCAACCAGCTTATTACCTCCACCGAAACCGTGGATATGCTGAACGACTTGCTAGACAAGCTCAGCAGCCTGATCAAGGCTGTGGACACCAAGGGCATCAAGGTTCTTGACGATGACGGCAACCCGGTCAAGCTGTTTACCTGGAAGAATACCAACCTGATTGGAAAGACCGCCCGCGAAAAGGCTCGCGAACGCGCAGAAGAAGCCAAGAAGTCCAGCAAGTAAGGTGAGCCGATGGATTTGTCGCACCTTCCCAAGATGGGGCCTAAAAGTCTTGACGCGCTAAAGTCCGCAGGCATCAGCTCCCTTTCTGAATTTCTTTACAACATTCCCCGGACTTATCTGGACCAGACCAAGGTTTCTAAAATTGGCGACCTTCATGTAGGGGACCGAGTCGTGTTGATTGGAACCGTCACCAGGGCTGGTCTAATCCGCGGAAGGACTAGCCGCTTTGTGGCCACCCTTACCGACGGCACCGGCGAAATTTCGCTGACTTTTTTTCAAGGGGCTAGTTATCAGAGCAGGCGCGTACAGCCCGGCAGCCACTGGCTGGTAACAGGTGTTGTTGGCGAATACCGTGGGTTCCAGATGACCCACCCCGACATGCAGCCCTTCGATGCCGACGAGCAATTCAACGGCCAGATTTTACCAGTTTACCCCATGACCGAAGTCATGACCAAGAGTCGTATTACCCAGAAGGCCATGCGAAACTGGTACAGGTTTGTATTCAATTTTCCAAATCTAACCTTACCTAATGTCTGCCCCAAGGCGCTGACGGATTACCTCCATTACCGAACCGTGGTAGACAACCTGAAGGCACTGCACCTGCCCACAGATTTTAACGCCATTCGTCAGGCAAAGTTCCAGCTGAAAATTTTGGAACTGTTGCCTTTCTGCCTCCGTATGATCCGCCGTCGCGAAAATCAGAAATTGCGCGGGCACGAACGCCAGGTGGATTTGGGGCAGGTCATGAATGCGAAAACCAGGCTGCCCTTTAGCCTAACCGCCGGGCAGGACGCCGCCCTGAATACGATTATCTCGGGGCTGAACGGCAAGAAGCAGTTCCATGCTTTGCTGCAAGGTGACGTGGGCTGCGGAAAGACTGTTGTGGCCATGTTGGCCATGCTGGCCGTATGCGGCGCTGGCGAACAGAGCGCCCTGATGGTCCCCACTGATATTCTGGCAAGACAGCACTACAAGCAGATGAAGCCTTTCTTTGAAGCCGCCGGCATGCGAGTGGAACTTCTGGTAGGCGCCACTCCTGCGGCAGAACGTAGGCAGATTCTGGGTGAACTGCGGATGGGACTTTGCCAGGCCGTCATCGGCACTCATGCGCTGTTTTCGAAGGACGTTGAATTTTCGAAGTTAGGTTTCGTCATCATCGACGAACAGCACCGCTTTGGCGTGGGGCAGCGCGAAGCGCTTCTCGCCAAGGGCGAGTATCCTGACCTGTTGGTCATGAGTGCCACGCCTATCCCCCGCAGTCTCGCCATGACTTTATACGGCGACCTGCAGGTCATCTCCATCAAGGAAAAGCCTGCAGGACGTAAGCCCATCAAGACCCGCCTGGTCCCCCCCGACAAGCGCAACGACATGAAGAAGTTCATCGTGAACGAAGCCAAGGGAGGCAATCTCTGCTACTGGATCGTCAGCCGCGTCAACGCCGACGACAACGGCAGTTCCGCCGGCGATAACGCAGCACCCGCCCGCAGCGTCGAGGATGTAGTCAACGAACTGCGCGCCTTCGACAAGACCGTCGTGATAGAGGGCATCCACGGCCAGATGGACGAATCCCAGCGGGATGAAATTCTCAAACGTTTCGCCGCAGGCGAAGTCCATGTGCTAGTTGCCACTACTGTCATCGAAGTGGGCGTCAACGTCCCTCAGGCAAACGTCATGGCCATCGATTCCCCCGAGCGTTTCGGACTGGCCCAGCTCCACCAGTTGCGAGGCCGCGTCGGTCGCGGAGACGTGCAAGCCTGGTGCTTCTTGATGATGCCCGAAGGTGCCGCCGCCGAAAACTCCGTCGAACGCCTCACCCAGTTCAGCCACACCGAAGACGGTTTCGAAATTGCGGAACTGGACCTGAATACCCGCGGTGCAGGTAACCTAGAAGGCAACGAACAGAGCGGCAGCTGGGTATTCCGCTGGTTCGACTGGATCCACGACCAGGAACTGATCAGTCAGACGTTACAGATGGCCGAAAACATATTGAAGGATGCCGCCGTCTTCGACGAGGAAGCCCGTGAAAAAATCCAGATCTGGTACAGCGAGAAAAAGTCCGCCAACGAAGACGGAATCCATTAACAGTTCTCTTTATAGTTAGCGGAACCCTTTCTGCGGTCCCTATAATAAATTGGTCACCGTACCCACCACTAGGGCACACAGTACCACATTCAAGAAAAAGAACGTCCGGCGCACCACGATATAAAAAAGCGGGAGCCACTGGAGCATATTGTCCACAGGCGCCACCAGTTCCTTGATTCCAAGAAAAACGCTGATCAGGCCAGTAATCACCATCATGAGGGCCCCAACAAAATAGCCTTCGCCCAAAAACAGGATGGTAAGCACCGCACCGAGAATCATGGCGATGACGCCGATAATGACCTCCACGCGTAAAACGATATTTTTCAGCTGTTTTCTATCAATCACACCCTAAATTTAGAAACCCAACCCAAATCGGACGTCCTCCGCATACAAAATTCAGCAGACGGAAATCACACTCTTTTCATTTTGTAATAAAAAAGTAATCTCTTCAGCACAATTTTTGATAATTAATGGTATATTTTGATAACAAAAGATTACCAAAGGACTTTTTATGGGAAAAACATGGGTTAAAACTGCAGCCGTTATTGGTCTGGCCACCTCTAGCCTGTTCGCAGGCGGCGCCACCACCAACAACAACCATTCCGCCGCCTTCCTCCGTAGCGTTGCCCGCAATGCCACTATCGAAAACGACGCTCCCTACTACAACCCGGCCGGAACCGCCTTCATGAAGGACGGCTTCCACCTGTCACTTTCCAACCAGACTTTCTGGCAGGGCCGTACCATTACCACCGAATCTCCCCTGTTCGAGGGTGGTAAAAAGGAATACGAAGGCAACACCTTTGCCCCCTCCATGCCCGGCTTCCACGCCACATGGCATCACGGCAACCTGGCCATTTCCTCTACTGTCGGCGTTATCGGTGGTGGTGGATCCCTGAACTTCAAGCACGGCATCCCCTCTTTCGACTCCCAGCTAGCCTCTCTCCCCATGGCACTCTCTATGGGTGGACTCTCAACTACCAAGTATGACGCCGACATCAAGCTGGAAGCATCGTCTTACCAGATCGGTATCGCCCTGGGTGCCGCCTACCAGTTCGCCAACATGTTCAGCATTTACGCCGGTGGCCGAGCAACCTACTCCTACAACAAGTACGAAGCGACCCTCTCCAACGTAAGAATCAATCCGGAAAACGAACAGTTGGGACTTGACGGCGAAATGGTCAACGCAGCCGCCACCTTCAGCCAGCTTTCCGAAACGTTTGACGAATACGCCACCGCCGCCAAGGAAGCAGCATCCCTCTTCGAAAAAATGGGCGACAAGGCCTCCGCAGCCGAATACGAGGCAACCGCCCAGCAGATGGCCGCACAGTCTGAAGCCATGGCCGGTTACGCACAGGAAGTCAGCGACAAGGGACTTGACGTAGAACAGGAAGGCTGGGGATTCGCCCCCATCTTCGGTGCCTCCTTCCAGTACAAGGGCCTTACCGTAGGCGTGAAGTACGAAATGAAGACCGACCTGGAAATGAAGAACAGCACCAAGAAGAACGAAGTGGGCATGTCCGACTTTGACGACGGCAAGACCGATCACGCCGACGTTCCCGCAGTTCTCGCCCTAGGCCTGTCTTACGCCATCCTCCCCAACACCCGAATTTCCTTCGGCTATAACCTGTGGTTCGATAGCGATGTCGACCTGACCGGAGACACCGAAAACTATCTGGAAAACAGCCAGGAATTCATGTACGGCGTAGAAATCGACCTGTCCAAGAGCTGGACGATCAGCGGCGGACTCACCGTATTCCGCTGCGACCGCACCGACAACTACGTCAGCGACCTGAGCCAGCTGCTGAACACCTCTACCATCGGTCTTGGTTTCGCCTACCGTGTTACCGACTACCTCCGATTCGATGTGGGTTACTACCACACCATCTACAACAAGGATACGGATCAGGAAAAGTACGGTCTCAACACCTACGAACGCACCAGCCGCGGATTCGGTATCGGCATTGACCTGGATATTTAGTCGCATAAAAACAAAGCAGACTTAAAAAGAAGAAGGAGAAGCCCTCGACGCACCGTCGTGGGCTTTTTCCGTCTCCGCAACCGCCAGAGATTGCCAGCCTCCCGCCCTTGCAAGGCAAGGGCCTGGGGGTCCAGGGGGCAAAGCCCCCTGCATCTAATAAGACCCCCGCCTTTAGGGCAGGGGTCTTCAAAATAAGGGGCAGTTATAAGCCGGGTTCTGTACCCCTTGCGGGGCGATGACCATCTCTCTGGACGAACTGTTACCAGCCGCCTCAAGCGACCTACCCGGATATCCAACAGGCACGAGCCGCACCTGGCCGGAGTTGCCTCCAGCGGATTCCTGCTTGGTCTTGCACCGGATGAGGTTTACATTGCCACCCCTGTCACCAGGAATGCGGTGAGCTCTTACCTCGCCATTTCACCCTTACCTACATTGCTGCAGGCGGTATAATTTCTGTTGCACTTTCTATCGCGTTTCCGCGCCTGGACGTTATCCAGCATCCTGCTCTGTGGTGCCCGGACTTTCCTCCAGTCTGAATTTCTTCTCGCCGGCGGCCATCCGCTGCCCCGCGCTTAATATAGAAAAACCTAGCATTTGTGGCGAGGCCATTCCGTAGGCATTTTTCGTCAACATCCATTTTTTTTATATTGTGGACAACCTAGGATTTTTATGAACCGATTCTTAAGCACAGCCCTCGTCACTTTTGCAACCCTTGTCACAGCCGCGTTTGCAGAGCAGGATTCCACATTCAAGGACGAAGGCGCTTTTAAAATCGATTCCATCCAATACCACATTGGCGATGCATTCGACGATTCCAAGGTCCACACCAAGTACGACAAGTGGGCCTACGATCTTCTAAACTGGATTCACATCGAAACCCGTGAATCCACCGTCGAAAAACTTCTGCTATTTAATGAGGGCGACCAGGTAACGTCAATCCAGGTCCAGGAAGCCGAACGTTTCCTGCGTACCCAGAACTTCCTTTCTGACGCCCACATCAATATCGAAAATTCCGACGACAAAAACATCGCCCATGTCCACACCAGCGACAACTGGACTCTCACCGTTCCCATCGGTATCGGTTTCGGCGGCAAGGAATGGTCTTACGACAATCTGGTCTGGAGCATCGGCCTGCAAGAAAGCAACTTTCTCGGTCTAGGCCAGAAGTTGGGATTCTACTACGGACACAACGAATTCCGTGACATGCTTACGCTGGAATACAGCGCCCCCCATTTTCTGTTCCGCTACAACCACCTGGACTTGACCTACAGCTATAACACTGACGGTTATCTCGCCAGCGGCCAGATGTATATTCCCTTCCTGAGCCGTAGCCAGAATCAGTGGGCTTACACCATTGCAGGCCTCAAGAACAAGCGTTACGCCTACTTCTATGGCAGCGGAGATATGCCCGCCGGCGCAACCCATTACGACATGAACGTTCCCGCCGACTCCCTAGACAAATATCTGGGCGAACTCCAGCAATACAACGGCAACGAAACCGTCCAGCTGATGAAGGTCAAGGAATATGTAGACGACTCCCTCAGCTTCCGTGTCAGCAGGTCCTTCGGCGGAACCTTCCGCAAGCTCTATGTAGGCGCCACCTACGACTACCGCCGCGAAACAGCCTCCCACGGCAAGTTGTACCGTTACCTGTTTACCGACGGCGAAGACGCCTACGCCATCGACTCCGCCAGCGCCTGGAACGAATGGCTTCCGGAACGCAAGGATTCAAGATTGGGTCTGTACCTGACTCTTTCCAACCTGCGCTACGAAAAAATCAAGAATTTCCACAACGTCAAGTGGACCGAAGATATCGAAAAGGGTTACAGCCTCAAGGCCCAGATTTCCAAGAACTACGAACAGTTGGGTTCCGCCAACAACGACATCCGTCTGGACCTGTGGGGTGAACTTTACCTGGGAACAGGCATGCATCACCTGACCCTGAAGTCCAACATGAACTTCTACCTGGATCACGGGGAACAGCGGGACTTCTACGGAAAACTGTGGGGCGAATACATTTTCCACCCAAGCAACAAGGTTTCTACTGCCATTACGGGACTTGCAGACTTTTATGAAGACGCCCGCTACGGCTATCAGGTTTGCCTAGGCGGCATCAACGGAGGCTTCGCAGGATTTCCCACAGGATTCTACACAGGTCAGGCCCGCGTATACGGCAACCTGGAACAGCGCTACTTCCCCGACTTCGAACTGGCCACTCTGCGCCCCGTTTTCGTCGCCTTCGGAAGCATCGGCGAAACCGCCTGGGATTTCAGCGACATCAACCGCAAGGACCTGATCTACGTCGTAGGCTTCGGCGCCCGCTTTGTGCAGACCAAGTCCATCAGCCATCTGATCAACAAGATCGACGTCACCATCCCGGTCAACGGCATACGCAAGGGCGAGCCCCACTACTCCGTCACCACCTCCTACAGCCTGTAGTTAGGTTCCATACAGGGTCCCGTCGATACAGCTTTTCGCCAGGTCGGCCACCGCCGGGCATGCCGAATCCGTATGCAGGAATGGATCAGCCAGAACTCGCATCATCCATTCCTTGACCAGCAACCACATCTTCCAATTCCTTTGAGATTTCCTCCCTTGATTCGGGAGTCAAATTTCGACCCTTGAAAGAATCCCTTTTTAGTTGAACCTTTAGACTATCAAAGAAAATACCCCGCCATTCATCATCGGCCTTACCCGACAGAATTTTTCCATAGACGTCTTTAACAAACCGAACGGCCTCGTCTAGGTTTTCTTCTTTCAACGGACCATAGATTGCTCTCTTCCCCATTCTGCGGCTTACGGCAAACATATCCCATCTCACGATTAATACGGAAACCATCCGGACACGCAAGGACATTCTTCATCACAGGGTAGAAATTCCTGTCTGAATACCAGAAAAAAGGCTCATCAAAAAAAACTGGAGGCAATTCCCCAATAGGGCGTTTCAGCCGGACCTCAATCCCGAAACTAACCTTCATGGACACCTTACGGTTCTGCTCAGGATACCCGATTTTCGCCATTCTGTTTAGCTTTCTGCGCCCCACTCTTCTTTATTCGGCCCATTTTACACCTCTCCTCCCATTATCGTATCCAAAATTCAGTTTGCAAAATTCGATAAAAATCACATTTTGAATATGGAACCACCCCACAAACCAAATAATTTCGTATTTTAAGGCACGAAAAGGAGTTTTATGAGAAAATCCGGTACGCTTTTACAAAATCTGTTTTGTTCTGTTGCATTGACCGTTGCCATTTCTGCAGGAGCCGCCTCCGCCCAGCTAGCCCTGGAACAGCCCAAGATGGCCGACGTCCAGCTCATGCAGGATAGCACCACCAACCAGCCCATGAAAATGGACTTTTCCAAGCCCCTGGCCGGCATCAGCGATCCTGGCATCCTCTTTAGCCATTTCTCTAACCGCCCCCTGCTGATCTACTACTTCAGCCCCAAGTGCCCCCACTGCCAGCGCCACATGCCCGAAATCCAGGACCTGATGAAGGAATATGAAAAGGACGGCCTGACCGGTATCGCCATCGGCCTCGGCGGCGGCATCAAGAAGAACGACATCCGCCTCTTTATCGACCAGTACAAGGTGGTCATCCCCGTCTTCCAGGACTCCGAGTACAAGTTCGCCCCGGCCTACGGCACCGGTTACATCCCCGTGGTCTACCTGGTGAACCCCGACGGGACATTCTACCGCTACGAGACGGTGAACGACGCCAACATGAACCACCTGCGAGCCACCCTGAACAAGATGCTCAAGAAATAGGCTGGACATCAGGTTCACACGCTCTAACTTTTAAAAAGGGACCTCTACGAGGTCTCTTCTTTTTTTGCAGACCGACAATGCTGTATTCCCCGCACAAAAACAAGGAGGGTTAGACAAGAACAAGAAGTTCATCATTCTTGCTGCGGCAGGCATTCTCGCCGCATGCGGCGCAGCAGCTCTACAGTTTCAGCACCCCATTCGACAGAGAAACCTGCAATGTATCCGCCGACAAGTCCTCCGCCCAATGGGAAAGCCATATAGAAAGTGCAGAAGCAAAGTTCCCTCAGGAACCTGGACGGAAACGGGCTTTGTTGTTTATGATGGGATAATGGAAGAAGTTTTTGAAGATTACATCCCCCACGAAATAAACACCATTTCCATCACAGAAAACACAATCACCTTCAGTTCACCGCAAAACCCAGATTGAGACTTCTACAAGAACGAATTAGAGGCAGCATCAACGGAACCCAGTACTCCTTCACGGACGTCAATCTATACAGAGGAATGAGTTCGGATATAGCGACATTCACCCTTTCCGCAAACGGGAAGCAATGCCAGTACCGTTACATCTACGATCACAAGAAGGAAAACTGCACCTCAGAAAACATTCCCTATATGAACCTCGATGATTACGAAAGCGAAGGGGGATTCTACAAGTGCATCACCAACCTAACAAAATAACAGATCCAGTTGATGAAATAGAATATTTTTGCTATATTCCCGCCACACTTGAGAAAGTAGTATGGTCGAGTAGCTCAGTTGGATAGAGCATCTGCCTTCTAAGCAGAGGGTCGTGGGTTCGAATCCCGCCTCGACTATGAAAGAAGACCACCCCCTGTGGGTGGTCTTTTTTTCATATCCGAGACGTAGAAACTGCAGCAAGCCGCCAGGCTTGCTGCATCCCGCCTGTTCCAACGCAGACCTCATCCCTTTCAGCGATTCTACTAACCATTTCCCGATTTCCGTTACGTTTAGTACGTAGTTTATTACTTTGTTCGCCACAAAATTTGAGTTATAGTCTTATTTTGGGGGCTTTTTTAATAAAAATTTGCATTTTTCGTCCGACTCTCCCCTTTTTTCGGACACCTTTCGTTACTTTATCTTAAAAAATTACTAACTAAAGCACACCTAAGGTCCCCATTTAGTTAGTAAAATCGGCATTTTCACCATTTTGCCCTCAAAAAACATATAGTTTTTTTCTATTGCCAGCCATATAAAAAAAGTCTATTCTATTCCCCATCAATTTTTCCTATCTTACGCACCATGAAAATCGTTGATATTCTCAAGCAAGACAAGATGTCCCTCTCCTTCGAAGTGTTCCCGCCCAAGAAGGAAACCAGTTTTGAAAGCGTGAAAAACGCCACCGAATCTATCGCTGCCCTTGGCCCCGCCTTTATGAGCGTCACCTACGGCGCAGGCGGCGGCGTCAGCCAGTACACCCTGGAAATTGCCAAGAATCTGAAGTCCAAGTTCGGCGTGCCCATGCTGGCCCACCTGACTTGCGTGTCTAGCAGCAAGGAAACCGTGAAGCAGCGCATCGAAGACATGAAGGCTGCAGGTATCACTAACGTCATGGCCCTCCGCGGTGACCTCACTCCGGAACTGATCGCCAACGGCCGTACCGACTGCGACTACCACCACGCCGTGGAACTGGTCCGCGAACTGAAGGATAGCGGCGCAGACTTCTGCATCGGAGCCGCCTGCTACCCCGAAAAGCACCCCGAAAGTGCCAACCAGCGCGAAGACATCAAGTATCTTAAGGAAAAGGTGGACGCCGGTGCCGACTTCCTGACTACCCAGATGATTTTCGACAACAACCTGTTTTTCAACTTCCTGTACAAGCTTCGTGAAGCAGGCGTTACCTGTCCGGTACTCCCCGGTATCATGCCCATTACCAACGCCAACCAGGTAGAACGAGCCATCAAGCTTTCCGGCTCCTTCATGCCCCAGCGTTTCAAATCCCTGGTAGACAAGTTCGGTAGCGACCCCGAGGCCATGAAGCAGGCTGGTATCATCTACGCCAGCGACCAGATTATCGACCTCTACGCCAACGGAATCACCAACGTCCACGTTTATTCCATGAACAAGCCCGACGTTGCCGAAGGAATCATGAGGAACGTTTCTGCCATCCTGGGCAAGAACTTTATCGCCTAAAATCACAAAAAAAAAGCATTTTTTGCGAAAATCCGCCTATATTCCAACTTGGGCGGATTTTTTTATTCCATTGTTAAAATAAAAGTTTGTTTTTTAAAAATTCAAATTATATATATTGTCTAGGAACCGCCCCTTCTGGGCGAAAAAGGATATATATGATCTCTTACAATGACGCTTACAAGATCGCCGCCGAAATTCACCAGGGACAAGTGGACAAGGCCGGTGGCCCCTACATCGATTTTCTGCAGAATGTTGTTGACAACCTTAAAGCCAAGGGCGAACCTGAAGAAGTGCAAGTCCTTGCCCTGCTTCAAGATACCACAACTGCATCTGCCAAGAAGACTGCTGCGGACCTGGTCCAGATGGGCGTACCCGCCGACCTGGTCGCAAAGATCGAGAAGATGACTTACCACAAGAACCAGAGCTGGATCGACGAATACAGCTGCAAGCTGATGGCCCAAGGCGTTCCCGCCGAAGAAGCCACTTACGAAGCCCGCGAAAAGGAATTCGTCAAGTTCGCCGAAAGCCTGAAGGAAGACCCCGTCATGGCCAAGGCCAAGGCTGCTATCCTTACCACGCTCCTGGAAGACAAGTATATCCGCCGTAACGAACGCCGCGAACTGAAGACCAAGTTCCGTCTGAAGAAATATCAGGCTGCAGTCGAAGCGCTGGGCGTGTAGTTAGGACGGGAAGCCCCCTCCAGACGAAAGTCTATAGACGAGAGTTTCTCTCGTCTTTTTTTTGTTAAAACATGTAAAAAGAACTTTCCAAAATTCAAGCTTTTGCTAAATTTACCCGCGTCGAGACCATAAGGTTTCGCAAACATTTAAAAAGGAACATTATCATGGCTAATAAGGTCTATAACTTTAGCGCAGGCCCGTCTGTCCTGCCCGAACAAGCACTCAAGGAAGCTTCTGAAGCATGCATCGACTATGCAAACTCTGGCATCAGTATTCTCTCCATGAGTCACCGTTCAAAGCCCATCGAGAACATGTTCCTGGAAACTGAACAGCTTCTCCGCGACCTCATGGGTATCCCCGCCAACTACGACATCATTTTCCTCGGCGGTGGCTGCTCTCTGCTGTTCTGCATGATGCCGATGAACTTCCTCCCAGCTGACGGCGTTGCCGACTACACCGACACTGGTGTCTGGGCAAACAAGGCTCTCAAGGAAGCTAAGCAGTTCGGTAACGTTAACGTTGCTTGCTCCACCAAGGCTGATGTGTACAACCACATCGACAAGAACCTCCAGCTCAGCGACAACGCAACCTACCTCCACGTTACCGCTAACAACACCATTTACGGTACCGAATGGCACAACTTCCCGAAGCCCAAGTCTGGCTTCCTCATGGCTGACATGAGCTCCGACTTCCTCGCCCGCAAGGTGAACGTGGAAGACTTCGGCGTGATCTACGGCGGCGCACAGAAGAACATCTCCTGCGCAGGCGTTACCGTTTCCATCATCCGTAAGGACTTGCTCGGCAAGGTCGATCGTCAGATCCCCACCATGCTGAACTTCAAGACTCACCTGGACGAAAAGACCGGCGTGAACTCCATGTTCAATACTCCTCCGGTATTCGCAGTCTACACCATGAACCGCACCCTCAACTGGCTCAAGCAGATCGGCGGTGTTGACGCTATCGAAAAGATCAACCGCGAAAAGGCAGCTCTCCTTTACAGCGCCATCGACAACTCCAAGGTGTTCGTCGGTACCGCTGCTAAGGAAGACCGTTCTCTCATGAACGTTCCCTTCGTGTTCAACCGCGAAGTTGTTTCCGAAGAAAAGGATGCAGACATGGCTAAGGACTTCATCGAATTCGCAAAGTCCAAGGGTCTCGTCCAGATCAAGGGTCACCGTTCTGTTGGCGGCTTCCGCGCTTCCATCTACAACGCAATGCCCATCGAAGGCGTGCAGGCTCTCGTTGACTGCATGGGCGACTACGAAAAGAAGATCCTGGGCTAGTCCTAAGACAGCGTAAAGCTGAAAGTTTAAAGGTTAAAGGATTCGTCCTTTAACCTTTTTTTCTTTATCCTTTTCGCTTTATCCTTTATCCTAAAAAGGGTGCTTAGGCATCGGGATTCTTTTGCATAAATGATCTGTTGCCACTTTCACCCGAAGAATTTTTACTTTATAGTCATGAAGTTTATTAATGCCATTCTGCTTTCGTTGGTTTTGTCGTTTGGGCTAAATGGCTGTTCCAAAACAGACGTTGTTGTAGGAGGCTTAGTATTTGGAACCTACATGATACTTGATGCGGGCTCCCAAGACACTAAGAAAACGGATTCCACGGCGATTGTTTCAGACTCCTCAAAAACGGATTCTACAACTCAAACCACAAGTGCCGCAAAGAATGCACTTTCCTTTCTAGGATATACGATTGCGATAGGCCTCATCGTCGGACTTCCCGTCTTACTGGTTGTATTGATGGGGGCAAGTCCCGGCCTTGGGGACTGACGACAGGATAAAAAAAGAACCCGAGGCATCGGGATTTTTTTATCTTTACTCTTATGAATTCTGCATTTTACGTCTTTATGAAGTTGCTGCCCAAGAACGCAGCCAGCCGTGCCTTTGGCGCAATCACTCGTCTTCGTTTGCCGATTATCAGCAAGGTGGCCCGCAACATGTTCTGCAGCTACTACAAGCTGAACATGGACGAATCCGAGTACCCGCTGGAACATTACGCCAACATCGGCGAGCTGTTCATCCGCAGGTTAAAGCCGGGCATGCGTCCCATTGCAGATACCGAAATCGTTAGCCCTGTGGACGGCGTTCTTTCCCAGACTGCAACTTTCGACGAAAAGCAGGAACTGATTCAGGCCAAGGGCAAGACCTACACCCTGAAGGACCTGCTCCGCGACGAGGAAATGGCCAAGCGTTTTGAAGGCGGCGCCTTTGCCACCATCTACCTGGCACCGTTCAACTACCACCGCATCCACAGCCCCGTGAAGGGTCAAGTCCTGGACGCCAGCTACTGCCCCGGCACCCTGTGGCCGGTGAACGTAGGCAGCGTGGAACGTGTGGAAGGCCTGTTCTGCATTAACGAACGCCTGACCAGCCACATCCGCCTGGAAGATGGATCCGAAATCCTGGTCGTGAAAGTGGGCGCCACCAACGTGGGCCGCATCGGCGTAGCCTACACCGACGAACTGCTGACCAACGCAGGCAAGCTCCCCCGTGACCAGAAGCGTTTTGACTGGATGCCCAAGGCCCCTATCGCCGTAGAAAAGGGTGGCGAACTGGGCCGTTTCGAAATGGGCAGCACCGTGATTCTCGTGGTGGACAAGAAGATCCGCGAACGCAATCCGGAACTGTTCAAGAGCCGCGTAGGCCAGGCCGTGAAGGTGGGCGAAGCCCTCTAACCTAGAGCGTTCCGATCCCTCCGCAATGGCAGTTTCCATCGGCAAATTCATTCAAGACAATCCCGCGTTGTTCAAGGCGACAGCGGGATTTGTCGCTTTATTCAGGGACCTGCAGGATCCTGTCGTAGCCGTAACGCGGCACTGCAAAACTATCGAGGAAAAGGTGGGCTGGGTTTTACTGGGCACGGCATTATTCCAGAATTGCAGCTACCCGGAATTCGCAAACCTGATGCGAGCACTCCACGAGAGGTTCCCTGGAGACGCTCTATGGAAACTGCCTGTCCCCAAGGAAGAAGAAATCAACAACTGCGAGGAATCCGTCTTTCACACCCGCAGTTGGGAACTGTTTGATCATGCCGCAGGCATTTTCTGGAGCGTGGGCGCCTTTATGCGGAACCACGGCGCAGGCCCCGACCACAAGGGGAACAATAGCATCACCGATTACGTCGCCTCCCGCACCCCCGAGGAACTCTGGCGAGACCTGGGCGAAATCTACTTCATGGGAAAATCCAACCCGAGGCCCAAGGCTTGCGCCGCCATCTACCGTCTGATTACAGAAGAACCGGTAGGCCTTGGACTCCGCTGCAAACCTACATCCAAGATGCCCCACCTGCCCCTGACCATGGGCGCCCGCCGTTACATTTCTATTCTCGGCCCTGCCAGCAGCGAAAATGGCGGAGACGGATTCGCCAACATGACCCCCAAGGAAAAACAGGTCATGGCCAACCAGCTATTTGTAGCCCTGGCCAAGGAAATCCAGGCGTCCCCCTACCTCTCGTCTCACAGTATGCAGTACTTCCTGGAGAATGGCAAGGATGGGTTCATTTGTAGACAAGTGACCGACCACTGCAAAAAATGCCCCCTCCATGAGTTCTGCAATTACGCCGAAAAAAAGTGACGAACCCCAAACAGAGAGCCTCACAAATACTAAATTCAAACTGTATGAAGTTCCACAAGAAAATGATGAAGGCAGGTCTTTTTGCCGCCCTGATGCAAGCGCTACTCCTTTGCGCCTGTCAGCAGGAAGAGGTTAAGCCCGTAAGCCTGGAAGAGCTGACTTACAAGTCGGTAAAGCCCATCATTGCCGCAGTGGATTCAAGTATGGTCGGCGACATTTCCGCTCTGCAGAAGCGCATCGAAATCCGCTACCCGATTCTGGAAGGCGACACTCTGGACGTAACCATTCTGGAATTCAAGAGCGACGTGTACGCCCTGGATTACTACATGAACAGCGGACGATTCCAAGGCAGCGCCCCCATCTTGCGCGGTAGTTTTTTGGAACAGAGTATCCGTGCCGACCACAGGATTTTCATTTTCAGGCACGACAGCTTTAGACGCTACGAACGAAGCGACCTGGAAAACTACGTACGTCGATTCCCCGGATTCCACGGTGGATTTCCCCAGGCTTTCTTAAGTCTGCCCTTCGAAAATCGCGAACAGGGCAAGACCTCCATCCAGACAAAGTACTTCATGGGAGTCAAGTCCACCTTCCCCGTGCTTGTACAGAGCTACCGCGATGGCAACCTCCGCTGGAACGTGGCCCGCAGCTGGGACCAGGAAGAAGCCGAAGCTTTCGAAAGTTGGATCCAGAACTTGAACATTGTTGAACCCAAGGGCATCTTCCCCAGCAGCGACTGCGTCTATTTTGCTGCAGGCGAAGGGGCAAACGGAATCGCAACCCAGTTGGCAGGTGGCCGCATCGCCGTCGTCTGGGGATTCCTCAGCTGGCCCGATCTGGAACGCAAATTCTTTACCGCCAGCGACCGCATTTACGAAGCTCGATATTAAGGTTTAACGTTCATCCAGGCAAAACAACCTAGGTATTTATAACTATATTAGAATTATGGCTATTGAAAAACTCGCAGAAACTCTTTTAGAAAAGCTCCGCTTTATCACCCAGGCAGAAACTGTAATCGGCAAGCCCATTGAATCCGGCGACACCATCATCGTTCCCGTCAGCCGCGTTTCTGTCGGTTTTGGTTTCGGCGGACATTCCAGCAAGGGCGACACCTCCGCTTCCGGCGGCGGCGCTTCCGTAGATCCGGTTGCATTCCTGGTGATCAAGGGCGACGACGTTCGAATCATGCCCATCAGCAAGGACAGTTCCATTATGAGCAAGGTCATGGACCTGGTTCCCGATGTAATGAACAAGTTCAGCAAGAAAAATAGTGAAGTCTAATAGACAACGCATACTATAAAACAAGATGTATAGAAACGGCCCGCTATCGCGGGCCATTTTTCGTGCGCTAAATTTCTGCGTCAGACTAATGAGCTTCCAGGGTATTGACGTCGGTGGTGAACATCTTCTGCAGTCGAGCTCCAAAGGGTTCCGTCCATTCCTTTTCCGGAGCGACACGGCTAGCAGTCGACGCGGTATATTCCGAGTAGGTCAAGAAGACCAATTCCCCATAACGGGCATCCCAAAGGGTCCATAGGATCTTCCAGGTAAAGCCACCGGACTTGCCCAGATCAGGATCCATAAACACATCAAGACGCACCGGGATAGAAATATAGCGCAGACCATAGCGGCTAGCGGTATTGTTCAGCAAATTCTTGAGAGGTGTAGGCACCACACGGGTAAAGGGCTGCTCGATACCTTCGCGGTCCTGCCACGGGGTAAAATCTTCAAGAGGCAAATTATCGGCGAATTTGAAATTCAGGAAAGCGGCAGACAGCGTATCCAGGTAGCTGGAATCGGCGTCAGGCAGACGCATTCCCGGGAGCATCAGCTCGCGCTGCATCTTGGGGAAAGCCTTTACGAAGATGGAGTCTTCAACGCGAGCCAGATCAAAATCCAAGGCGTCGGCGCTGTAACTGTGGCAGAAGCGGCAGGTTTCGGGTCGCTTGGCATTTACCAAAAGCGAAGGGAACACGCCTACTACGGCATTGGAATCCAGGCGGTTATAGGCAGCCACATTCCATTCGCGGTAGAACTTTTCGTCGGTGATTTTCAGTTCGATATCGCCACGCTTACCGCACTCATCGCAGGGAGTGTCCATCATGCCGGAATCACCGGCAGATTCGCCGGGAGCATCGTCTCGCATACCCGCGCACGAAATCATAAAAGAAGACAAGAACAGGGCGAAAAAAAGTAAGACGACTTGAAATTTTATTTTGCGCACATTATCCTCGCAATGGGCGGTGAGATATGAGTTATGAGTTATGAGGTATGAGGTATGAGGTATGAGGTGTGAGGTGTAAGGTGTGAGTTATATTCTCTACACTTTAACCTTTTCGCTTTAGGCCGTTCGCTCTAGGTAGCGGAGCTACCGACCTCGCACCTCTAGCGAGGCTTGCCGAGCGAACCTTTATTCCAGCATGATGGTGAACGGGCCGTCATTGACTAAACTTACTTGCATGTCGGCACCGAAGCGACCTGTTTCCACCTTGGCAATTTCCTTGCGGCATTGTTCAATGACGTATTCATACAGTTCATTGGCAAGGGTCGGATTTCCGGCACCATTGAAGGTGGGTCGATTCCCCTTGTTGCAGTTGGCGTACAAGGTGAACTGGGAAACCAGCAGCAACTCGCCGTTTACGTCCTTGATGCTCAAGTTGGTCTTGCCATTTTCGTCGGCAAAAATCCTGAGGTTCATCATCTTGCGGATCAGGCGGTCTGCCTCTTCGCGGGTATCGGTTTCGCCAACCCCTATTAAGACCATATAACCCTGGTTTATCTGTCCGACGGTCTCGCCGGCGATATCCACCTGGGCCTTTTTTACTCGCTGGATTAGAAATTTCATATGACAAAATATAGACATTCAGACGATATATTAGTGGCTATATTTACCCCTAACTTTACGAGGAATTTATGAAGCGTCTAATTTTGATTTCCATGATTGCAGCAGCCTGCCTTACCGCATGTGGCGAGGAAGCCAGCGAAACCGCCAGCAAGTACGCCAACAAGGCCAAAAAGGCAGCTACCGAAGCTGCAGATGTAGTCAAGGATAAAGCAAGCGATGCAGCAGATGCTGCAAAAGACAAGGCTAGCGACGTAGCAGATGCAGCCAAGGACAAAGCTAGTGATGCAGCCGACGTCGCTAAATCTACAGCCAAGGACGCCGCAAACGCCGCCCTAGACAAGGCCGAAGACGCTATCAAGGCCGCCAAGGAAAAACTGAATCAGTAATGTTCCTGCGAAAGTTCCGCAACGAACCCGCAATCAGGCGTTTTCGAAAATTTTAGCCAGACGCGACGGATTTTTGGTCTGGGTCAAGGCCAGTCGCAAAAGAACTGCAGCCTTCTGAGGAGGCAGTTCACCGGCGCTGATTCTGGCCACACCTTCGGGTGCCAAAGCCAGATTCCTGTTCAGGGTAACCACACCGTGGTTAATTCGAGTAGCCACAACCACAGGGATGTCGACATTAGCCAATGCACGGGACCACGGAAGGCTAAATTCTCCACTGCCGGCCCCAGCAATCACGAGTCCGTCTGAAATGGCCGAGGCAAATTCCAGCAGGCGGGGGTTCGCGTCTACGGCGAAGTACACCACATGAACTCTAGGCAGTTCCGTCACGCCGGAAATATCAAAAAACGGGGATTCGCAGGCATTGTCAAAGTCAGCCGCCCCAGATCCAGGGAAATCGATTCCCATGGGCTGCAATTCGCTGGCGCTGCATTTCTGAACTCTGCGAGCATCAAACAGGTCGCCTCCGAAATAAACCCACACGTTATTTCCAACGGGTTCATCTTCTAGAGCAAAGCCAACAGCACTCTGTACGGCACCCAGCAAGTTAGCCGGGCCATCCGGTTCCTTGGCAGTGGCAGGGCGCATCGAGCCAGTCAGCACAACCGGCTTCTCGGTTCGCAAAGTCAGACTGAGGAAGTAGGCCGTTTCATCCATGGTATCGGTACCATGAGTTATGACGAACGCATCAACCAGTCCAGAGGCGGATCCATCCTCGGCAAGTTCGTCGATACGCTTGGCCAGCTTAAGCCACAGTTCGCCCGTCATGTCGTCAGAATTCACATTGCAGAACTGCTCCACCGTCACATCGGCGTAGTCTGCAATTTCAGGAACGGCAGCCACCAGGTCTACACCGGCAATCTGCCCCGATACATAGCCCGTATTGGCACCGGCTTCACCAACACCGGCAATAGTTCCACCAGTCGCAAGGATAACAACTTTCTTTTTCGCCATGGTCAGACCTCATTCAAAAGCTGTTGGGCAGTCACTCCATAAAATTTCTGCAGGGCTTCATCGGCGCTCATGGAGCTTAGGCTCTTGATAAAATCACGGAACCGTGTAAAGTCAGCATTCCTTTTCAGCATTCCCTCCACCATTTTCTGGGAATACCAGTAAAGCTTTACCGCCTCATCGGTACGGGTCTCTCCAACAAAGGGAGCCGACAGCACATCCAAGGAAGGTTCACTTCCGGCGGGTCTAGCCACGTCATTGCGGCTTGCATCTACAACCTGGGCAATACCTTCGTTGGCCCAGGTGGGAATTTTTACGCGGACCATGGCCCTAATAAAGGCGTGAGTCAATTCATGAAACAGCATGGGGCGATAGACTTCACGATACTGCATGACATTTACAGGAATACGAAGCTTTCCGTCAAACAGGGCTCCTGCCCAAGCAGGACGACCACCAACACCGCCATGATCTTCTGATTCATAAAGCACCACCTGCAACTTATTTTCGGGGCGGAAATCAAACAGGTGGCAAAGGGAATCGTAAGCGACTTCCAACACCGAGAGGGCTTCCAGCACATCGCTGCGAGAGGGGCGTCCATCAAATTCCAGTCGGAAATGGGCGGAACGTTCCAGGCCCAATGTTTCCATTTCTCGAATGAGCATCTTGGATTTTTCGGTTAGATATTCCAGATCCCCATTGCTGTAACCCAGTCCAGAAATGTAGGCGATGCAGTCTTCGTAGCGTTCCTGTTCCAGCAGCACACCCGCCATATGCAATTGCAAGTTGCGATCTTCGGGAGTTTCAGAAAGCAGCACTTTCAAATCCTTCTCGGCGCACTTCCAATCCCCGGATTCCAGACAGGCGTTGGTCTCTTCAACCAGGGCATTATGCTTTTCGATGGCGGCATTTTCTGCCAGGCGAACACGTAGCTGATGGCCTCCATATAAAAAGGCCACCACGACCACAACAATCAAGCCCAAGCGTTTCATAGGCGGAAAGAACCCTCACTACCAGCCGCTTTAGCCTTTTTATACTTTTGCCCCTCCGGCGCCAAAGTGGGCGGCTCGGTCATGTCGGATTGCAAGCAATCCGCCGCGACTCTCGACTTTTTATACTTTTGCCCCTCCGGTGCCAAAGTAGGCGGCTCGGTCATGTCGGATTGCAAGCAATCCGCCGCGACTCTCGACTTTTTATACTTTTCTCTTATCAACTGAAGGTCGTGTTGGTAGGGGTTGCGGGTAAAGTCTTCGAAGGCCCAGGCTGTAGGGTGAAAAACGCCCTTGGCATAGGTCAGCAGCATATCCAGCCACACGCCCTTCCCGGCGTAAAGTTTAAAAGGTCCGCGCTTGTAGCTAGGCAACACCACCTTATCCAAATCCATATAGCCGATGTCGATATTCACATGGCGGTGATCTGGATTCTCGCTGTTGGCAGTAGTCAATTCCAGTGCGTTGCTCCGCTCCTTTTCATCGGCGATGGTCTCAGGCGAAATGCATTTCTCAAAAGAAACCACTCCACGGTAAAGACCATCCCCCATTTCAGGGGTATAATAATTGGTCCTGTCAAAGGCAAAAAGTTTTCCCTTATGCCGAATCGGCCCCCAAGTCTTTTCGAGGAGTTCAATCACAGAGGGATCCCATTCAGCACCCTTCTGCAAAACAAAGGCTATCAGCTGAGCCTGTTCACTAAATTGAGAAGCTTTCATAAAAACCTTAATGAGGGAAAATCATCAAACTGGAACGAATGATTTCCAGCTGTTCCTTCGAGAACTGGGAATACCTGACATCAGAAACAACAGGGTACATGAAGTTGTCAGCATCGGGACACTGCTCCAATGTGAAATTATAGTCAGCCTTCGCTTCGCGTCTCATCCTCATTCCAGGAATACGGAAGTCCACCTCACCTTCTGCAGATTCCTTCACTAAGCCACTGCGCTGAAGTTCCGGACAATAGGGTGTGTCCTCCAGACCGTCTTCGTAATTGGAGAAATCATAATAGGCACTCATATCCCTCATAGTAGAGGTCGTATGGCGAAGTCCAAAGAAGTGTCCGGTTTCGTGCAAGGCAGTTTCCACAATTTCATCCATAGTCAAAGGAACTGACGACCCGCGGCTTCGCGTATGCGTTCCAAGCAACACGGTGCTGCCTTCACCAGCTTCCATATTACCGCTAAAAAGATTCGAGAAGCCAACAACGCCATCACTATAGATTGAGTGAACCAGAATCAATTCCAGAGCCGATTCCATATCGGGCCAGCCAGTCAATTCGCAAAGCATGGTATCCCTTGAAGATCTTCCGGCAACCCACGGTTCATCAGCCGGATAATTCTTGCCCACCCAGGGGTGATCCTGGGCGTAGCTCACATACAGGGTATCGATGGTCACGCTGGAATAATACTTGCGGAACCTTTTCAGCAGTTCATCGGAAAATTCCTCAATGGTAAAACCATCCAAAGTCTCGGCCACATTTCCTACAGCCACCAAATTCAAGGACATGTGATCGGAGTAGGCTCCCTTTCCCTTAAATTCGACATTCCTTGTGGAGCCCTTATAAAATCCGCGGTTCATTTCCAGCGAGGTCGCCCATTGAGCCATATCATTTTCGTCGCAGGTAAACTTATACACAAAACGGCCATTACTTTCGGTAGCCGAAATCACGCGGACCTTGGAAGCATAATAGCTGTCCCCCTTTACATCAAGTCTAAAAAGTTGCAGCCTGGGAGCTTCGGTAGCCTCCCCCTTGTCAAAGGACAGTTCGTAGGTAGCCTTAGGATGAACAAGCAACCTGATACCGTGAGCCAACTGGGCATCCACAGAATCATTGTTGGCCTTGTCATTGGGGAACATCTGAAAGAACAATCCACTGTCGGGCAACAAGGTCACTTCGGTTTCCTCATCGGAATCGAAGATACAGCCCATCATGCCAAGGCAAACCGCCAGCATCCACAACAACAAGGATTTCTTCAACATATTTTTACAGAAATTTTTCATTTTCATAGGTTCCTAATTCCCCAAAGATACGTGTATAGAAAAAAGATAGAATTTTGGGAGAATTCAGCCAATGAAGCACTTTTCAACTAGTATAAAAAATGTTTTCTGCAATCTTCAAGACCTGTTAACAGGAATCCAGGGAAAACCGGCCCTATGGGGAGCCATGGTTTTCATCGTCACTTTGGTCACCTTCGACGCCCCCGTCTATGGAATTCCCCTACTGATTCTTTGTCCCTTTTTGATCCACGTTGCCTCCCGCCACTTGCAAAAGGCCTCCCTTGCGGCCCTGATTCTAGCCCTAATCAGCCACTACGCATTGCATAGCCCCATAAACCCGATTAAGTCCCAAGATGTTCCTCAACAGGGTTGCGGCATCGTCGAGACGATTCAAAAAAAATCCAGCGGTCTAGCCGTCATCATCAACAGCGGTTCTAACAAAATAAGACTCACCGAAAAACGGGACCTCCCCATTATGCCCATGGCCGGAGATTCCATTTGTTACGAAGCCAGCTGGTACCCAGTCAATCCGCCAACCGTTCCAGGTGCGTTTGATACACGGCAATGGCTGCAATCACAAGGATTAACCGCCTACGGAAAATTCAAGCACTGGGATGTCTATAGCCACCGACTAGTTCCCGAACGATACTTCTATAAATTCCGACAATGGATAGCCCGCAGATTCGCCGACTACCTGGACCCAGCCGAAACAGGACTCTTGCTCGGGCTACTTGCCGGCGACAAGAGCGGAATACCCGACGCCCTCCGCAGCGACTTTCAGAGGACGGGGCTTGTGCATGTGCTAGCCATCAGCGGATTCCATGTGGTACTGCTGGCAGGAATGCTCATGATTCTTTTGAAAGCAACAGGCCTCCCCCATCACATAGTGCGTCTGTTTGCGGTATTACTGCTATTGCTCTACATCCCTGTAACCGGAGGTTCTCCTGCCGTGCGACGGGCCGTCATCATGTTCTCGGTCCCTCTAATAGGAGCCACCTTCCAAAAGCAGCCCAACCCATTAAACAGTCTGGGAATCGCCCTATTCATCATCATGTTCCCGGAACCTGAAGTCATCTGGAATCCAGGCTTTCAGCTATCCGTGGCGGCTACGGCGGGCATCATCATTAGCGGCCCTCTAAATCCACTACAGGGTCTCCCCAAGAAACTGACCAAGAACAAACTATGGGCATTTTTTCAAGGAGCCATACTGGAACCTACCTACGTCACCTTTTGCGCCACCCTTTCTACAGCCCCCTTTCTCATCCATCATTTCAAGACTTTGTCGCCCGTTGCCTGGTTCGGAAACATCGTCGTTGTGCCAGCCATTTCCATGGGTATGCAGGCTGGCCTATTTGCCTTGCTATCGCCCCTCGATATTTTAAGGCAAAACTTCTGCTATGCCGCCAAATTCTTTTTGCGTCTGGCCACCCTGTTAACGCGATTACTGTCCGACTCTTCGGAAGCCTCCGCCACGGTGGGCCCCTTCGGCCCTGCGTTACTCCTTCTGCTGGGGCTGGTGATACTGCTGGCCCCTGCCGCAAAAAAGAACCGCCTTGTCCAGAGATTTTACCTGACGAGCCTTCTCGTATTTTGCGGAACATTCGCCTACGGAAATTTCATAAAGGCTAGCGTTCCCAATTGGCAATTAACCACCCTAGATATAGGCCAAGGCGACAGCCACCTGCTTACAACTCCATCCCAAAAACATTTCCTCATCGACGCCGGTGACGGAACCCAGAACACCATCGTCCCCTACCTGCACCACATCGGAGTTTCCCGCCTCGACGCCTTTATCATCACCCACCCGGATCTGGACCATTACGGCGGAGCCCTTTCCCTGATTAAGACATTCCCTGTAAAAGAATTGTGGATTACGGATTGTGCCCGCATAGAAGACAAGTCTAACTGGCAAAAATTCATTCAGGAAGCATACAGCCGAGGCATAATCATTCGGGATATGGAACGTGGATTGCTATGGAAAGAACATCTTTTCCAGATTGAAATTCTTCATCCGGTTACCCGCCGGTGTGTCGACGTAAACACCCAGAGCATCACACTGCGGGCCAAGGGATTGGGACACTCCGCCCTACTTACAGGCGATCTGACTATTGCAGGAGAAAAGGAAATCATGAACACAGATATGTACATAAAAAGTGATGTCCTGAAATTAGGACATCACGGATCAAAAACGTCTAGCAGTCGAGTCTTTCTGCAAAAGGTGCAACCCCAGTTAGCTATTGTTTCTAGCGGGCGACACAACCGCTTTCGCCACCCCAGCAAGCAGGTCATCCAACGGCTGGATTCCCTTGGAATACCTTACGTGAATACCGCCGAAAAAGGGACCATCCACATTTTATTTTCAAGGGAAGGCGTGCAGACAAGCACCATGCTAGAATAAATTACAGCGAAGTCAAAACGTAGAGGGCAATGCTCTTCTGGTCGTTATTGGATTCCTGCAATACGCCGATATCGAATTCTACGCGGACTCTAGCACCACCTAGAGCCAACTCCATCTTGGGGATGATATCCAGCATGAAGTCATCCTTGAGGTAGCCCACGCTACCCGAGGAATTCACCTCGATCATCAAGAGGAAGGACTTTCCAAAATGCAAAGTGGGAATGGTTCCTACGGCGAATTTCACATAGCCGTCTTCGCCAGTTACACCCTTCAGAAAACCTGCACGGGCCTCATAACCATTGGAGAAATTCTTGGCGATGAAATATTCCTTGCCATAAGTCAGCACCAAGGCTCCACCGTTATCACGGTTCAAGCCGAAGTAGCCGTCAATTTCAAAAAAGGCTCCGTTAAAACGGTAGCGGGTACCGAAGTCTACGGAAGTTTCCACATTGTCCAGCTGATTGTAAGTGTACACATCCAGCTTGGCACCGATATCCCAGTCCTTGGCCAGCTGACCCATGATGTTCACGGGGAACAGCACATTGCTGCCAAAATCAGAACGCAGGCCAACACCGGCGGCGAACTTGGGAGACGGTCTGAAATCAGGGCCATAAGTATAGCGCATGTTCCAGATACGATCCAGGGCGAAACTGTTAGCTGCAAACATTGCAACCACAAAGGCGAAAATGGCAAGACGTAAATTTCTCATACTGCCCAAAGTTAGCTAAATTTTGTCCAGCCTTTTGTAGGCTCATTCAAAAGAGGATATTATGATCGATCCGCGTCCCGAACTTTCTAAGCTTTCTGACTACGTCCCTGGCAAGTCCATGGATGAAATTCGTGCCAAGTACGGCCTTACCGAAGTGGTAAAGCTGGCTTCCAACGAAAACCCCCTCGGCCCTTCCCCCAAGGCCAAGGAAGCCTACCTGAAGATCGTGGACACACTGCATCTTTACCCTCGTGGTGACGCTCCCACCCTGATTAACGCCCTTGCCGAATTTTACGGTGTCAAGACCAGCCAGTTGGTGCTGGGTAACGGTTCCGACGAAATCATCGACATGGTAGGCAAGGCATTTATCCGTCAGGGCGACAACTGTGTGGGCATTACCCCCACCTTCAGCGTCTACAAGTTTACCACACTCTCCAACGGTGCCGATTTTATTGGCGTTGGGGTCGGCGAAGAAAAGACCGACTTGAATAAGTTGGCCGCAGCCATTAATGAAAAGACCCGCGTGGCCTTTATCTGCAGCCCCAATAACCCCACCGGCGTTTACTACACAGGCGCAGAACTTGAAGAATTTTTGAGCAAGGTTCCCTCCAATGTGATGGTGTTCCTGGACGAAGCCTACGCTGAATTCGCCACCGCTGAAGATTACCCTCGCATGTTCGAAATGATCGCGAAGTACCCCAACCTGCTTATCAACCGCACCTTCAGCAAGATCTACGGTCTGGCAGGCATCCGTCTGGGTTACGCCATCTCCAGCGAACAGGTCATCAAGGCCATGTGGAAGATCAAGCCGCCTTTCGACATTAACCTGGCCGCCCAGGCTGCAGCCATTGCCGCCCTCGGCGACAAGGAACACGTGGAACGTACCCGCCAGCTGAACGCCGACGGCATCAAGGTCCTGAAGCCCTTCTTCGAAGGTCTCGGTTTCAAGGTGCTGCCCACCCAAGGCAACTTCATCTGCGTCCACATCGGCCCTAAGGCAAAAGAAATGGTGCAGTTCCTGGAAGAAAACGGCATGATTATCCGCGGCCTCACCAGCTTCGGTTTGCCGGAACACGTCCGCATTACCTTGGGCAAGCCTGAAGAAAACCAGTTCTTGATGAATCTTGTTAAGAAGTGGACAAAACAGGTATGAGGGCGCAGCGGCGCTGCTTTGAGGTATGAGGGCGCGACTTCGTCGCTTTGAAGTGTCATCCTGAACGACCCTATATGTCATCCTGAACGAAGTGAAGGATCCAGAGAGGTTACAATGAGCGCAACAAAAGAAAATCTTGATTTGTTAAACATTGCCCTGAAGGCTGCCGAACTGGCTCAGGGTAACATCCTAAAGTATTTCCAGAACGATGTTGGCGTGGAATGGAAAGCAGACAAGACTCCTGTGACCATCGCCGACAAGAGCACCGAAGAACTTTGCCGCGAATTCTGGGCAAAGGAAACTCCGGGCTTCGGCGTCATTGGTGAAGAATTTGGAATCGAAAGTCCCGATGCAGAATACCAGTGGGTCATCGATCCCATCGACGGCACCAAGGCATTCATCCACGGCGTGCCTCTGTTCGGTACCTTGATTGCACTATACCGTCGCGGCGAAGCAATCGCCAGCCTTATCCGCATCCCGGCCATGAACACCGCTGTTTGGGCCGTGAAGGATGGCGGAGCATTCCTCGGTAGCAGCGCACAGGACTGCCGCGTCTCCAAGTGTTCCAAGGTGGAAAAACTTTCCGACGCCCTGGTTCTTTCCGGCACCGTCAACACCATGGAAACTGCAGGCTATGGCGAACAGTACGCAAACGTCCGTCGCGCAGCCCGCCTCCACCGCGGTTGGGGCGACTGCTACGGTTACTACCTGGTAGCCGCAGGCCGCGCCGAACTGATGATCGACCCCATCGTTTCCCTCTGGGACATCGCCCCGTATCCTCTGCTTTTCTCTGAGGCAGGTGGCAAGTTCAGCATGCTGGACGGCAGAACCGAACTGTTCGATGCCAACGGCAAGCCCGTCGCCCCCATTTACGAAGGCTACACCAGCTTCGCATCCAACGGACTCATCCACAACGAAGTTGCAGGGTATTTCAAGAAGTAATATCAAAGCCGTAAATTACGGCAAAACAGGTTAGAAGGAGACAACAAATGAAGTTCACAAAAATTACAGTTGCAATTTTTACAGTTGCATTAACTGCTTTATCCTTAATCGCATGTGGCGACGACAGTTCCGGGACTGCAGCCTCAAACAATCCGTTTTCACCTACTGGCGGATATGTTTATCAGCTTTCCGTCAATGAAGCGACCCAAACACTTATTGTTTCCATGTCACGAGAAGTCGGCGACTGCGCCCTTGTAGATGGGGAACCACAATGGCTCGACGGAGGCTTAAAGGTTTATGCAGATACCAATACGTACGAAATCAAGGGAGACACTCTAATCCTCCACACCTTTAAGACCTATGATGACGAAGTTTACGATCGCAAAAACTTTCTTATTGGCAAAAACAATGGTCGCCTATATGGTACTTGGGAAGCGCTTCTTTGCAATGATGACGATGACGACGGAGTGCAAGAGTGCAGCCTCTCACCTTACGCCACAGAAACAATCACTTTCACCCAATCAACAGCCACTGTCAACTTTAGTTTAAGAGAAAATGCTGATTTCACAAAAACGGATCTAGCCTACTACATTGTACAGGCTCTCTACAATGGTTCCGGTTTCCACGAAATCTACGCCAGCGATTTTGACGATCAGGATCAGGGAGGCCCGGAGTTCGACGTTTTCCTGCAAGAAAACAACATTACGTATCAAAAAGTAAGCAACAAGCAAGCGAACTTCACCATTAACGGCCAAGTCTACACCTTTAGCCTCACCTCTGCAGAAGAATCAATGGAATCAAGGCTGGTAGAAGCAACCGTAACCACGCTTTCCTCCACTTGCTACCTAAAAGATTTTGAAGAAGCGATTTCCAAGGAAACCTGCAATAGTCGCGACATCTACGACATGAGCGGGTTCCACGAATGCGGCATTGAATACGAACCAGACAGCATTGTTTACAACCAACTCATTCACGAAAACCACCTTACGAACATCGATGAATTCCGTGAATGCATTCGTAGTATTGCTCAACAGCCAAGTTCAGACATTCCCCTTCTGTATAAAAGAGCAGCCAAGGAAGCAAAGCCATCCAAGAAAAATTCCTGGTTTGCAAAGTTCTAATCTAGCCAACAATAACACAACGCAGTTTGTATAAAAGAAACAGCCTCGGGAAATCCGGGGCTGTTCTTGTACCAGACTTTCGTCCAGCGCTTTGGGGTTAGGAGGAATTTTTTGCGGCGTTCCGCGACGCTTTACTTCACAGTAAACACGCCGTTTTCGTAGTCGATGACCACCGGCTTTGCGGAGCTTACTGTGCCAGCAAGGATGGCGTGGCTCAGCACACGTTCCACGTTGCGTTCAATGAAACGCTGGATGGGACGGGCACCGAATTCCGGCTGGTAAGCGCCATCCGCAATGGCATCCAAGGCTGCATCGGACAGAGTCAGTTCCAGTCCCTGACGGGCGGCACGCTTTGCAAGGCCAGCGAACTTCAGCTTTACAATGTCGCGGATCTGAGGCTTGGTAAGACTCTGGAATACCAGCGTTTCATCCAGACGGTTCAGGAATTCCGGACGGAAGAAAGCATGAAGGTCGGCTTCAATGTCGGCAACCGTCACCGGCGCGACGTTCTCGCCCGAAGAGCCTGCGGCACTACCAGCGGCGCCAGAAGTTGCGCGGGCCAAGCGTTCGCGGAACTTTTCTGCACCCAGGTTAGACGTCATCAAGATCAGGGTGTTCTTGAAGTTCACCGTGCGGCCCTTACCATCAGTCAAACGACCGTCATCAAGAACCTGCAGCAAGGTGTTGAACACATCGGGATGAGCCTTCTCGATTTCGTCCAGCAAGATGACGCAATAAGGCTTGGTACGAACGGCTTCCGTCAGCTGGCCGCCTTCTTCGTAGCCCACATATCCCGGAGGCGCACCGATCAAACGGCTTACCGTATGCTTTTCCATGTATTCGCTCATGTCGATACGGACCAGAGCGTTTTCATCATCGAAAAGTTCCACAGCCAAGGCCTTGGCCAGTTCCGTCTTGCCGACACCTGTGGGGCCCAGGAACAGGAAGCTGCCAATAGGAGCGTTCTCGCGGCTCAATCCGCTACGGTTTCTCAAGATAGCTTCAGACACCGCTTCCACAGCATCATCCTGGCCAATCACGCGAGCATGCAGGCGTTCATCCAAATGGAGCAACTTGGACTTTTCGCCTTCGCAAAGCTTGGTCACAGGAACACCAGTCCAACGGCTCACCACCATAGAGATGGTATCTTCCGTCACCTCTTCGCTCAGGTCATCGCCCGTGGTAGACTTTGCGATGGCAGCAGACTTTTCCGCGATTTCCTTTTCCAGGTTCACGATTTTGTTGTACTTCAGTTCCGCAGCACGGTTCAGGTCGTAGCGAGCTTCAGCCTGTTCCATTTCGGTACGGGCATCTGCCAGAGATTTCTTCAAGTCACGAATTTCAGCGAAGGCGGCACGACGATCCTGCCAGCGCTCCTGCATAGCCTTCACGGCGGCAGCAGTCACAGCCAGATCTTCACGCAGTTCCTTCAAGCGACGGACAGAAACTTCATCCGTTTCCTTTGCCAGAGCCTGCTCCTCGATCTTCATCTGTAGTTCCTTACGCTGCAAAGTATCCAGAGCTTCCGGCACCGTATCCATCTGAGTTTTTACCAAACTTGCGGCTTCGTCAATCAGGTCGATAGCCTTATCCGGCAAGAATCGGTCACTGATGTAACGGTTAGAAAGTTTCACTGCAGCCACCAAGGCATTATCATGCAGACGCACGCCGTGGTGAGCATCGAAACCATCCTTAATTCCACGGAGGATAGAGATTGCCTCTTCTTCCGTAGGTTCATCAACTTGCACCGGCTGGAAACGACGTTCCAAAGCGGAATCCTTCTCGATGTACTTACGGTATTCCTGGGTGGTGGTAGCGCCAATGCAGTGCAGTTCACCACGAGCCAGCTTGGGCTTCAGCATGTTACCCAAGTCCATGGAGCCCTCGGTCTTGCCGGCACCCACAATGGTATGGATTTCGTCAATGAACAGAAGAGTATTTCCGTCTTCTTCAAGGGCGTCCAGAACAGATTTCAGACGTTCCTCGAAATCGCCGCGGTACTTTGCGCCAGCCATCAGGGCGGACAAATCCAGGGCGAAAAGTTTCTTGCCCTTCAATGCGTCAGGCACATCGCCGCGATAGATTCGCTCGGCGAGCCCTTCGACGATAGCGGTCTTACCCACGCCAGGTTCACCAACGAGGCAGGGGTTGTTTTTCGTCTTTCGGCTAAGGATCAAGATTACACGACGGATTTCCTCTTCACGGCCAATCACCGGCGAAAGCCTGCCATCGGCAGCCATTTCAACCAGCTCACGACCATACAACTTCAGCGGGGACTGTTCCTCGGCATTGGCTGCCCCGGCAAAGGGATCGGAGAGCCAAGTCTCCACCACTTCCACGGAACCCAAGGCGTCTTCAAAAACCTTGGCAATGCCGCGGTCCCCCGCAAACTTCATCAAGGCCACCAGCATATCGCCAGGAGTCACCATACGGTTCACCTGACGGGCCGACTGCACGGCAGCACGCAAAACACGGTTCAGATCGCTATCCGGGCCCACATCCGGGTTTGCCCCTTCCACACGGGGCACCTTCTGCACGAAAGGCTCCAGACGACCGCGCAGGTCCTGAGTCTTCGCGTTCTTGGACTTATACAGCTTTTTCAGGGTCGCATCAGGGCCTTCTACCAGACCCACGGCCAAATGGGCACATCCCAGGTAAGAATGGGAATTACGGTCCATCAAACTCTGGGCCTTGGCCAAAACCTTTTCTGCATCATTATTAAAATCAGACATATTTGCCTCCGCCACAAGGGCGCTTTTCTTTATTAACGCCCCACTTAATGCAATTGTCGTGCCAAGACCGTCTTTTTATGGATTTACCGCAAAAAAACACCGCAAACGGTAAAAAAAGGCTTTTTTTTCATAAAAAAAGCCCCTATTTCGTTTAAAAAAGAACATTTTTCATCTCAAAAAGAACCGCCAGAACGTCCAAATTTGCGACATACACCCTCCAACACCCTCCCAAAAGGAGCGCTCCCATTGTAAAGTGTTGTAAAACCCAACAACGGCAAATCACCTTGGACTATTCCCACTTGGACCAAACAAATCTATCTTAAGGATACAAAACCAAACATCCCATACACCAACAACGGCGCTCCTTTGGGGGGGCGCCGCTTGTTTTTTTGGGGTCTAAAAAAAATTTGAGTTTATTGGTCTGCGCCCCCCCCTTTTTGTATATTACCGCCCGTAATTTTTTACAACAAGGAGAACAAACATGCTCAAAAAAATCGCACTCACCGGAATTTTCGCAGCCTCGGCAACCTTCGCCTCCTGGGATCTGTTCCCGGTGCTCCCCAAAAATCAAGGCGAAGCTCATACAGGTCTCGCTTACAACGAAACAAATTACGCCAGCTGCCTCACCATGTTCGCTGGCGCACGATTTTCCGTCATTCAAAACTTGGAATTAGGGGTAATGGTTCCGTTCCGCTTCTACACAGAACTGCATGGAACCGAAATGGACGATGTCAATGGTTTAGGAAACATCGAAGCTTCGATTCGATACCAGTTCATCCCTAAAATGAACGCTTTCTTCGACGTAGCTATCCCCGTTGGCGATGATTCTTACAACGTTGAAGACGAATGGACGCTGAAAGGAGGCTTTCAATTCTCCTCAATCTTAACCCCCACGGTCAACTTCGGGTCGGAACTTGGCGTCCAGTATGAAACAGAAGGTGAGAAGAACTATTCGGAATTAGCCGCTAACATTTCAGCAGAACTGGATTTTACCGTTGTACCCCACTACACGCCCTATATCCGTTCTACAGTTTCCTTTATCATCGGAATCTATGACGATAGCGGTTTTGATTCCTTTCTTGGCAAAAACACCCCAGTCGGAACCTGGATTACCGTGGGTTCCAAGTTTGACATCACCGAATGGCTGAACCTAGACGCCTCCTACGGAGTTGGCATCGGCGACCACCTTTATGGTCCCAACCGTCCTAAAACTTATGGCCTAGGCTTAAACTTCCGTTTCTAAGTCACAAGGTTTAAAGCAAAGGCGCTCCTTTCGGGGCGCCTCTTTTATTTTCTAACAGAAGATAAAATCACCTTCCGCCAACCAGGATCTGGTCCACCTTGATGGACGGTTGACCGACGGTTACGGGGATATGGCCGGAACTTGCGCCGCAGACACCGGCAGCCAATTCCAAGTCAGAACCCACCATGCTGATCTTAGGCATAATTTCGTGCCCCTTGCCAATAAGGGCCGCGCCACGGACCGGTTCGCAAATCTTGCCATCGCGAATGATGTAGCCTTCGTCAACAGCGAAGTTGAATTCACCGGTGGCCGGGTTTACGGAACCGCCAGCCATACGGGCGGCATACAGACCATAATCCACACTAGAAATCATATCGTCCAGGGAATCCTTGCCCGGAGCAATAAAGGTATTGCGCATACGGCTAACGGGAGCGTACTTGTAGCTTTCGCGGCGAGCACTTCCGGTAAGTCCGATGCCCACTTCCTTAGCACCCACACGGTCAGACATGTAGGTTTTGAGAATACCGTTTTCGATGAGGGTGGTGCGCTGTGCGGGAGTGCCTTCGTCGTCAATTTTCAGGCTACCCCAGACACCATCCAAGGTGCCGTCGTCAATGGCGGTAAGGCAGGGCTGACCAATAGCCGTTCCCAACTTTCCGCAGAAGGGGCTGGCGTTGCGTCGTACCGATTCCGTTTCCAGCGGATGGCCGCAAGCTTCGTGGAAGATTACACCGCCAAAGCCGTTGCCCATGACTACAGGCATCTGGCCGCCGGGAATGTAGCCGGCAGTCAACATGCGAAGCACTCGTTCGCCAGCGGAGTTGGCCATTTCTTCGGGAGAGTAATTGGCCAACAGTTCATAACCGCCAATGGCGCCCGGACGCTCGGCAGAAGTCAAACGTTCAGAACCGTCAGCTGCAGTGACGCTTACGCTCAAGCGCAGGTGGCTGCGGTCCATTTCCACATTCAGACCTTCGCTGTTCAACAAATTAATGTGGGTGCAGTCATCAGTTACGCCAACGGTCACCTGAACAATCTTGTCGGAAATGCCGCGGGCAGTCTTGTCGGCACGGAACAGAAAATCCTGTTTGACAGCCTGGCCCAAAACTCGAGGATCCTGGAAGGCGGCGGCGTTGTAATCGCAGACGCGCTTTGCAGGAGCAAATTCAAAAGGCTTTGCAGCAGAACCTTCACCACCATTCATGGCGGCAATGCGACCAAAAGCCAAGGTCTTTACCAAGTTCACCAAGGCTTCTTCGGAATCGTCGCTGGTAAAACCATAGAGGACTTCGGTACCATACAGCAAACGGATGCCGATACCGTAATCTGTACCTGCCGTAGCCGTTTCAATCTTACTGTCCTTAAGTCCCAGGCTAGAGCTTCGAGTTTCTTCTTCAAAAATTTCTACAAAGTCTGCACCGGCGCTTCGGCCAGCCTCAAAAATCTTAACAGCTACAGACGGATTCATAAAACCTCAAAAAAAACGCGACAACCCCTAGAGGTGCCGCGTCAAAAATTACTTGTTGCGAACGGGAACGCCACCCTTGCGCATGGCATCCTTGATGCCCGGCACAGTGTAGTCGCCAAAATGAACCATGGAAGCCACCAAGGCGGCATCGGCGCTGGTCTTATTGAACAGGTCCACAATATGGTCGGGAGTACCGGCACCACCGCTGGCAATCACGGGAACCTGGACAGCCTTGGCCACCTGGTCGGTAATGTTCAGTTCGTAGCCCTGCTTGACACCGTCGGTATCAATAGCATTCAGGCAAATTTCGCCAACGCCCAGCTCTTCAGCCTTCTTGGCCCATTCTACGGCATCGAGACCCATAGGCTGACGGCCGCCACGAATGTACACTTCATAACCGCTGGGGAACTTTTCAGAAACACCCACAAACTTCGCATCCATACCCAGCACGATGCACTGGCGGCCAAAGGCCTTTGCACCTTCTGCAATGATTTCGGGATGGAGGACAGCCAAGCTGTTAACACTCACCTTTTCGGCACCGGCCAGCAATGCCTGATGCATGTCTTCCAGATTGCGGATACCGCCACCTACAGCAAAGGGGATAAATACGCGCTTTGCAATCTGACGGATCATTTCCATGTCGCAGGGGCGGTTTTCGGCGCTGGCGGTAATATCGTAGAACACCAGTTCATCGACGCCTTCGTCACTATAGCGGGCACCCATCTCCACCGGATCACCGATATCGATATTACCCTTGAACTTAACACCCTTCGTCACCTTACGGTCACGGACATCCAAACAGACAATCAAACGTTTTGTGAGCATGACGCAAATGTAGAAAAAGGTACGAGGAATGAGGCATGGGCAGTGAGCGGTGAGCAGCCAGTTGCGAGCTAAAGTCAGGCAACTCCGGCGCGATTGCATCCTGCGCTTTCGATAAAAAAAAATCCACCCTTCAAAAGGCGGATTTTTTGAAAATCTGTATAAGAATCGCTATTAGAGGTTACGGTCGATAACAGCCTTGACGGTGTTCTTAGGCACTGCGCCAACAACGTTGCCCACTTCGACGCCGTTCTTGAACAGCTTCATGTTGGGGATGTTAGTAATGCCAAAACGAGCGCAAATGTCGTTCACGCCGGCATCATCTACGTTAATCTTTGCGATGATAGCCTTGCCGTCATATTCGGCAGCCAGTTCATCAACAATAGGGCCCATCATCATGCAGGGGCGGCACCAGGTAGCCCAAAAATCAACGAACACCAACTGACCAGAACTGATCACTTCATCAAAATTTTCTGCAGTAAGAGCTAAAGCAGCCATGACAATCTCCAATTTACATCTGTAAAGATAATAAAATCAGCCTAATTTGAGGATATATAACTAGAAAGTAAACCCAATTGTGTAATTTACATCAAAATCTACGCCCACAGAAGATACTTCTTCCAGGTCATCGCGGTACTTTTTGCTCAAATAAGTGTTGGTATAGGTGGCACCGATATCAAAGGAAGAGGTAAAATGGCCCCAAATGGTCTTATTACCCACATACATGGCAAGACCCAGGCTATTTCCGGTTTCCTTAACGTCCTTGCTCCTCTTGTCTTCGTAGTCGCGTTCCACCTTTGCGTATTCATAAATGGCATGAATAGCCGTGTACATTCCCAGATGGCCGCGGTTGAAGTAATAGCGGAAACCTTCAGAAATACCAAAGACATTCACATCAAAATCAATCTTCTTGCGATTTTCGTCTTCGCCATCCCAGCTCTTGGTTTTGAAGTAAGGGCGAGTGATAATGGATGCATTGGAATTGATGTTACCTTCCAAGGTTAGCATCAGTGGCAGATAATCCTTGAAGAGGGGGTAAAAAATCAGGGACACCGGATGCACAGAAATGGCAAAAATGGGTTCACTGCTAGCAACATGATTGATCGTCACATTAGGAGTCGCAGGAGCGGGAGCACCGGAAGTATACTTGGAGGGATCGTCCACTACCTGGGCAAAGCTTGCAGAAACAAGAGCACCCAACATAACCAAAGCCAAGAAAGTCTTTTTCATTTCGTCCTCTTAAAAACGTTAGTAATAATAGAAACGTATCTCGTCTACAACAAGTGTAGCTCCCACCTTTCCCTTGTAATAATTGCCGTTAGCGCTAGATGCCATGACCGCCCTGAGGTGGGTCACAGCCATATCGCCGTCATAGCCATTCAGATGGTTATCAATGCCGCTGGAATTTTCCAGGTCATCCTTAAAAGTGTTGGAATTATGGATAGGAGAATCTTCATAAGGTTCGCCATACTTAAACTTCAAGCGCAAGGTCTTAAAACCGTTTTCCTTTTCAACGATGGAAACCACATCGGGATTGGGGCGGCCAGAATTGTCATCTGAGGCAGAACGGTACCAGGCAGAAGCCACCAACGTATTTACATCGCTAGAGGTGCGGTACTGATTCTTTCCCTCATTTGCAGTGGCAGTACGATTTTCCAGGAAGAAGTAAATGTCGCAGCTGTCGCCCTTGCCTTCATAGGTAAAGTCTACTTCTACATACTGCGGACGACCTTCAAAAGGCCTACCGAAATCAATCAGTTCATTTCCGTCGGGATATTTGCTCAACATGCTCGTTGCGCCAACGCCCTTAGGATTAAAGTAGCCTGTAAAGATATTTCCGCTGGCAAACTGTCCAATGCCAAGAATCTTCGCATCCATGGACTCCATCTTGGCAGCCTTTCCACCAGCCACAACCAAAGGAGAAGTCATGTTGAAGCCGGAGGTGTTTCCATTAGACCAGTCAGATGCAACATACTTGTTCCAGGAATCAAAAGAACTATTGGGGAACTGATAGCCAGCAACAATTCGGTATTCCTGTTCGGTCTTGCCGTTGGAGACTGTAGCAATCACCCCCTGGGCCAGGTTGTATTCGCCGTCATTTTCTACTCCAGAAATTTCGGCTCCTTCAGACAAGGTAATATCGCTAATTTTAACGCTAGACAATCCCGAGGCGTAGTCCAAATCATCATAGTGGATTCTGAAGGAGACCTTGCCGTCGCTGACGGAGCTATCAATGATCGCCTCGTTCCCGCCAATCTTCATAGACAGAATTCGCGGTGCATCCGGTTTCGATTCAGGGAATTCTTCGGCGGAGCCGAGATTTTCGCCAGAATCCTGAGCCTTGGAACTGCTGGACTTCACTTCATCCTGCTTGTCGTCAGACTTATCATCAGACTTGGCACTGCTGGAAGACTTGGCCGAACTAGAAGAAGATTTGCCCTTGTCATCAGCAACGGCTTCTACGCCAGGAATGGTAAAGCTAATCTGCCAAATGGAGGCGTCCCCATTTTCGGCCACCACAGCCACATAAACCGCAAGGCTAGAGGGAATGCGGATTTTGTCGCCAGAGCGCAGACGTTCGCTGGAATAAGAAACTTCGTGAGCCAGAGAATCCAATCCGGCGGAATCCGACGGAAATTCCTTGAACTTGCTATTGACCAAGTGCAATGTCGCCATGGAACTGATATCCAGAACATCCACCGCCACGGAGTCCCAGGATTCACCTTCTTCGGGAGCGACAAGTTTCACCTTGATCTTATGTTCGTCGGCATAGACCGACACGGAACCATCTTGACCTTCAAAGGTCAGTTCGTTAAGAGTCTTGTAGCCCGATGTTCCAAAGGAATCGTAGTCGGCAGTGCAGGCTACAAAAGACATTAAAACGGTTAAGAACGCAAGGAGTGAAATCAGACCTTTCATGATACCACCTCTTAGTAATTCAGCTTAAAGTTATCGAGGATCAGCTTAGCTTCTTTTCCGCCACGCTGTTTTTTGCCAGTTCCAGCAGCACCGCCAGCCACCACATGGGCATAGGCAGAAGAAGCAAACATCACATGGATAGAAGCAACTTCTTCGGTTCCCTCGCCCAAAGTCAAACCTTCAGCCATGGCAAAACCACCCTGCAACAATCCATCGGGATCAGCGCCATAGGACAATTCGACAACGACGGTTTTATCGCTTACGGATTCGGAATCGGAATGCATACCGCAGGCCACAACCTTCTTGTCGGCGCTAACCAGCATCACATACATCAAGGACTTCTGAGGATATTCCGTACTTGTATTGGAAACATGTTCGTAGGAATATTTCACCTCAAAGGAAACCGGGCGTGCCGTAAACGGGCGACCAAATGTCATCCCCTGAGAAATATCCGATTCATAACCGGCATCCGGTGTTCCCGAAGTGTAATTCCACTGGTAAAGCTGGACGATATCATTGGCCTTAAAGGAGCCAGCAAAGTAGAACCCGCCTGCAATTTTCCAGGAGCCGGGAACGCTTAGAAATGAACCGACAATCTCGCGGGTGGTCAAGGTTGCACGACCACTGGCAAATTCAAGATTAGCCGAAGACTGGAACTTGATACCGCCGGCGGAAGTTGCTTCAGCCATGACATCGCTGGTAGTTCCCCAGAAAGAAGCGTCGTACTTGGTAAAATCGGAACCCGGGAGCTGCGGTTCTTCGGCACTACTAGACAGAATTTCTTCGGAGCTGGAAGAAATTTCTTCAGAGCTACTAGAAACTTCTTCGCTAGAACTGGATTCTGCATCCTTTACAGAACTGGAAGACTCGCTCTTGGCAGAACTACTGGATTTTACACTACTGGAACTGCTAACCTTTTTAGAACTGCTGGATTTTACCTCGGGAGATTTGACCTTCCAGACGTCAACAACGCGGTTCTTTTCATCAAGGACTACAATATTTGCGAATTCACCTTCTCTTGTTATCAAGTATGCGCCTGACTTCAGCGGACTATCCCAATCTATTTCAGGATCCACCAGGTCCTGGTCCAAAGCCAGGTAGTATTTAGCGCCACCCAAAGAAGACAGAGACGAAACCTTCAGGGAATCCTTTGGGCAGGGAACATCAATTTCATGTTTCTTGACATTCAGGCTTGCATCCTTGCAGTTTGAAAAGAGAGGGCCTTCATCAACCTTTTCAACTTCGGCGGAAGTTCCCGATTCGCCACAGCCCCACAGGCACAAGGCCACAGCCGCGAACAAAAAAGCAGTCTTATTCATCCAGTTCATTGCAATCTCCTAGAAGAACATGACCAGAGAGAAGTCCAGGGCCAATAGGTTAATGGTAAAGTTCACTACATTGTACACAAGCTGACTTTTAGTTTCGCCATTTTCTTCAACTTCAATGACGCTGGAATTCAGGCCCAGCAAGCCCACAGAAGTTTCAAAGGCGAATCGGTTCAGCACCATGATGCAAATACCGGGATTGATACCTGCCGCAATAGACCAGGAACGGTTGCGGGATTTCTTCATGTCTTCCCCATCATCGGTCTGGGATATGCCGTAGGAATATTCAACCGAAATGGAGGTTTCATTGAAGAAGTAGACGTTTCTGGAATCAAGAATCTTCAGGTAGTTTTTCAATAGCGGCTGGATAAAGAATCCGTTGCTCACATACTTCCGATGTTCAGACAGATCCAAAACATCTTCTAGCAGGGCGAAGTCAATATCAAACCAGGTTCTGGAATAACCGGCACGCATACCGATGGCCATAGCGTCCTTGACGAAGTAGCCACCGAACGCTTCAACCGTAAAAGTGTAGCCATAAGCCTCGTATACATCGCCGATCATAATGTTCAGCACATCATCATCGGTATTGGCCTGGATCAATGAAAGGGATGTACCGCCATAAAAATTTCCTGCAGCAATGGCTTCACCTTTTTCTACAGGATACAAGCCTTCTAGGATTCCACCTTTCTTTTCTTCGGCGGAAGCAATGGCTACAAAAAGAGCCAAACATAACAAAAAACAAAATCTCATATTATCGCAAAGTTAAAAATTTGCGAAAATCAGGTCAAACCCCTAAACCCTACCAGCAAAGAAATTGGAAAAAAGCAACAAGCCCGAAACAAAAATTACCGCCCCGCCTACCATCGAAGTAAAGCAGTAAATGCTAGAGGCAAAGCGAGATGCCCTTGAAGTTTTGTCGATTCCCTTTCTAAAGGCTACTGCCCCAATACCAAAAAGAACATTGGTACAAGTCATGCCGATGCAAACGAGAACCGCACCAAGCAAGGCAAGCCCCACCATGGAATTCAGCAGGCAGAATAGAACAATCAGGGCCACAGCCGGGCAAGGCACAATTCCCGTTACTGCAGCAATGCCGATAATTTCTTTCCAGCGGGCGAAAGGCGGCAACACATTTTCCTGGCCTTCACATTTACGGCGACGTCCCTTGACAAAATCCACAACGCCAAGCACAGCAAGCAGCAAGCCCGTAATCATGAGCAATGCATAGCTAGCCATTTCGATACCACCGCGACCATTTTCGAAAACAGGGAATACCGTGGCCTTGAAAATTGCATACAAAATAAAGAGTAGTACAACAGCGCTCAGCGTATGAGTAAAAGTAATACCCGCACCCAGAGCAACTCCCTGACGCCAACGTCCGCGACGAGCCAAGAAGAATCCGATGACAATAGACTTGCCATGGCCCGGGCCCAAGGCATGGAGCATGCCATAGACAAAGCACAGCAGAAGGAACTTCCAGATACAAGACCAGTCCCCAGATTTCATGGCCACAATTTTCGCCGTTACTTTTTCGCGCAGATCCTTCTGCACCTGAGCCAAAGCGGCATGAAAAGAGGCCCCCTGAGTGGGCGCAGATTTCAGAGGTTCCTCTGAAGTTGTATTGACCGCACTGTCAGGGACTGTTGAAGTTTCTACCTGCGTCGCAACAGGTTTAGAAGAACCATCTTCACTAACATCAAAGCGTTTCTTCTTGACAGCGGCGGACGCCCCAATAGCCAAGGAGAGCACTAGCACCATTAAAACTTTCAGGAGATTCTGCACATTCACCCCGCAACAGTCTTTCGCTACTTTTTCTTATATCTCAGGTATAAGCCTTCTATACCCGAATGAAAAGCCTTGAACAAGGTCAAGTCGCTAACGCCGTCGTTAAAAAACTCCACGTCTATGGAATCAGGAGCCTCAACGTCGGCACTTTCCATATCTGTGGTCATCAAGATGTAATTGGTAACGTCGGCAACAACAACTACAAGCATGGAGTAATCATTGGTGGCAGGGCAACCAAAATACACGTCAAAGTCAAGGACCAGTCGGCGATTCTGCAAAGAAGCCTTGAAGTTCTTGACCTGCTTAGCCTTCAAGAAATCAGAACCGCGCTGAACGTAGTTGTAGTAGTTATTCCCTTCAAGAGGATCCAGGATAATACTCTTGAACCACTCATTTTCCTTGGGAGAAATTACACCATCGCCATCAACATCGCCAGACGACATCATGGCGGTACTATAAAGTTCATCGTACACCCAGCGGTTCCTGACCGAGGTAAATCCATCCTTGTCAAAAAGAACCTTGACTGTCGCATCCACAAAAACGTGGGGATGGCAAAAGCCTGGGACAACCCAGGCCATGCACAAAAAGAAAATCAACTTTAGAGTCTTCACACGAACCTAGAACGCGAGAATAATACCGGCAGTCAACAAACCAATACCGATAGCACCAAGACCGGCAGCAATACCGCCCTTGACGTCACCAGAACGATTCAGACTATGGTTGTCCTTGACCATCTGGCGGGTATCGTCACTATCAAATGCAGAGAGCTTGGTGTAAGCCTTCTTCTTGGCAGCAGCGTCGCTCCAGTCACGTTCGGCCAGGTACCACAAAACACCACCGGCAATAATGGGAGCGATGGAGCCCCACAGAAGGCCACGGCCAATGCGATGGTTGCTGCGAGCCTTGTCGTAGTTCTTCTGGCTTTCGATGAATTCCACATCCAGCACCGGAGTCATTTCCACGTTGACCAAGTTAGGCATAAAGGCCTTCACTTCGATGGTCACGGAAGTATCGCGGTAGCCCACCTTTCTCAGGTAAACCGTTGCGGAGGGTTGGGGCTTAATCTCGTTGACCACCACGTCGGTCACGTAATGAGGCATCACGTACTCGGTGGGCTGTTCGTTGATGTACACTTCCACCGCTTCCGGATCCGTGTTCAAGGTCAGGCGGGTCGTGGGGCGAAGCACAGGAATGCTCACCTTGTTCAGGCTATCCGCATTGATGCGCACCACGGTAGAGCCCCACCATTCTACGTCCTTCAGGACCTTCATGACAGAGATGGTGTACTTGCCCGGCTTGATATTCTTGATGGTATCGGGAGCCACCTGCTTCAGGGGGATTCCATTTACGAACAGGGAGCAGGCTTCCGGTTCAGACACCACAAGGAGGTTGGCCTTTCCGGGAGGATAAAGTTCAATCTTTTCTTCTTCGATAACAATTTCGGGCACCACGTAATCAGAAAGGGACAGGTCGATCATGACCTCATCTTCCAGGTTGTAGAGGCGCTTCAGTTCATAGCGGTAAATCTTGATAAAGGGATTCTTGGCTTCGGCTTCGATACTGTCCTGGATTTCGCGCTGGCGGATTTCTTCTTCCACCTTGGCGATTTCTTCCATTTTCTGGCGCTGATCTTCCTTGGCAAGTGCGGTTTCAAGGTCGTCACCTACACCATCGTCGGCGGGAACCTCTTCTGCAGGTTTCTCTTCGGCCTGGGCAGACATGGAGTCCTTCACCGCGTCGGTCATGATGATTTCGTTTTCCTTCTTGGGAATGACGACTTCTTCATCTTCTTCGATTTCTTCCACCTCCTGGCCATTGCTTTCCTGGAGGGCTACGGCGGCGGCATCATCCAATTTTTCGATGCGCTTCTGCTGTTTTTCGTTGGGCTTCTTCAGGTAGACCGTATCCTTTTCGATCTTCACGAAGATGGCGTCCAGTTCTGTAGAGTCACCATTGACCCAGTAGCGGACCGGGACTTCGCGAGTCTTCTTTACGGGAGCAACCGGAGCGGCAGGTGCAACAACCGCAGCGGGAACAGCCGCAGGAGCAGGAGCGGCTGATTCGGCAGACGCAGGAGCCTCGGCAGGAGTTTCTGCGGTCGTACCGGCTTCATCTGTAGACGTTTGACCTTGAGACTGAGAGGCAACCGCCTCCAAACCAGCCATGGCATCGGAAGCCTCCACACTGGGGGATTCCTGCCACACATCCTGAGAGGACATTTCATCCTGGGCAAAGGCCATTGTAGCCGCAGCCCAAACAACCAAAGAAGTTAAAATACGTTTCAACATGTAAAGAAAAATAAATAAAAAAGGGCCTTTGGCAAAAGCCAAAAACCCATAATTGTAAGAAAAAGGGAATATTCTAGATAAAAAAAGCAAACTTTAAAGAGACTTGACCAATTTAGCGCAGTAAATCGGGCCTCTTCCGTCTGATGTGTCGGGCAAAATATGCACACCGAACTCCGTACGGTCCGCGCCTGGCAAAACCTCTTCAATTTCTGCAGGCTGCATAGAAGGACGCTTCTTGAGGATCTTCTTGACCACGTCATCGTTTTCCATGGGAGAAAGGGCGCAAGTGCCGTACACAATCGTTCCGCCCGGTCGCAGGGCATCTACCGCAGAAGCCAACAGAGCCCCCTGTTCTACAGACAAACGCTTAACACGCTTCGCCGACCAAACTTTCAAATGTTCCGGAGAGTTCAGCACATGCCTGTCAGAAGAACAAGGCGCATCCAGCAGAATCTTGTCGTAGGACTCCTTCTTGTGCAGGCCAAACTTCATTCCATCATAACCAGAAATCTTGATAATGGAACGCCAGGCCTCGGGCAAAGTCTGCTCCACCACGCGCTGCAAGCGAAGTCTACGATCCGGAGAGCGGTCGTTACTTTGTAAAGAACCCTCCCCCTTCAGCATAGATGCAATCACGAGAGTCTTGCCACCCGGAGCGGCACACATATCCAGCACGTCATCACCAGGCCGCACGTTAAGCGCACGTGCCGCATAGACAGAAGCCTCGTCTAGGTAGTACGGCTCAAGGCCATCGCCAAACCTAAGTTCCATAGCCCTGCCCTCGCCCTTCAAGGACTCCAGCAAAGCCGGCCAGCGATTCCCAAACAACTTCTCGTAATAGTCAAAAAATTCCATAGGACCAAAAATAAAAATTTTCAGTTTCTCTCCAAAACAAAAAATCCCTCGGCTATTCACCGAGGGATTTTTTCTAGAAAGATTCTAGGAAGGAGTCTAGAGGGAACCATGGGGTTCCCTTTGCTACTACTTATTCGGGAGCTTCACTTCCTTACCGAACTTGACGTTGGTCTTGTTCTTGAGGAGGAGAGCGCGAGTCTTCAGCGGGAGGCCGAAGCAACGGATGAAGCCAGTAGCGTCCTTCTGGTCGTACATTTCGACATCAGAGAAGCCACCGAGGTTCATGTCGTACAGGCTGTAGGGGCTCTTCATGCCAGCCGGAATGATGTTGCCCTTGTAAAGCTTGAGGGTAACTTCACCGGTAACAACCTTGTTGACTTCGTCATAGAAGGCGTCCATGCACTGGCGGAGCGGAGTGAACCACTGACCATTGTAAACCAGGTTTGCATAGGTCATAGACATCTTCTGAGCTTCGAACAAGGTTTCCTTGTCGAGAACCAGCTGCTGCAGGCATTCGTGTGCCTTGTACAGGAGGGTGCCACCCGGAGTTTCGTAAACGCCGCGGCTCTTGAGGCCGACGAGGCGGTTTTCAACGATGTCCAGGAGACCGCAAGCGTTTTCGCCACCGATCTTGTTCAGAGTTTCGAGGAGTTCAACTGCGTCCATCTTCTTGCCGTTGACGGAAACCGGAGTACCCTTGTCGAAGCCGATGGTCACGTGAGCCGGCTTGTTGGGAGCCTTTTCGTAGGTAGCGGTATGCTTGAGCATATCGTACTTGTGTTCCTTGTCCGGTTCTTCCAGGATGCCACCTTCGTGAGAGAGGTGCCACAGGTTGCCGTCTTCGGAGTAGATCTTCTTCTTGCTGATGCCGTTCAGAGGAATCTTGCGGGCGGCAGCGTAGTCAATAGCGTCTTCACGGCTGTGGATGTTCCACTTGGAGTCCTTCCACGGAGCGATGATTTCGAGGGTCGGATCGAGAGCGGCGTAGGTCAGTTCGAAACGGACCTGGTCGTTACCCTTACCGGTTGCACCATGGGAAACAGCGTATGCGCCTTCCTTCTGAGCGATCTTCACCTGATACTTGGCGATGAGGGGGCGAGCGAAAGAAGTACCCAGGAGGTAGGTGTTTTCGTACTTGGCACCAGCACGGACGGTGGGCCATACGTAGTCTTCGAGGAATTCCTTCTTGAGGTCCAGGACGTAGCACTTGGAAGCGCCAGTTGCGAGAGCCTTCTGTTCCAGAGCCTTAGCATCCGGGAAATCGTTCTGACCGAGGTCAGCAGCGAAAGCGATCACTTCGCAGTCATAGTTTTCCTTGAGCCAGGGGATGATGATAGAGGTATCGAGACCACCGCTATAGGCGAGGACGACCTTCTTCTTGGAATCTTTCTTAGCCATTTTATTGTCCTTTTAAGAAAAAAAATTTAGACGTTGAAAATATAGCACTTTTAATGATTTTTGAAAGCCTTCGCCTTAACCTTCTTTTCGGTTGCAGGCTGTGGTTGAGCCACAGGAGTCAACGGCTGCGCAGGAGGAGCCATCAACTGCCTCAGGGAATCCACAAGAACGCTATCCTTCTTGGGGAACATATTCTGATAGATAACAGCACGGCGCTTAGCCATGAACTGGCTCTCCCTCATATTGGGGTGATGCTTTGCCGGTGCCGCAAGCATGGCGGCCAGATTGATGGCCTGGTCCAGACTGATCTTGGAGCAGCTCTTCTTGTAATAGGAAAGACAAGCCTCCTGACAACCAAAGATATCCTTGCCCCACTGGGCGTAGTTCAGGTAAAGTTCCAGGATTCGGTCCTTACCCAGTTCATGTTCCATCAACAAGGCATAGGCCAATTCCTTGAACTTACGATCAAAAGAACGCTCACCGCTAAGGAACAGGTTCTTGGCCAGCTGCTGTGTAATGGTAGAACCGCCAAACTTAGTCTTCCCGGCCATCTGGTTTGCATCCAGGGCTTCCGCAATGGCGCGAATGTCAAAACCGGGATGGAAATAAAAGCCGGCATCTTCGCTGGCAATAACCGCCTTACGCAGATGGGTGCTTATAGAATCCAGCGGTACATAGGTATGTCTGATTTGAACATTTGGATTGGAATCCCTCAAGGCTTCCATGTACTTGGAATTCTCGGGTTGAGTAACCTTCAGTTCCTCAACACTTTCATAAATGTCATAGCCGTAGATGAAGACACGATAAATCAAGTAGCTAGCCGCCACCGTAAACGCGGTAGAATAAATAATGCAGATCAACAGGGCCTGTCGGAGGATAAAGTTGATCAGTCTATAAATCCACTTGATAATGAAGGCCAAGATCCGGATGACCAGTGTACCCGATAGCCACTTGAAAAAATCTCTAACCTTTCCAAAAAACTTCTTCATCACTTCTTTCCTCCAAACCAGTCATTAATGTCCTCGCCCTCTTTCATGGCCGTCGGCAAACCCTCCATGCCTTCACCAAGAATCACACTTCGAATACCAGCCTGAGTAAACAGGTTACCGATATATTCCATACCGCTTCTCCCGGCTTCGTCATGATCAAGACAGAGAACCACATTCTTGTTCTTAAAGTAGCTTAGCCATTCCACCTTAAAGGATCTTACTCCCGGAATACCTACAGCGTTTATCTTCTGCCCCAAAAAAGTCAGCGTGTCCACACAACCTTCACAAAGGTAGACCCAGCCGGGCTTTTCATCCAGCGCCGAAAAATTATAGGGGAAGGGAACCGTAGACCTCAAGTTCATTTCCTTGGGAACCACGGAACTGTCAATCGCGCGAGACTGGAAATAGAATGCCCTGCGCTCCTTATCCAGATAGGGGAAAATCAGGGGATGCTTGTAGTAACGCAGGTTGCCCTTGTCGTTAAACAGCCCCACATACTTCAAAACCTCGACACCAAAATCCGCTTTCAGGCTGTTGTTTACCGCTTCGTAATCCGTAATGGTTCGAAGGAGCATACGGTCCCACACCGGCTTATAGATTCGACGCTTGGCCAACCAACGGGCAGCGGGAGTATTGTCTACAGGACTGAGACGTTTCAAAAAAGAAAGGACAATACGCTTGCGATCTTCTTCGGGAACAAGTTCCTTGAGATCCGGTTCAGCAGGAGGTGCCGCAGGCACACTTACCTGACGTCCATTGATTATGGTTCGCAAGCCGGGGCCATCGGAACGGGAAACGGGCTTTTGCGCATTGCCAGGCACCAGGAACGGATACTGTTCCATAAGCCAAGCCAGGGCCTCGGTAAAAGAACAATCCCGTACAATTTGCACAAGCGAAATCACATCGCCGCGAATATCATCGCAAACCCAGCAGCGGAAATACCCCCGTTCCTCAGAAACTGAAACAGAAGGAGTTCTATCTCCATGGACATGGCGCTGTGGACAAAAACAGCGGCATTTACCCCGCACCACATTCACCCCAAGGCTCTGGGCCACGGCAGTGATAGAAATGGAGGCCTTGAATTGTTTCAGTTCTTCGTTGGTCATTTAGATTATCAAAATTTAAACGTCTATAAGTATAACAAAATCACATTCAAAAAAATCAAATTTCATGCAATTCATAACCGATAACTATATTTGAGAAATGGTTATCTTAGAAAATGAACCCATGAGTAGGCACACCTCCTTCAAAGTCGGAGGAGAGGCCCGCTATTTTTTCAAGGTGGAATCCGTAGACGAAATCCTCGATGTGCGGAAACGACTGGCAGACCAGAACCTCCCCTTTTTCGTTCTTGGTAACGGAACAAACTTGTTGGTTTCCGACAAGGGATTTGGCGGCGGAATCATCACCCTGGGGAAATCATTTTCTGAAGTTCAGGATCTTGGAAATGGCAAGTTCAAGGTTGGAGCAGGCGTATCCCTCGGCGCATTTGCGCGCAAATCCATTAAGATGGGTTACAGCGGGATACACAAGCTAGCCGGTATTCCAGGAACGTTAGGTGGAGCCATCTACATGAACGCAGGCGCATACGGTCAGGAAATCTGCCAGACTTGCGTAGAAGTAGAAAGCCTTGACGCCAATGGGACCGTACATACACGAACCGCAGCCCAGTGCGACTTTGGCTATAGGCACAGCGGTTTTCAGGTTTCCTCCGACGACCGTGCCAAAGGTCAAGCTGAAATTATCTTGTCCGCAACATTCCAGTTAGAACCTGCAGAGATGTCCGGCAAAGATAGCTACACTCTGGAAACCGAAATGCAGGAGTGCATGGCCAAGCGCAAGGCAAGCCAGCCCTTAAATATGCCCAACGCAGGTTCCACATTCAAACGCCTTGACGTTGGTGCCGAAGACATGCCTCAGCAAATCGCTCCAGGCTATTACATCGAGCAGGCAGGACTCAAGGGCTACCGCATTGGCGGAGCAGAAGTCAGCACGGTTCACGCCAACTTCATTGTCAACGCAGACAACGCCACCGCTTCAGACATCAAGGCTCTTAGCGAGTACGTTCAACAAAAAGTTTTCGAAAAATTCGGAATTCAACTGAAGAGAGAAATCATTTTACTTGGGGGGTAACAATGTTGCGGTCTCTTTTTCTTCTGGCACTGATTTTTATCTGTAGCTGCACAGACACCACCTCATCTGAATCCACATTCGTAGAGGATTCAGACATTGACGGTTTTATTTTAGTTCGGGCATCAGGGTCAGACGGATTTGTAGGAACAGACGACAATTCCGCAAAGGCCAATGAACGCCCCAAAATGAAGACCACTTTCTCTTACGACTTTTCTATGGGAAGGCATGAAGTCACCTGCGGCGAATTCCGAAAAGTCATGAAGGAAGAACTGGGATCGAAGTCCCCTGTCCAGAAATGCGAAAATGATTCTCTCCCCATCGTGAACGTCACCTATTTCGACGCCATCGTCTATGCCAACGCCCTAAGCAAAAAGGAAAAACGGGATACGGCTTACACCTACACCACCAAGACCTTCGATAGCGATGGACACTGCACAAGCATTATAAATTTGGCATTGAACACCGGCGCAAACGCTTACCGCCTCCCCACCGAAGCCGAATGGATTTTTGCAGCAAACACCAGCTGGGATTTAAACAAATCCTGGAACGCCGACAATTCCGACTACAAGACTCACAAGGTCTGCAAGAAAGCCTCTGGCAGCAAGGATTTCTGCGACATGGCAGGCAATGTCATGGAATGGGTAAACGACTGGCTCGATTACCCGCAAGACACGATCATGGACAACTACGTCGGGCCTTACGAAGGCAATTCCCTTGGAGAACGCATCGTAAAGGGTGGCAGTTTTCGCAATCCCAAAAGCGCAATCAGCTTGTTCAGCCGCGGTGATGTCTACACAGTCACCTCTTCGACAAAAGCCGACTACGTCGGTTTCCGCCTCGCCTTCGGAAAGATTCCTTCGCCTTCCTGGCTAAACGGCAGCGGTCTCATGACCGAAAGCAACATCAACATGATCTTAAGCCCAGACGCAATTAAAAAGCTAACGGGAACCTACAAAACAAAACTCGTATTCCGCAACGACATTACAGAAAGACTGGTCTATATCGACTACTCCTTGACCAAGACCAAGATTGTGGAATTTTACGATACCGTTTCTGCCTATCATCCGGATATTTCCCCCGATGGGAAATACGTCGCCTACTGTACCAAGCCCGAAGGCGTTCCCGGAAAGTCTTCGATTTACGTAAGAGAGCTGAATTCCAACAACCGTACCATCCACAAATTAGACGTAGAAGCCGCTGCAATCCCCCGCTGGCAAGTATCCTCTAACGGCGATACGACTATCGTTTACGTTACCAGCCAACAAAGCAACAAGGACGAGGCACAATTCAAGTCTAATTCCACTTGGCAAGTTTCCTTTAGAGACGAGACTTTCGGCACACCCAGGAAAATCATAGACGGAGCCTACCACGGAGGCGTTAGCGTAGACCGAAAAATCGCCGTCACAGGGGCCCAGCTTTTACGAACGAAATTCGCCTACGGAAGAACTAGACTAACCAACTCTTCCAAGGATTCAATCTGGTACAACAAGGAACAGGCTTGCAACGTCAGCCTTTCTAAAGACAGCACCCGAAGAACCCTTTTCCTGGACTTCGCCTCGACCACCGGCAAAAAATTCGTTGGGAAGTCCTACCATACTCATGAAAGAATGTTCATCGCCGACAGCACCGGCAAACTGATAAAGAGCGTCGGAGCCCCCAGCAAGAAAACCTTCGATCACACCGAATGGGTTTCCAAGAATTTTGTAATTGCCTCCCTCACGAACGCAAACGAAGTACACGAAAAAATCGCCCTGGTCAATATCAAGGACAGCAGTACAACTGAACTTGTAGAAGGAGATGAACTTTGGCATCCCAGCATGTGGTTTGCTGCAAGACCAGTCCCAGATACTACAATTGACCAAGATAGCGCAGGAACCTACCTAGTAGCAAACGACGTCTGGTCCTCAGTCATCATGCGTTACAAAATGGAACTGCTCTGGAGGTACATCGACTCCATGGAAGTGGCCCTCATGGGATCATCACGTACCTTATATTCCTTAAGCCCATATCTGCTGAAAGACGATTTCTTCGCCGTAAACCTAGCCCACGCCCCCAATTCTATTTACGCCACCAAGGATTACCTCAATAAGTACATCTACAAGAATGCCAAGAAGCTAAAGTATATCGTACTTTCTATCGACATTGACTTCTGGTGGAAAACAGACGGAAAGGGCAGCGATAATTTCTTCGCCGTCAACGCTCCCAATTACCCCGGTTATGCGTACGATGCCAATCATGACTATTGGGCTAAAGGCATTCCCGCAGGTCTGTTAGACGCCACCGAAAACGGCCTCGGCGTAGAAGACGCTCACAAGTACACAACAGACAAGGGACGTCTTTTAGGAATCCCCTGTCAATCCTGGGGCGAAACCGCTGAAGTCGAAGCGGACTCCACGATTTTCGACAAGAATCCGGAGCTTCTGGAAAATTCGATGAAAGCCTTGAAGTCTATTCTCAAAACTGCCGCCAGCAAGAAAATCAAGGTCGTGGGAGTCATCTTCCCGCAGAATCCAAAGTACAAGAAGACAGGCGCTTTCGGAAGACACGGCATGAAAAGAAGCACAGCCAAGGAAGTCATCAGTCAAATCAAGAATCTGACCAAGGAATATCCGAACTTCGTCCTGCTTGACGAAAACAAGATGGGCGATCATGACTATTCCAACAGCCTGGCCTACGACAACGACCACCTCTGCAGCGAAGCCACCTACAAGATTACAGCCCGAGTGGATTCTGTACTGAAGACCCTAAAGTGATTCTTCGGAATCCGGAGATTCATCGGATTCCGTTTGGGGCAGCGGATCATAACGGTTCAGGATTTTCACAATCAGAACGTAGACGGAACCGCCAATAAGACCTCCAAGCGTATCTGCAATCAGATCCATGGCATCGCAGCTACGGCCTTCTACAAAACGCTGATGGTATTCATCAGTGCAACCGTAGGCAAGAGCCAGCAACATTACTATAACAACACGAAACCAGGTTTTAGCCGTCCATTGGCCACGAGTCCACCACATACAAAAGCACCCTGCCAAGGTGGCATATTCACAAGTGTGAGCCAACTTGTCCCAAACATGAGGGAGCCCCTCCAGTTCCGCCGAGGTCATTGACGAAAGTTTAAAGATAATCGCCATGCAAAGGATTGCAGGAATCTTACGAAAGAAAGGGTATTTTTGAAACAGGGATTCAAACATAGGTCAGTCTTATATTGAAATAAAAATCATTTTTTATAGCGTCTGCGCCATTCATCCAAAGCTTCAGCACATTCTTCAGTCTTTTTCAGTAGGACTTCGTCAAGAGATGCGGCGTCCCTCCTGGGAATATAGACAATATAGTCAGCAGAGTGTTCTCCACAGAAAACAGAATCCTCTCCAAGAGCATCTACTTCTTTCTGAAGCCTGCTGCACAGGCTTTCCATATCACGGGTAGACACGCCACTAAATTCTCCATCGTAAAAAAAGGCCGTCGGTCCTGTCGCAGACGTTCCACTATCGGAGCAACCACAAATAGCATGCAAGAGCCCAGTCAGGACCATCAGCCCCACAATGTTTTTCCTATCCATTTAACAACTTCCAAATTTTCGCGACAAAGATACATTTTATTCAATTTCTATATTTTAAAGCATGAAAGCAATTACCTTGAAAGCCGGACGCGAAAAGTCAGCCCTCCGTTACCATCCCTGGATTTTTAGCGGAGCTATCGACGAAGTGACAGGCGATCCCCAGTTGGGCGACGTCGTAGAAGTCTACAGCTACCATAGCGATTTTTTGGGCCTTGCCGCCTATTCCCCCAAGTCCCAGATTCGTGGTCGTTTCTGGACCTTTGGCGAAAAGCAGAACATCGACCGAGACTTCTTCAGCGACATTCTGGATCGAGCCATTGCCGCACGCAAGAGCCGCGGCTTCGACATCGCCGACAAGGACGTGGCATTCCGTCTGATTAACGCCGAAAACGACGGCATTCCCGGTTGCATTATCGACAAGTACGCCGACATCTACTCCGTAGAAATTCTGGCAGCCGGCGCCGAAGTGAACCGCAAGATTATTTACGAGCTGTTGGCCGAAAAGACTGGCTGCCGCGGCATCTATGAACGCTGCGATTCCGACGTCCGCAAGAAGGAAGGTCTTCCCCTCCGCACTGGCGTGGTCTACGGCGAAGTTCCCGATGAACCTGTAGTCATTAACGAAAACGGAATTCTCTTCCCCATCGACGTGAAGAACGGCCACAAGACCGGATACTATCTGGATCAGCGTGACGCCCGCCGTCGTGTTGGCGAACTGGCCAAGGGAAAGAAGGTGCTGAACTGCTTCTGTTATACAGGAGGCTTCGGCCTTTACGCCCTTCGCGGTGGCTGCGAAAAGGTTTATCAGGTAGACGTTTCCAAGGACGCTCTGGCTCTGGCCAAGGAAGGCATCATGCGCAACAAGCTTTCTACCGCCCACGCTACCCACGTAGAAGCAGACGTATTCCAGTATCTGCGTAAGTGCCGTGACCGCGCCGAGACCTTTGACTTTATCGTGCTGGACCCGCCCAAGTTCGTGGAATCCAAGGACAACTTGCAAAAGGGTTGCCGCGGGTACAAGGACATCAACCTGTTGGCCATGAAGCTTCTGGCCGAAGGCGGTATGCTGGCAACCTTCAGTTGTTCCGGCCTTATGGAAATGGACCTGTTCCAGAAGATTATCGCCGATGCCGCAGCCGATGCCCACCGTCGCGTACAAATTATCGAACGTTTCGGCCAGCCCATGGACCATCCGGTAAATACAGCCTTCCCCGAAGGACAATACCTTAAAGGTCTGCTGGTCCAGGTGATTTAAAAAATCATATAAAAACAAGAAGTCCAAGGTTAAAACCTTGGACTTTTTTTATTACTGTTTGCGGCCTCTCAAATCGAAAATTTTCGATTCCCCGGTTCCGTTTCCAAATTCCACGTAAAGCATTCCGTTCTTGCGGAAAATCCGGCTTCCATACGCGTTGCCAATTTCGCGACCTGCTACCCGAAGATTCCTAACGCCGATAGACAACGTGGAGTCCTGTTTCGTGGTATCCTGCGTTACTGTATCCTTGGCCGTTGTGTCGGCACCGGGAGCCACATATTCGCTAGGCTTCATGATGCGCCATTTCTGATTCCATTCCCAGCTATCGTTCCAGTCTTGCACCACGCGGGCACCGTCAGAGGTTGAACGCAGGTAATGATTGCTATGGAGCATCTTCAGACGGTACTGATTGCTGTACTGATTTTCAAAGACAACCTTCTGGTGATTCTTGCCGTTCCAGGCGTACACACCGGCAGTAACGCCAGGATCCGTAGTTTCGTTAGGCATTTCCAAAGTCATGTCACCAAAGTCCACACGGAAGGTATTGGCAGAACCCAGCGGCTTGATAATGGCCACAGACTTTTCATCGGCGCAGTCCCCTAGAACCAACTTCTTTTCGTCACTAGGCTGCATGCAAGTCTTGAAGGCTTCATTGTAGAAAATCACCGTATCAGGCTTTGCCGGCTTAGCCTTCCACACACGAACCCAGTCCGCCTCAAAGTAGGCCGGATTATTCGCGGTCACCTCGATGTCGTTTCCGGCCCATCCGCCCACAGCCAGGTTCACAATAATGTACTGAGCCGACAACTGCTTGATTTCTGTGGGGCGGTTATAACTGGCAAACTTCTTGTCATCAAAGTAGAAGTTCAAGTTTGACTCATCCCATTCCACCGCATAGGTGTGGAAGTCTGCGGAACGGTCTACGTTATCATCCTTGTGTCCGCCAAAAGAAGCCTCATGATCCCAGGCGGAACCATGGTCATTGTACCAGCTAGGGTTTGTATAATGCAAATAGTAATGATGCTGCTTTCGGGATGCAGGAATTTCAAGGATATCGATTTCGGGAGGCCAGCCGTCCTGCAAAGTCCAGAAGGCAGGCCAGGTTCCCTTGTGCTTGGGAGCCTTGAAGCGGCCTTCGATGTAGCCGTACTTCACCTCGAAATGGCCGCGGGTATCAATGGCCGCCGAAGTATAGTCTACGGGAATCTCCTTGCCATCAAACTTTGCGGATGCGGGAGCCTTGGGATGTTTTTTCGCCTCGGCCTTAAGCATCAGCTTGCCATCCTTGACGATAACGTTCGCCTCGTCACAATAGGCCCGGTGATTGTGAGTGTGTCCCCAGTTGTACGTGGGATTCCACTTGCTGGTGTCAAGAGTGTTGCCGTCAAAGTTGTCTTCGAAGACCAGTTCCCAACCGCTAAAATTTGCAGGGGGATCAGCCACCGCTACAACAGTCATAGCACAGGCAACGCAAGCCAGCGCCTTCAAGTTCACTCCAGAATACTTCATACCCATCCTCGCCTGCGACACCCAAAACACCAATCCCGCAGGCACACCCCAAATATAATGTCAAACCGTCTACATTCAAAGCGAAAAGATTTTCACAAACGAAAAAGCCCCCGCAAAGCGGGGACTTTTCTATGGTCTAAACAACAAACTTAACGAACGCGGCGGGGCAATTCCTTGGCGTGCTTTTCCAGCCACACGGCATCTTCCAAGGCACGTTCGGCTTCGGTAGCCCAATCGGAATCCGGGAACTGCTGGACTACTTCACGGTAGCGGGTGACAGCGCTGTGGAAATCTCTGAGTTCGCGGTAGACATTGCCAAGCTGGAGCATAGTAAAGTAGCGTTCTTCAGGATTCTGTTCCGTTTCCAGCAAAGCCTTGTACATCTGCAGGGCCATTTCATAGCTGCCGGCGCCAAAGAGCAAGTTGGCATTGGCAATGGTCGGAACAGCAGAAGGTGCGGCAGCCACATCGGACTCTTCCGTTTCTTCAGCAGCCTTAGGGGCAGAAGCCTCGACAGCCTTTTCAGACTTGTCCATCTTTTCGGCCTTCACATCCTGCTTTACTGCTTCGGCAGTTGCAATCTTTTCTTCGGTCTTGGAAGCTTCAGCCTTTGCAGCCTTGATTTCAGCCAGACGTTCCTCGGCAGCCTTGCGGTACTTGCCGTTAGGAGCAGCCTTCTTCATGTAGTTAGCCAGGAACTTCACTTCTAGGTCAGACTTGTTCATCTTCTGATAGACACAAGCCAGGAAGTAATTGGCATCATTGCCTTCTTCCTTATATTCCAGACCCTTCTTCAAGTTGAATTCGGCCTTTTCGTATTCGCCCAGCTGGAAGCGGGTCAAGCCAGCGTAGAAATAAGCACCGGCGTGGCCAGGAGTCTTCTTCAGCACTTCGCGCCAAGCCTTGGCGGCATCGGCATAATTACCTTCGGCATACAGAGCCTTACCCTTTTCAAAAGGATCGGAAGGAAGTGCCTGAGCAGTTTCTTCCTTGGCAGGTTCAGCGGCAACCTTGACCGGTTCAGCCTTGGGTTCCACCTTGGCTTCAGGCTTAGGTTCAACCTTCGGTTCGGGCTTAGCTTCGGCCACCGGTTCTGCCTTGGGAGCTTCAACAGCGACAGGTGCCGGTTCGGCAACCTTGACCGGTTCAGCGGCAGGAGCGGGTTCAACAGGAGCGGCAACCTCTTCTGCAGGAGCGGGATTATTCTTGGGATCCTTGGCGCGTTCGGCTTCGGCCTTAGCCTTCTGACCCAACGATTCATAAACCTTGGCGGCACCTTCATAGGCGGCACTCATGGCGGGATCAAACTTGTAGGCCAGTCGATAGTTAGCCAAAGCACCGCTATAGTCCTTCATCTTAACACGGACTTCTGCTGCGGCAAAATAGGCTTCGGCGTTCTTGGGCTGTTCAGCCAAAATAGAACGGTATTCACCCAGAGCCATCTCGAAGTTTCCCTGGGCTTCAAAGCGGGCGCCCTGTTCCATTCGGGGATCAGCGGCAAAGGAAAATCCGACTAGGCAAGCAAGTGCAAATGCAGAAAATTTCATATTCATACTGTCAAAAATAACATTTTCAAAACATCCCAACTCATTGACAGTCAACAAGTTACGTGATTTTACAGGCATTTTACATTTTCCCAGTTAGACAATCCCTCCTGCGTTTACCCACCCCTAAAATTTTCCCAAAATTTACATTACCCCAGCCAAAATCATGTTAGTTTTATGAACGTGGAAAAATAGGAGAACACTTATGAGCAAATTACTTTCTTACTTAATCCCGGGAATCGCCTTTGCGGCACTCCTGGTACTGGTCAACGAGACCTTGGTCCCGGCCACGCTCCATAAGGCAGACTGGTTCAACAATTTGATGGCCATCCTGTGCCTGATCAGCCTCATTGTGCCCTGCGTCATCTACTTTGTAAAGACGCCCCCCGGACGAGGCGCCCAGCCCTAGGACTTTAATATTTGTGGGGTCCGCAAATTAACAATGCAGACCTAAAAAAGAAATAGGCGAACGCATAAGCGTCCGTCTTTTTTTATAGCGAAAGGAAGTACGTCTTTTCGGCACTTAGGTCCAGCCCGGGAATCCGTTTTTCAAGATCCTGGGCAATGTCCAGATGTTTCAATGCAAACGCCTTGTTCATGGAAGAAGCCGCATCGACGATTCTGTGATTGGCGGACTTCAAAAATTTTTCAACCCGCTTGACATTTTCCCGAACAGCCTCGTCAAAATACGTTTCCTGCAGGCGTTCAAAGATGTAATCTTCCGCCACCTCGGAAAGGTGGATCATGTCGGAATCGTAAAAGCGGTAGTCCCGCAATTCATCCAGCACAATCTCGTAACTGGGGAAATATTCAACCTGCGGATTCGCCTTCACCACCTGATCCACGGCCAGCAGCAAGGAGGACTTCGAAAGATTGTTCCCGTGAGCGCCATCCTTCAGGTGCCTCAAGGGGGATACGGTAAACACCTCCTTCACGTCGGGATTCAACCGTCTCAAATTACAGACAACAGAATTAAGCGCATCAGCAGCCCGTTCTACAGAAATCAACTGACGGTCAAACAGATCTGCGTTTCGGCGATGGCAATTGGAAACCACGTTCCCGGTCTGCTTCAAGAAATACACAAAGGCGGTGCCTAAAGTTATAAACACCACGTCTGCAGACTTCAGGTACTCGCGGGCACCAAGAACAGCAGCATTCAACCCCTCGATACAGGAATTTTCATCCTTCGCAGAAAAGGAACCATGAAAGTCCCAGCAGTTCCAATTTTCACCATCCAGGAAAACATTCCCTTCCTGCACATCCCGGGCCGAATAGGTTTCGCCGTTGACAATGCGCTCCACCATATATTCGATGGAAAGGGGATTGTAGATGATCCCGAAGGGATTCACCAGAGTCCTGAATTTCAGACGGGTGAATTTTTCAGAAATGTTCTGGGCAAAACAAGAGCCTATGAAAGCAAGCTTCCTGGTGTAATCAATCCGTACCGTCGACGGAGGAATTTCTACCCGAGTTTGCAGTTCCATAGGCCCGTTACCATTAACGCTTCTTGATGGCGGCAAATACGCCAACAGCCACCAGCAGAATCAGGGCAGCAAGGCTAACCTTTACAGCGGCGTGGAAAGGAGTGCTTCGATATTCCATGCGGACTTCAGACTTGCCTGCAGGAATTTCTACAGCGCGGAGGGTTCCGAATGCCTTGTAGACCTTGGCTTCAGCACCGTTCACGTAAGCCTTCCAGTACGGATGGTAGTTACCAGCCACCACCATGAAGCCGGGGCGGTCAGCTTCTACGGCGAACACCTGGGTATCCATCTTGGGAGAAGCCACAACCTTTGCAGAACCCTGGATGGGGCCGCTAGCGGCGACGCTACCCTTATAGTCATTAGCAGGAGCTTCGGAAAGAATCACCTTTTCGCGATAGAAGAACTTACCAGATACATCGGCATACTTGGGAGCGGCAGTTTCCTGACGGGGCTCGGCAGCAAGAGCGGAATCCACGGCAGCGCTATCCGTAACAGAGCCTTCCATGGGAGCTGTTTCTGCAACAGGAGACACGGAAACTTCCGGCTGTCTGATTGCAGCCTGTTCCTGCAAAGTCTTAATGGCAGCCGCATCATCCATCACCACAGCTTCGCCAAAGATGTAGGCTTCGCCCATGGCCGTAGGAATAGGCATGTAAGTTGTACCCTGACGGCTGTCGAAAATAATGGCGCCCACATTCATCAAATCCAGGAAGGGGTGAGCAGCCTGAGGGTCGTTAACGTTCATCAGATAGTTAGCGTCCTGCTGACCGCCGCGGAATGCACGGTAGCTAGCCAGTTCGTTATCGTGAATACCATCGGCATTACGCATGTGGTACTGGGGGAACACATTTCCGCTGAGAGCCTTGTTACGGGAAAGAGAAAGAACGCGAGGCGTATTCAGGGAATCAGCCTTGAAGGGAGCCTTTACTGCAGCGATAACACCATTGTTGGGCTGCAGGTATTCAGAAGCGGGAACGTTCTGGATAAAGGCGGCATTGATCATGAACAGGTCCAGAGCGGCAGCCAGAGCCAGCACACCAGCCTTGGCGCCAACACTAGCCTTCCAGCGGGCCACAACCAGGGCAACGCCAATCACCACAAGGACCAGCACGAAACCAGGGATTACCTTGCCGGCGGTGGCATTCATGACGATTTCGTTCAGCGGCTTAAAATACGGAGCGGTAATAGGATCGTTCAACAGTTTCTGGCCGCTCATGAGCATCACACCCAGGAAAGCGAAACCGAAGAGGACACAAGCCTGCACACCGCGATGGGTTCCCGGCAGGCCAGCCTTAAAGGAGTCCACAAAATTGGCAATGCTAAAGGACTTCTTCTGATCATCCAGGCTCATGACACCGAGGCATGCCAGCGCAAAGAGGATCATCACCACAAGGCCTACAGGGCCAATGAAGGTGGTCCAGGCAAAACGGGCAACCACAGCCAGCACCAACAGGATCACATACATGGCCGTACCGTGAAGCAGGGCGCGGCGATCGTCTGCAGCGGCAGCCTGGTCTTCGGGAGTTTCGGCAGCAGAACCAGCAGTCAAGGCCTTAAGAACAGGGCCAGCCATCATCACTAGCAAGAGGGGCAACCAGAACAGGGCCATACCCGGAGCACGGAAGTTCTTTACACCCGGCAGAACGCTATACCACAACTTGAACAGCGGAGAATGGTCGCCCATACCGTAGCTCAGGGCCACAACGGCACCCATACCCCAGAAAGCGGCATAGCGGCGCTTACCCGGCAGGAACAGGCAGAGGAATCCAAGGAAGGTCAGCAAGGCACCGGCATTATTATGGTCCAGCTTAAATGCGTTATGACCCCAATAGAACGGAGAGCCTCCAGCCAGTTTGCGGTACTCGTCCATGGTAAAACCAATGAAGGAACTGCCTTCAATATCGCCAGTCTTTTCGTTCTGTTCGTAAACGTCAACACCAACAAAACCCGGCAACAGAATCTGAGCCATTTCTTCCTGATGCAAGGACCAGCTTACAGCGTGACCGTAATTGGTATGGCCTTCATCGCCACGGACAGACTGGGTGGTGGTATAGAGATAAGGGGGAACAATCTGGAAGCAGGAAATGGCAAGACCAAAAGCCAAACCGATAGCGGCAAGACCCAGACGCTTACCGCGAGTTTTCAGAGCATCACAATGGAAAACCACTTCGTAAAGAGTATAAAGGCCTGCGCCCCACAGGAACAGGTAAGTCAACTGCAGGTGAGAACCAAGAATCATCCAGGCCACAGACAAGGCCAGCACAACCATATAGGGCAAGCTTCCGCAACGGACTACCTTACGAATTGCAAGCAAGGCCAGCGGGGCAATGGCAAACACCATCATCTTACCATCATGACCGCCGTAGAGGTAAGTGAAGAATTCCGGAGAGAAGGCATAGAGGCCGCCCAGCAGAACACCCCACCACTTATTTTCGGTCAGGTGCCAGCCCAGGCCAAAGGCGCTCATAAAAGCCACCAGCAAAGTGAGGATGAACTTGAAGCCCACAGCCCTGGCCGGATCCATCAGGAACTGGAACCAGACCAGCGGATGGTAGACGTCGGCAAAAAGAGCGTCGATCGTGGGCACACCGCCCAGGCGGGAATCGTCCCATTCAGTCACGATGACATCGAAGGTACGCAGAATGCGGCTACCGATACCGTTCAGCTGGTCGCTATTCAGCATCAGCTGCGTCGAGTCAAACGCAAAATCGCGGAAAACGATCAATAGAATTGCAAAGAAGACAGCAGATGCTGCCAGGAAAAATACGGGCTTCTTCTGTAGGAAATTCATGGCTTACAATTTAGTAAGAAGCAAACCCATAAAAAAATCCCAGCTAGATCGCCGGGAACACATTTTAGATAAAAATGTTAAAAAAAATTAGTCGACAGTGTTTTCGTCGGTCGCAGTATTCTTGATCAGACAGTAAACACCAAATGCGGAAATGATGCAAGCAGCGGCGATTGCAGCCAACTTAATGAGCTTTGCCATAGTAACTCCTTCGAGAAAAGTTTTGACGATCGGACTTTCAATCCATTAACGTGTATAAGATACTTGTTTTTTTGAGAAAATCAAGTGGCATTGTCAAAAACAACCCCTAAAAAGTCCCATTACACCATTATGGCACCCTATATTTTTTTAGCTTAGGCCCGTATGATTCCGTCCCCCGTAAAAAATCACCCCAGAAAAAGGCTAAACCGACTGATCCTGAGCCTGCTCCTGATTTTTTTCGGCCATTCCGCAGCCAAGACAGAATACACTCTATCCCCCTCCATCGACATTTCACTATCTGTAACGGCACTCCTGGTCACAGGCGGGGGAACCTATCTATATAACCAGATGGAAATTCCCAACGAGCAAGACAAGGTCAATAGGGAAAATCTTTTACCCTGGGATCGCAAATTCGCCGGCAGGTACAGCAGTACCGCAGACCTTATAAGTGACGTTGGAAGTCTGCTAGCCGTTGCGCCATTCGCCATAGGGGGTTCCGCCTGGTATTCAGGCCATTCCAGCAGAGAGGAATTCCTCACTTTTTCAGTCATGTTCATCCAATCCGTATTATTCCAACATGGAATAAACCTGGCTTTCAGATCCCTGGAACTGTGGCCGCGGCCATACACGTTCGCTACCGAAGGTGAAGGGGCTGTAAAGGCAAAAACCGCCAAGGCCGAAGCCTACGGATCCTTCTTTTCGGGGCACGCTTCAGCCGCCTTTACGGTTGCCGTCTTTACCACGGAATGGCTTGACCAAACCTACGGGAACCCAGGCGCCACAAGGGTTGTTCGGGCATTGGCTTTTTCGACGGCCGCATTCGAAAGCGTTCTTCGGGTAGCAGCAGGCAAGCATTACCCTACCGACATTCTAGTCGGTGCGCTGATCGGCACAGGCGTCAGTTACGGCATTCTCGAGATGCATAAAAAGGGCTGCAATTCCTATTCCTTATGGGTCGCTCCCGGAGCAGTAGGCATCTCTTATAGAATTTGAAAACTTTTTATAACAACCTGTTTAGTCCATCTTGGTATATATTTCAATCCCGTAGACGCAGGGCGGCAAATGTCCACCCACGAATGTGCGTTCTTAAGATTGTAAGGTAGGCTGTTATGCAGGGTTCTTTCTTCAAATTCACTGGTCGTGTTGTCACGACTTTGGCTATCACCGCAATGTTCGCGACCGCAGCATTTGCAGCCCCCATGGGCGCAGGCTCCGTCAAGAGCAAGATTGCAAAACCCGCCAAGGTCGGCATGGTCAAGAAGGCCAAGAAGATGGAAGCCCCTCAAGCTACCATGTCTGAAGAAGAAATCTTCCAGGCAGCTCTCCAAAGCAAGAATATTTCCGCAGACGGCAAGACTCTTACCGACAAGCGTGACGGAAAAAAGTATAGTGTCGAAATCCGTGGCGACAAGGCATGGATGAAGAACAATCTGGCCTTCAGCCTTTCTACTCCCCGTCAGTGCCTCATGGAAGAAGAATCCAACTGCAAGAAGTACGGCCGTTTCTACAGCCATACCGAAGCCAAGATGGCTTGCCCCGCCGGCTGGCACCTGCCCAACGACGGCGAATGGCGTGATTACCAGAAGGATCAGTCCAAGCTGGACTGGAACAACCTGGGCAAGGGCGGCTGCAAGAACTGGGACGGCTACTGCGAAAGTTCCTCCACCGGTCACTACTGGTCTGAATCCTCTGTGCAGAAGAACACCGGTCGTTCCTGGGAATTCCGCAGTGTAGCACACAGCATCAACCGCACCGACGAAAGCGCCAGCAAGGGCTTGTACGTCCGCTGTGTCGCCGACCTTCGCTAATATTTTCGACGTTCTTCAAAAACGATCAAAAGAACTTCCAATTTCCAAATCAAAACCAAGAAACACCGTCGAGCAATCGGCGGTGTTTTTTATTTCGGTTAGATGTTCTGATTACTTTTTCAAACCATCCAAAATCACGTTGACCGCAGCGCGGGCAATGGCATCGGTAGAAACGGATTCATCATCCGCAGCCTGCTTAGTCAGAATTCCCGTTTCCTTCTTGAATTCCAGAACCAGTCTTTCGATGCAGTAGGTGCTGTAATCCACCGACATGGAATATTTAGAGAAATCAAACTTTTCGTCTTCGTACTTTTCCTTAGAGAAGTCGTCGTAGGCGGCAGAGCAATCCGATTCATTATTGGCATAACGGATCGTAAAGGAAATGGGACAGTCGTCAGACTTGCTGTACTTCAGGGAAATCTGGCCAGAGGATTCCTTCAGATAATCCACCTTGATAATCACGTCACCATCAAACAGACTCAATTCATTGCAGGTCGGAGCCTTTACATCGTCACTAATCTGACGTTCCTTCGCGTTGCCATCCTTAGTGAATTTCTGGTAGAATTTAGTCAGGGCGTTATCAGCTTCGGCCATGGCTTCGTTATTTTCAAACAGGACCTTGTAATAGTTCTTCATGAAGCAACTGCCATTAAACTGGTAGACTTCCTTGAACTGCTTGCCATCGATACGGGTGGCATAACGGAATTTTTCGTTGGCAAGGCTACCTTCATAAAACAGGCCCTTGGGGAAATCCCTCCCTTCAAACCTATACTCGTACCAGCCTTTATCCCCATAATCACGAAGGCGGAGCGTTGTATTTTTCAGGCTAGCTTCAAGGGTATCCCTCTTATCGGCTTCTTGATTCCAGACCAGATAGCCAAGGGAGCTTTCCTTACATTCCGGCTTTTTCAGGATAAACAGGGAATCCTTGGATTTATAATCATAGTTGACTTTCGAAAGGATCACTTCGAAAGATTCGTCCATGGAAAAAGATCCTGTGCTGCTGCTATCGTCGCCACAGGCAACCAGAAATAGACCGACGAGGCCCAGGGTCCCAATCATCGGGACTAAATTAAACTTTTTGAAATTCTTCATATAAATCCTTCTTAATTTATATTCAATACTTGAAACTTATCGGATAAACGGGACATTCGTCTTTTGCGACGGGTCCTGCAACTGGAAATGGGTATGGGTACAGCAGCCACCATGAGCGTGGTCGTGGGAACCCAGCACACGGTGAGGAATTCCGTGAGCAATCAAGTCTACTTCGCATCCGTAGGTATCGGAAATCATCTGCTGAGTCAGGCCGGAACCTTCGTGATAATGGACGTTTCGGTTGACGCAGACAATGCTCTTCACCTTGTGAGACAGGGCCATCAAATCGTGGGTCACCACAACGATGGTCATCTTCTGGCTGAATTCGGCCAGCATGTTGTAAAGGTTTTCCTGGCCTGCGGCATCGATGTTATTGCTGGGTTCGTCAAGAAAGAGAATGCGGGGATTGCAAACCAGGGAACGGGCAATCAGCACACGCTGGCGTTCACCGCCACTCAGCTCTCCAAGACGTCGATCGAGGAATCCATCCAGATGAACCTTGGACAGGGCGGCCACGACTTCTTCTGAATTCGCCTTCAGTCCGATTTTTCCAAGGGCGACACACTCCCCCACGGTAATGGGGAATTCTACGTTGCGGTTGGTGTTCTGCGGGACATAGCCCACAGATAGCTTTTTCGTCGGGACCTTCTCGCCAAAAAGTTTGACTTCACCTTTTGACGGTTTTAAAAGACCCACAATCAACTTCATCAAGGTGGACTTTCCGCCCCCGTTAGGACCAATAATGGCAACGAAATCATTTTCCTCGATTTCCAGGTTCACATCTGTGAGAACCGGAGTCTTGCCGTAAGCGAAAGAAAGATTCTTGATTTCAATGGCGTTCATGGAATTCCCTGGGAGAGTTATTTTGCGGACTTTTCACGGATAGCATTCAGCAGGGCCCTGATGTTCTTTTCGTAGTCAAAGGCAAGAGGGTCTGTTTCCAGAATGGTAGCATCCAGTTCCTTGGCAATAGTCGTTGCGGCCCGCTTACTGAACTGGGGCTGGACGAATACGATGTGGACGTTGTTTTGTTTGCCGGTCTTAACAAGGTTTGCCAGATCCCTGGGTTTCGGTTCCTTGCCGTTCACCTCTACGGTAAGCTGTTTCATGCCGTAATCACGGGCGAAGTAACCATAAGCCGGATGGAACACGATAAAGGTTCGACCATCGGCAGGGAGTCCGTTAATGGATTGGCGAAGTTCCTGGTCTAACGTTTTCAGGCGGGCGACCAAATCGTTTGTACGCTTGCGGTAAAGGTCCTTATTGGAAGCGTCCAGATTCATTAGCGACTCGCAGAGGTTTTCTGCGATTTGCATCATCTGGACAGGAGATGTCCACAGATGAGGATCCAGTTCTTCCCCGCCGTCATCATGATGTTCGTCGTGATGGTCTTCAGCACCTTCGTGATGGTGATGTTCATCCTCTTCCATCCAGGCGATTCCCTTGGAAAGGGAAACGACATTTACGTTTTTATTGACACCCTTGAAGCGGGGCAGCCAGGCGGCATCCATACCGGAACCGTCGCTGAAATAGACCGTGGCCTTGGCGAAGTCCTTGAGAGCCGCAGGCTTGGGTTCAAAGGTATGCGGATCTGCACCTGCGGGAACCATAGTCACCACATTCACCTGGTCGCCACCAATCTCATGAACCACGCTGGAGTAAGGCTGCAGAGACACGGCAACCGTCAGTTTGGCGGCAAAAGCAGGAATCGCCAACAAAATGGCCAACAGAATTCTTCGCATTAAAGACGACCCTCGAAAAATGCGTCAAAGTCAATATCACTGACCATGTCCACAACCACTTCGGGCTTTACATCCAGTTTTTCCAGGTCGGCGAGTTTTGTTTCTCCACAGAGCGGCAGAACAAAACGGCAACCGCTACGCTTTGCCAATTCAAAGTCTGTGTAGAGACGGTCGCCCACAAAAAGAATTTCTTCGGGGGCATAAACCTTCAGAAGTTCAGACAGCATGGCCGGATTGGGCTTACCGAAACTGCGCTCCGGTTCCACACCGTAGGCGGTCTTAAGGAGAGCCATGAAGCTGCCGATATCTGGAACGGGGCCATTAGCATCGGGACACACAAAATCCGTGTGGGTCACCCAGAAGGGTATCTTGCGCTGGACGCGGAAAGAAAGTTCACAAAGTTCCCTATAGTCGAAGGAATTGTGGTAGGCAATCAGAACCAGTTCCGTATCAGCCACGCTGGGGCGAAGATTTAAAGTCGGGTCCTGAGCCGCAAACCATTCGGTAACTTCGGGGTTCGCGAAGAAGAAAACGTTCTTGACGCCTTCTTCGTGAATGGCCTTGAGGGAAAGAGTCAATGCAGAAATAATGGCGTCATCGCGAAGGGGCAAGCCCATCACTTTTAAACGGTTCTCATAAAACACCGGAGACTTGCTGGTGTTATTACTCAGGTAATATACGGGAACATGCTTTGCCACATTGTTCACCGTCTTGACAGCCTTGGGATAGGGGCGGCCGCTCAGGTACAGCGTACCATCCAAATCAAATACAACAGCTTTAACCGGCTTACGAGTCATACTCCACAAATTAGAAAATGAGCAATGCTCAAGGAACAATGGGCAAAGATAATTGCTACTTTATGGCCATGAAAACTCCTGATAGCCGTTTTTACTGTCCGCTGATTACCGAAGGCACAATCACTCTTGACGAAAACGAAAGCACCCACGCAGTACGAGTCTGCCGTGCCGCCGTTGGCGATGTGCTGCAACTTTCCGATGGCCTAGGTCATTACGCCGATGGGACAATCACGAAAGCTGACGCCAAGGCTTGCGAAGTCCGCGTCGATGTAGTGGAAACGGCTAGCAGCAATCGTCCCAAGGTTTCTCTTGGCATTGCCTGCCTCAAGGACGACGCCCTGGAAGAGGTGGTGTTCCACGCCGCACAGACAGAAATTGACAGCATCGTATTTCTGCGGACAGACTACTCCCAGGAGCCAAAGAACTCTGACCTGAAAAAGACTGTACGACGCGCCGAACTGAAAAGCCTTGTCAGCCTGAAGCAGTCCAAGAAGCCATGGCTCACAAAAATTGAAGGCCCCATCGAATTCAAGGACTGGTTAAAAAGCTACTCGGGCGACCTGGTCCTGTGCGATATGGACGGCGAAAACGCTCCCGCCACCGAAAGTCTAGCCTCCCCCACCACACTGCTGGTCGGCCCCGAAGGCGGCTTCTCCCCTGCAGAAATCCAGGCCATCAAGGATTTTTCTAACGGAAAGGTCCACTTAATGAAGCTGGGCCCCACCAGACTTCGCGCAAGAACAGCCGCAATCATCGCCCTAGGCAAGATTGTCTGCTGACACTCGTAAAATTTTATTTATCTTGTTGGTATACGTAACAAATCGTTAAGATTTGTGTTTTTGAGGATTTATGGTTCATTATTATCTAATCGCCACGTTAATTTTGTCACTTGCGAACATTGCCATCCTGATGGCAATCAACTCCAAGCGCAACATTCCCTATTACACAGCCATGTTCCATGTGATGACTGTACAGATAGGCGGACATCTGTTCCTGGCTTATTCCACCAACGAACAAGAAGCCCTTCTCGCAAATAAGATTGCCTACGTAGGAGCCTCCTTTGTTCCGATGCTATTCTTTCTTGGAGAACTGGCACTCTGCAACATCAAGGTTTCCAAGAAATTGCACATTTTGCTGTTCAGCATTAGCGCCATCATCCTCTGCCTTGCACTGACAACTGGTCAGAGCGACATTTTTTACAAGAGCATTACCCTTGTTGAAAATTTCGGCGTTACCGATTTTGTAGCGGAATACGGTCCGGCACACAACCTCTATAACATCATAATGGGGCTGTACCTTATTTCGGGTCTAGTCATTTTCTTCACTTCCTTCTACAAAAAGAGAAACATTTCCTACAAGAACCTGTTCACCTTGGCCGTACTTGGCTTCATCATGATCGGTTCCTTCTTTGTTATGCGTAGACTCAACTGCGACATGGTATTGACACCCGCTGTATTCCTGCTGCTCCAGTATACCATATTGTTCATGATCCACCGCATTGGTAAATACGACATCCAGAGCACCATTCTTGACACGCTGGAATTCCAGAACGAAAGTGCATACATTTCGTTCTCCGAAGATTTGCGCTACATCGGCTGTAACGACATCGCCCTGCACCACTTCCCCACATTAAAGCAGTTCCGCGTAGACTTTAAAGTACAGGAAAGCGATGAACTGGGAAAAATTCTGCTGGACCAGATCAGCAAATTCAACCCCAACGATTTCTCTTACACCTCTAGTTTCCAATACGGCAAGATGCATTACAAGAGCACCTTGAAAAACCTGATGCACGGAAACAAGATTTGCGGTTATATGTTCCGCATCGAAGACGACACCAAGATCCAGCGTTACATCAAATTGTTGGACAACTACAACAACAACCTCGTTACCGATGTCCAGAACAGAGATAGCCAGATCCAGGCTATTCAGGAACAGATGATCCTGGGCATGGCCAACATGGTAGAAAGCCGTGACAATAACACTGGCGGCCACATCAAGCGAACCAGCGAAGCGGTAAAGATTATCGTCAACGAAATGCGTAAGGACGACACCTACAGACCCATGAACAACTTCTTTAGCGCTTTGATAAAGGCCGCCCCGATGCATGACCTTGGTAAAATCGCCGTGGACGACGCCATCCTGAGAAAGCCGGGCCGATTCACCGAAGAAGAATTCGAAATCATGAAGACCCACGCCGAAAAGGGAGCCGCAATCGTAGAGAATTTGCTTAAGGGCGTTGAGTCCGAGCAGTTTGTGGCCGTAGCCAGAAACGTTGCCCATTACCATCACGAACGTTTTGACGGAACCGGCTACCCCAACCGCCTCAAGGGCAAGGACATCCCCCTGGAAGCACGCATCATGGCCGTTGCAGACGTGTACGACGCACTTGTCAGCCAGCGCTGCTACAAGGAAAAGATGTCTTACGCAGAAGCATACGAAGTGATTGTAGAATCTATGGGAACCCACTTCGACCCGCAACTGAAGAAGTACTTCATCAACTGCCACAGAGAGCTGGAAGCTTACTACGACAGCATGAAGCGATAAAAGCAAATTAACGTATACAAGAAAAAGCACCGCAAATAAGTTGCGGTGCTTTTTCGTTAAAACGAAATTCGTTTATTAAAGGGAAACCTTCACCTTTTCTCTCATGGCCATAACAGTCTTGAGAGCTTCGTCCACAGATTCGCGACGGGCAAGAAGAACGCCCATACGGCGGTGGCCCTTCAGCTCCGGCTTACCGAACAGGCGGAGGCCAGTGTCGGGTTCTGCAAGAACTTCTTCAAGACCGCTGAACTTCACCTGGGTGGAGTTGCCATCGCAAACGATTGCCTTGGAAGCACTGGGGCCGTGGAAAGCAATGTTAGGAATGGGCAGGCCGAGAATAGCGCGGGCGTGGAGAGCAAATTCAGAAAGGTCCTGGGAAATCAAGGTCACCATGCCGGTGTCATGAGGTCTGGGGCTCACTTCGCTGAATAGCACTTCGTCCTTGCAGACAAACAGTTCAACGCCGAAGATACCGCGGCCACCCAGAGCATCGGTCACTTTCTTGGCAATGACCTTAGCCTGTTCCAGAAGTTCAGGCTTCATGGGCTGGGGCTGCCAGGATTCCTGATAGTCGCCACCCACCTGATGATGTCCGATGGGTTCCAGGAATGCAGTACCTGCAACGTGACGGACGGTGAGCAAAGTAATTTCGTAGTCAAAGGGAACGAAGCCTTCGATGATCACGCGGCTAGCCTTACCGGTGCGGCCTTCGTTCTGGGAAATGTTCCAGGAGTTTTCGATATCGGCTTCAGTCTTGATGACGCTCTGGCCATGGCCGGAGGAGCTCATCACGGGCTTGATGACGCAAGGAATACCGATTTCCTTGACGGCTGCCTTGAAGTCTTCGAAGTTGTCTGCAAACTTGTAGGGGCTGGTCTTGATACCAAGTTCTTCGGCAGCAAGGCGACGGATGCCTTCGCGGTTCATGGTCAGCTTGGTAGCCTTGGCGGTAGGAATCACGGTATAGCCTTCGGATTCCATCTGGACCAGAGTATCGGTAGCAATAGCTTCCACTTCCGGCACGATGTAGTCGGGCTTTTCCAGCTCGATAACGCGGCGGAGTTCGGCACCATCCAGCATGTTGATCACATGGGAACGGTGAGCCACCTGCATGCCCGGGGCGTTGGCATAACGGTCTACGGCAACCACTTCGACGCCGAGACGCATCATTTCGATGATAACTTCCTTACCCAGTTCTCCTGCACCGCAGAAGAGAACCTTAGTTGCACTAGAGCTTAGCGGGGTACCGATTTCAGACATAACTTACTCCTGTTAAAGGCCCTATAAAGATAGATAATAATGATGGATGGGCCAAGTACGAATTACGAATTATTAAGTACGAGAGCTAAAATCGCGGCTTCGCCGCCTTACTTATTCTCATAATTCATACTTCATAATTCATAATTAGAATCTGTAGTCCACGGGGTTGAAGATGAACTTCACTCCGGCACGGATCCAGCCATCGGCACCATCGTTTCCAACTTCGTGGGCCAGATTTTCGTAAATGCGGAAACCACCACCCAGGTAAAAGCCAAACCAGCTATTGTACTGCATGGAATAAAGTGCATCCACAACATACTGGGTTTCTACCCGATTAGAAGGAGCATACTCATCATGAATCGCTTCGTCATAGTCGGTGTACAATTCGTTATCGCCCTGCTGCAACCAGGCAAGGGTCGCCTTTACTGTATGACGCCCATATTTCCAGGACAGGTCCAGCCAAAGATCCAAGGCGTCAGAACCGCGACGGTAACCGATGGGATAATCCACAAAGAACATATCTGCAAAATCCGGATCATCCTGGTCACGGTAGTTACTACGATAAAGGCGACGGCTAGAATATTCAAGAAGCGGGAGACGGCCGTTGTTATGAAGAGGGTCTGTGCGGACAACATCGAAGCGGAAAAAGAAATCACCGTAGCGCTGTGTGGGAATTTCCTGAGAGTATCCAACCAGGTAGCTTAACATACTGCGGTTTGTCCCCTTATCACTATCTTCACCAACGGGACTATTGATGTCTTCCATGTTCAGCTGACCATAAAAACGAGCGCCAGAAATCGGCTTAAATCCAATTTCTGCCGTAGTCACAGCCTTGGTGTATCCACCAGCAAAGTTATTGTGCAGGAACATAAAGGGATTCATGGAACGGAATTCCAGATCCTTACCGCCCACCATACTTTCTTCAATGATGGAAATCCAGAAATGGTTCATCTCGATTCCGATGCGGTGGTAAACCAGATTCTTTACATTTTCATCATAAACGCGATCGCGCTGATTGCTAGCCTGCTTATTTTTTTCAGGACATTTCTGTTCGGCGGCCTCGGAACCTTCGGGAGGGCATCCTGTTGTCGGGTCAATTATATCATTGAACAGCCAGGCATTCAGGGAACTGACCATGAAGGCATAACGGAAAATACCCGGTTCGAATTTCCAAAGGAGACCGTCGTGGTAAGGCGTTCCACCAATGGTCAAATCGTTGGGAGAGACCTTCAGATCTTCAGGGTTAAAACGGCCCAACTGGACATAGCCCACGGGATTTTGCCAAAGGGCATAACCATTAATAGGGACAGCAATGTCCAACTCACTAGGCTTATAGGTAAAGTTCGTTTTCAGGTCTGAATCGTACCAGGCTTCAATATCCTTGCGAAGAGGAGCTTCCATCAAGAAATGGAAGTTTTTATAGCCCGCACGGAAACTAATCATGAAGAAAGGATCAATATGATCTTCGTAACTGCGAGCCGTTTCCAGGGGAACTCTCAGACCGCGCCAGTTTCCGCCATACCGTTCAACCGTATCTGCAGCAAATTCAGGATCGGTCGGTCCCCCATTCAATCCAAAATTGAAATCAGTTCCAATTTGAACATAGCCCTTGTAGGAACTATCTGAAGACCACTGGGGAATATCACCGGCATTCATACCGGCAAAAGAAATGGCGGACAGTAACCCAAGAGAAAAGAGTATGTTTCGGATTTTCATAATACCAAATGTAAAAAGAATCGCCCAGGCAGGGAGACCCAGGCGATTCCTTTGTGTTGTGTGAACGTGCACTCGCACGTTCTGTGTGTGTGTGTTCCTTGTGGCTAGGCAACACCCAGCAATCCTGTTACAGAAATCTGCAACAGTATCGCCTATAGGGAGCGCAAGCCTAATTTCGGTTCATCGAGAACACTCGACTTTGGGGACTAGAAATTCTCCATGTCGACGCCCATACGGAGATAGGCAGGCATATTGTAGTCCACACCGTCAGCCTTCATTGCACATTCGGCAACATCCTGACGGGATACAGTACGAGTTTTCACTGCAGGTTCAGCAGCAGGTTCCTGCTGACGCATGTAAGCGGGGACGCTGAAAGCACTGGTAGCACTACGAGAATCCAAGCCACGGTTGTAGACGTCTTCGTCGGAAACAGCTTCGATTTCAGAAGTTTCCGACTTAACGGTCATGGATTCTTCAGCAGGCTGCTGGGCATTAAAATCCATGGCGCCGAAACGACCGGCATCAATTGCCGGGAAAGACTGAGAATCAGAGAGGCTCGGAGTAGTCAACACAGGAGCAACCATTTCTACAGTTGCGGGAGCTGCGGGTGCAGCTGGCATCTGCTGAACAGGAGCCTGGTGAGCATACATTTCAGGAGCGGGCTGAGCGGCAGCTGCGGGCTGAGCCTGCTGTGCCATAGCGAAGAAATTCACGCTAGTGGGACGCGGAGTAGACTGCTGAACTGCGGGCTGGGCAGGAGCAGCAACAGGAGCCACCGGAGCTACAGCGGGCTGCTGGGAAACAGGCATCTGAGCGGCAGGCATCTGGACAGTCTGCTGATTTGCAAACGGATTAGCAAACACCTGAGTGGGGCGAGCGACAGCGGGCTGCTGAGCAGCCTGTGCGGTACCGCAACCAGTTGCAATAATGGTAATGGAAACCTTGTCACCCAGTTCCGGAATAGTGATGTCACCAATGATGATGTTGGGATCACCTTCTTCACCCACCTTTTCATAGATGTGTTCCATAGCTTCGCTATGTTCGAGGAGGGAATAGTTTTCACCGTGGGCAACGTTGATAAGAACGCCGGTAGCACCTTCGATGCTAATGTCTTCCAGAAGCGGAGAAGCCAGAGCCAGGTCAGCAGCGGCAATGCCACGCTTTTCACCCTGAGCACAGCCGGTACCCATGAGAGCGCTGCCACCGTTCTGCATCACCTTGCGGATATCAGCAAAGTCAACGTGAACAAGACCATGATGGAACATGATGCCGCAGATACTCTGAACAGCATTGCCCAAAATTTCGTCAGCCATCTTGAAAGCTTCATCCATGGTAGCCTTCTGATTAGAAGTCTGGAGCATGGCGAGGAGCTTCTTATTTTCAACAACGATGATGGTGTCAACAGCAGCACGAAGTTCTGCAATACCCTGCTGAGCAACGCGAGCACGAGCATTACCTTCAAAACGGAACGGCTTGGTCACAACACCAACAGTCAGGATGCCCATTTCGCGAGCAACTGCGGCCACGACCGGAGCCGCGCCAGTACCAGTGCCACCGCCCATACCGGCAGTAACGAACACCATGTCGGCACCCTTCATGGATTCACGCAGTTCTTCAATGTTTTCTTCAACAGCCTTACGGCCCTTTTCCGGATCCATACCGGCACCAAGATTCTTGGTGGACTTTTCACCAATGAGAATCTTGTGATCAGCCAAGCTCAAGTCAAGAGCCATAGAATCGGTATTGACAGCATAGTATTCAACACCTTCAATGCTCATCTGCTTCATACGGTTTACGGTGTTTCCACCGGCACCACCGACACCGAAGACCTTGACTTTTGCATTACGGCTGGAGAGGTCTTCACCCATAATACGGGACTGGGCCTCAAAGTACATATCATTCATTTCACTCATGTTTAATCTCCCTGATTTATTGAGTGTTTTGGTTTGTTGTTAGAAATACTTCTTGATGAAACCGACAACCTTTCTAAATCCGTCTCCAACGGAAACCTTCAGCTGTGCGCCGGTATCATTCTTCTTCTTGTTATTATGTTCCTTGTTGGCGTAATGCAAAAGGCCTACACCAGTTGCATAAGACGGTCTCTGGAAAGCATCCTGAATACCGCTCATCCCCTTGGGATGACCAATACGGACCGGTTTACCAAAGAATGCCTTGGACGCCACATTTTCAATGCCTTCCAATTCACAGCAGCCACCCGTAAGGACGATGCCGCCATTGATCAAAGATTCCAGCTGTTGCTTCTGCAAGTCCTTTGCCAGCAACTGGAAAATTTCACTGACACGGGCCGTAATGACCTTGGCCAGCAACTTTCGAGAGCAGGGAACATCACCGCGGTCACCAACAGCGGGAACCGGGAATGTTTCATCTTCAATCAGATTGCTAATAACGCAAGTTCCATACTTCTTCTTAATTTCTTCTGCCTTGGACAGCGAAATAGGAACATTCAGACACTTACTGATATCGCTAGTGATTACATTACCGGCCAGGTCCAGAGAATTGGTATAGCGAACGGAATCCTTCAGGAACACGGCAATATCTGCAGAACCGGCACCAATGTCAACAAGGGCAACACCAAGTTCCCTTTCATCATCGGTAAGGACTGCGCAGGCAGCAGCCAAAGGTTCCAGCACATAGCCAGCCACATTCAAGCCAGCACGGTTAATGCACTTGGTCAAATTCTGCAGGGCGTTCTGGCGAGAGGTCACCAGCTGCACATCCACTTCCAGGCGACGGCCTGTACGGCCCTTGGGATTGCGGATACCCTTTTCGTCATCCAGGGTATATTCACCCGGGAATGCGTGAATCAAGCTACCAGCGCCATTAGGCAAGGTGCTAGCCTGCTTCTTCACATTTTCAATATCTTGCTCACGAACTTCGCCTGTGGGGAGTGTGATAATACCCTTGTAGCTGAAAGAAAGCACATGCTTTCCGGCGATGCCTACATAGACATCACGCACATCCACACCAGCGGAACGTTCCAGCTGCTGAACAGCCTGTTGCAAGGTTTCGACGACGAGGTCATACTCGTCAGCGTTTGCCAGCGGAAAATCACCGCATTCGACAACGCGAACAGAGTCCCCTTCGGAAATGCCAACAAACAGATTTACCTTCGAGGCCCCAATATCGAGACCGAAGATATAATCTTCTTTCTTTATTGCCTGCTTATTATCATCCATTGACACACCTCTTGTCATAATTCCTTACGTATGCAAAGCCATGGAATCTCATGTCCACAACTCCGGCACACCGCAAATCCTTCGTGAATCCATTTCCTAAAGATTCGTACAACACAAAAACATCCTTTGTCCAATCCGATGCCGGAAAAATCGTACGGAACCCAACATCCTTGAAATAAACTTCAATCCCTCGATCTTCTTCTGACCATGAAACCTGAGACACCTTTTCATACAAGTCACTGTTCACATTTTTCATAGCATCAAGAAACTCCGCAACAATCTTGACATGCCCAACAGAGGCCGTTTCCAAAACAGGAAGTCGCATTGCCGTAGCCACAGAAAACGGAAGTGCAGCTCCTTTCTCCGAATAAATCGTTGCCTTACCGCCATCCAGCACAGAGAGCATCGGAGAAGCTTCCTGCAACTTGATGTACAAGGAAGAGGGGAACTTCTTCTCTACGGTCACCGAATGAATTAGGGGAATCTGTGAAAGAGCTTCAGCCACAGAGTCAGCGTCCAATTCAGACATCAGCATACCCGTTTCAATCTGGGCATTCTGCATGACATCTTCCCAGGACAGCATTCTATTCCCTTCGATGTCCACATACTGCAAATGGCGCAGTTCCAGGGGATTGAATCGCTGCAGATAGAAACGCTGGTTCCAGACAACCGCAGACAAGGCCACAACAGCAACCAGAATAATCCAGCCGCGATGCTTAAACCAGTGGAATGCACTGGCAACACCAGATTTCACTTTCTGGTTACGCGCGTCCTTCTGCTTGCGTTCGTTAAAGCCGATTCTACGGCCTGACCATGTCGTCTTATCTACAGCCAACTAAAACTCCTACAGACATTCCTTCAAAATGGTTTCGCCCAGCTTGTAGATGCTGCCAGCACCCATCAAGACAACCACATCACCTTCACGAAGTTCCTTCTTCAAGATGGGAAGCAAGTTCATCTGATCGCCAATAAAGCGGGCATCGCGATGGCCACGTGCAGTTGCACTTTCAGAAACAAGAGCACCGGTCACACCTTCGATGGGGCGTTCACGAGCGGGATAAATATCGGTGGCAAGCAGGACGTCGCAATTGGCAAAGGCGCTGCCAAAAGCTTCGTGCTGGTCGCGGGTACGGGTAAAGAGATGGGGTTGGAAAGCGACGATAATACGCTTATCCGGGAAGGCATCGCGGAAGCCCAGGAGGGTTGCGGTAGCTTCGGTGGGATGATGAGCATAGTCATCAAAGACCATCACGCCATTCTTTTCACCAATGAATTCAAAACGACGCTTTACGCCACCGAAGGCAGCAACAGCCTTACGGGCCACATCGGCATCAATACCTTCTTCAATAGCCAAGGCTACTGCAGCCGTTGCGTTCAGCACGTTGTGACGACCAGGAATCTGCAAGCGGAACTCACCCAGACTCTTACCATCATTCAAAATTTCAAATACAGGGAATCCCTTTTCAAAACGCAGATTGTCTACGCGATACTTAGCCTGACGAGTAAAACCATAAGTAATCACAGGCTTCTTCAGACGGGCCAGGATCTGCTGGGCATTGGGATCATCCAGGCAGAGAATAATCTGACCATAGAAAGGAATCTTGTTTGCAAACTGGACAAAGGCGTCCTTAATGTCTTCAATATCCTTGTAGGTATCCAGGTGGTCTGCATCAATGTTGGTAATGATAGCAGAAGAGGGCATCATAGAAAGGAAGCTACGGTCGAATTCATCAGATTCGGCAATCAGGTAGTTACCCTTACCCACCTTGGCGCCACTGCCATGGCCCTTCACCACACCGCCAACGATAATGGTGGGATCCAAACCAGCTTCTTCCCAAATCTGGCCTACGATGGAAGTAGTAGTGGTCTTGCCGTGAGTACCGGCAATAGACAGGGTGTACTTCATACGCATCAGTTCGCCCAGCATTTCTGCGCGCTTGATGACGGGAATTCGGCGGTTACGGGCTTCGACCAGTTCCGGATTATCATGGGGCACAGCGGAAGAATAGACAACCAGGTCGGCGTCTTCCACATTCTTGGCATCGTGCTTGGGATCAACGCGGATACCCAGGTTTCTGAGGTAATCCACCACAGCACTTTCACTCATATCGGAGCCGCTGACCGCAAAGCCATTGGCATGAAGGACTTCAGCAATACCGGACATGCCTGCACCGCCAATACCGACGAAATGAAGGCGACGTACGCGCTTACAGTCATTAATCTGCATTATGCATTCTCCTTTTCCAGGATAACCATTGCAATCTGGTCTGCGGCATCGGGCATTCCGAGGCCCTTTGCGGCGGCAGCCATATTGGCCAGGCGGCTTTCATCAGCCAAAAGGGTTTCGACCTTTTCCCACAGGTGATTTTCTTCTGCATCCAGTTCAACAAGAGCAGCGCCAGCCTTTTCAACGACGCGGGCATTGTGTTCCTGATGATTTGCAGTTGCATGGGGGAACGGCAGCAAAATAGAGGGCTTACCAAAGGCGAGAATTTCAGCCAGGGCAGAAGCACCTGCGCGGCTAATAATCAGGTCAGCATGCTTCATATAGGCATAAATTCCATCCAGGAAGCCACGGACAGCCACGTTGGGCATTTCGCCAAGGCGATCATTAATCGTAGCCACGTTCTTTACGCCAACCTGCCAGACCACAGAAACATCGTCACGGGCAGTAATGCTCTTGATGCTTTCTTCAATCTTGTTATTGATGCCTACAGCACCCTGGGAACCGCCAACAATAAAGACGGCTTTCTTGCCTTCTGCAAATTCTGCAGGGCGAGCCAAAGAATCTTCAGTCGGCAATTCACGAACAGGATTACCAAAGACCATGCACTTTTCTGCAGGGAAACCCTTGGCGGCATCTTCAGAGGTTACGAAGATGGTCTTTGCATAGCGGGAGCCAACCTTATTGGCAACACCGGCCACAGCATTCTGTTCCTGCAAATACACGGGAATACCCATGGAACCTGCGGCCAGCACGATCGGCAAGGAAACATATCCACCAGTAGCCACAACGACATCAGGCTTCACCTTGCGAACGACGCTCTTGGCGCGGACCAGGGCCTTGGTCAAATTGAAAGGCAAGGCCAAATTCTTAAGGAACGGTCCACGATGCAGAGGTACCGCAGAAATGTATTCATAGGGCCAATTCTTGGCAACCAGGCGTTCTTCCATAGAATCCTTACGACCGGCAAAAGTAATGTCGGTAACGCCCATCTTCTTCAAACTATCTGCAATGGCAACGGCCGGAAAAATATGGCCACCGGTACCGCCACATACGAAAAGGAACTTTTTCATACGCCACTCCTTGTATAATCAAAATTTCTAAACGCGCTACTTTCAAGCGAAGAACCACTGGTATACGGTTCCTTGATATTCCTACCCGATGCCGGGCGAGAAATATTCAGCAAGATTCCAATAGCGATCGAGGTATAAAGCAAATTGGTTCCGCCAAAACTGAAGAACGGCAGCGGCTGACCCGTCATGGGGAATAGTCCGACACACACGCAGACGTGAACCACAAAATTGGAGAACAGGGAAAGAGTCAAACCCAAAGCCAGATACTTTCCAAAACGGGTAGCAGAGTTTCTTGCAATCTTAAAACCCTGGGCAAACAAAATCGCAAACAGGATCAAGATTACAAAAGTACCCACAAAGCCAAATTCTTCACCAATCACGGCGTACACCACATCCTTATGAGCTTCAGGAAGGTAACCCAACTTCTGGACACCCTGACCAAAACCAGTTCCAAAAAGTCCTCCGTTTCCAAGGGCCTGCAAGGCATGATCGCCCTGCCAGTTAGAAGCGGCCATTTCACCTTCATCGGCAAAGAAGGCCAGAATTCGAGCCCTGGAATGAGTAGAAGTCATCAGGCGAACCAATGCCAGCGGGATTCCCGCCAGGGCGACATACCCCAGATACTTGGCATTTACGCCAGCAGTGAGCATAATGCAGACCACAATGGCAGTCACCATGATCAGCATGGAGTAATTCGGTTGCAGCACAAGAATCAAGGCACACAGACAATAGGGAATTCCGGGTTGCACCAAAGTACAGGCAACGCTCTTGATATTGTCCCCCGCTTCAGAAAGTTTGGCACTTACCCAGATAATCAAGCCGAGCTTCATAAATTCAGAGGGCTGAATTCCAAAAATCCAACGGTTTGCGCCCTTGACGCTGCCGCCCTTTACCAGAGCAACTGCAGATAGAACGAAGAAAGCTATAAAGGCAATACGTCCAGCCCATTTCCAATGGCCATAATCCCAGAAACGGGCCAGGAACAACATCAGTACAACGCCACCAATAGCCTTGGGCAAGTGAGACATCATGTAAAATTCTGCCGGACGACCATTGGCCTGCGCATAGGGAGCGGATGCGGAATACACCACAGCCACGCCAAAGCAGATCAGCACCAAAACCACTGCTAGAAGCAGCTTATTCATGCCGGTCGTATTTTGAACAGAATTATCCATTGACTCTTACTATCCTTATGCCTTAACCTTGGTAAGCTTTAACATTGCTTCAACAACCTGTTCCATGTGCATGCCACGAGAGCCCTTCACCAGAAGCACATCCCCTTCGGCAACAACTTCAGACAGTTCCGCATTCAATTCCTGCACGGAATCGAAATGATAGGCGGACTTCATACCCTTGGACTTTGCGCCCTTCACATAGAGCTTAGCCTTTTCACCTACGGTGAACAGCATGTCAAAATTCATTTCGGGAACCATGGCACCCATTTCCAGATGGAGGGCGTCGGTCTTGTCCCCCAGTTCCAGCATATCGCCGAGAACGGCAATGCGACGGGCAACCTTCATGTTTCCGATAGTCTGCAGGGCCATCTTGGTAGAAGACGGATTGGCATTGTAGCAGTCAGACACGATGGAGAAACCGTTGGCCTTCTTCAGTTCCATACGCATGTTGGTAGAATGGAAACCAGCCAGAGCCTTGGCGATGTCCGTCTTGGAGACTTTGAAAGCCTCGCCAATTGCAATGGCGGCCAGGGCATTATAAACGTTATGGATGCCCGGAACAGACAATTCAAACTTGGTGCGGCCGATGTAGAAGGTAGCACAGTTGTCTTCATTGTAAGACAGCTTTTCGGGCTTATAGATACCACGCTTGATACCGAAAGTCACTACCTTGTAGCTGGTGTTGGAACGCAACTTGCACAGACGTTCGTCATCGGCATTCACGATCAGGAGGCCGTTCTTCTTGAGGCCTGCAGTAATGGTACGCTTTTCGGCAAATACGCCGTCAAAGTCAATCAGCTTTTCCAGATGGCTGGCACCAATATTGGTAATCACAGCTACATCCGGTTCAGTAGCCATAGACAGCGGACGAATTTCATCGGGACCGCTGGTACCCATTTCAATCACAGCCGCTTCATGGGAATGCTTCAGCTGGAACAAGGTCATGGGAACGCCAATGTGGTTGTTGAAGTTACCGGCAGTAGCGTGGGTGTTGTACTTCATAGAAAGTACAGCCTTAGTCATTTCCTTGGTGGTAGTCTTGCCGTTAGATCCAGTAATGGCCACCTTCTTCACCTTGAAATTCTTCTGGTAGCCCTTGGCGAGCTTCAGCAAAGCCTTGGTGGTATCGTCCACGGGGGCATACATCTTGAAGTTTTCAATACCTTCAGCATCCTGGTTCACAACACTCATCAGAGCTCCATTCTTTTCCATTTCGGTAACAAACTTGTGGGCATCAAAACGTTCGCCCTTAATCGGCCAAAAAACCACACCCTTGGCAGGTTCACGAGAATCCATGCAAAGGTTCACCTTGCGATTCTGTGTACGGGCGTTAACGCCGAAAGCCTGGGTTTCCAGGATTTCAAGCATTTCCTTAATTTTCAGGTCCAGCTTAAACATTTTCCATCGCCTTCACCACTTCTTCGTGGTCGTCAAAATGATGCTTAGTCTTGCCAATGATCTGGTAATCTTCATGGCCCTTACCGGCAACCACAAGCCAGTCGCCATCCTTCAGTTCAGCGCAGGCGCGCTTGATGGCTTCGTCACGAAGTTCCACAACTTCGAACTTGTCAGTCTTCATTCCTGCCTTCACATCGTTAATGATGTCAGCCGGATTTTCGGTACGGGGATTGTCAGAAGTGAGCCAGGCCTTATCGGAGAGACGTTCTGCAATTTCGCCCATAATGGGACGCTTAGTCTTATCGCGATCGCCGCCGCAACCAAAGATGCAGCTGAGCTTACCGCGACACAGGCTACGGGCAGTCATCAGCACACGTTCAAGAGCATCGGGAGTGTGAGCGTAATCCACAATCACATGAATTCCGTTCTTGTTCCAGACCTTTTCGAAACGTCCCGGAACACGAACTTCGGCAAGAGCCTTATCCATAGCAGCCTTGGAAATTCCAACGGCATTGGCCCAGGACAGAACCAACATCACGTTGTCCACATTGAAATCGCCACAAAGGGCAGTTTCAAAATGAGCGTCAGAAGCAGCGCAACCAAAGCCATTCAAATCAAACTTTAAACCGTCTTCAGTATTGAGGACCGTACCGCAGGGCTTTACGTCAGCCTTTTCAGAACCCAGGCGCGAAACGCCAACGGTTTTTAGTCCAGTAGGCTTGAGTTCATCACAAAGCAGGGCGCCATGAGCATCATCCACATTGATTACGGCAACACCATCAGAAGCCAGATACTTGGTAAACAGCAACTTCTTTGCATCGAAGTAGGCTTCCATAGTCTTGTGGTAATCCAGATGATCCTGGGTCAGGTTACTGAACAATCCGCTGCGATAGCTAATGCCAGCGACACGGCCCTGATGCAACGCATGAGAAGACGTTTCCATAACCAGGTCGGTACAGCCTGCATCAACAGCCTTTGCCGCAAAGGCAAACAAGTCCAACTGACCCGGAGTCGTCAGGTTTGCGGGAACAGAGGTATTACCCACCTTGTTCTTGATGGTTCCCAACAGGGCAACCTTCTTGCCCGCAGCAGTCAACATAGCATCCATCAAGAAAGCGCTTGTAGTCTTGCCGTTAGTACCAGTAACAGCATGGCAAGTCAACTTCGCAAACGGATCCTTGTAAAAAATCCTTGCCGCTTCCAGACGGGCAGCCTTCACGTTAGACACCTGGATCCACTTGGAAGTCAAACCTTCAGGGGCCACATTTTCACCAACGACAGCAACTGCACCGGCAGCCACCGCGTTACGTGCGAAAACTTCATAACCTTCAGTCGGCAGCGAGAAGAAAAGGTCGCCTGCCTTAACACGGCGGGAGTCGTCGCACAAACCACGAACATTCAAGTTCTTCATCAAAGTTTCAGAAAGCATTAGCTTCTCTCCTTCAACGTGAGTTTGCATACTTGCCCTTTACGTAACACTTCATCGGCCTTCGGGGATTGGGCAACTACGCGACCCTTGCCTGTATATTCAACATTCATGCGGAAGTTACCTGCAATTTCAAGAGCATCCTTCAAGGAGAGGCCTTTCAAATTGGGCATCTTGCCGCCATCCATATTTTCGAGAATCAGGGTGACTCCAACAGAATCATTCACATCGCGACGTTCAGACACAACGCGAAGCCCTTCACCTTCAAACTTGACATTGCAACCCTTGGAAGCAGCCAGGGACTTTGCCGCAGTAGCGAGCATTCCCACATAATCGTCGTTACACTTGGACTTCGCACTCACCAGTTCCAGACTGTGAGACGCAGGAGACAGTTCCGGATGATAGTAGATGCCTTCCATAATGCGGCGGAAAATCGGGCCAGCCGTGTTACCACCGTGATGCTGAGCCGTCTGAGGATCATCTACCAGAACCAGGCAGACATAACGGGCGTTTTCAACCGGAGCAAGTCCAATAAAGGAAGCAACCTGATGTTCTCTATCGTACTTACGGGTTTCCGGATTATACTTTTCTGCAGTACCCGTCTTGCCGCCAAAGACCACATCGGGAATCTTCTTGCTCATGACCTGCTTTGCGGTACCGTTATTCACCACGCGAGAAAGCATGGCGCGAATCATGGACGAAGTTTTTTCAGAAACAACTCGACGAAGTTCCGTAGGTTCGTTCTTTTCAACAAGCTTACCCTTGGAATCACGCCATTCCTTAACGAGCATAGGCTTCATCAGCTTGCCACCGTTTGCAATTGCAGCATAGGCCATCACCATCTGAATGGGAGTCACCAGCACAGAATGGCCAAAGCCCATAGACTTAAGGTCACTGCCGCTATTGCTGGCCAAGGTCACGTGATCCTTCAAGGCGCCAGATTCCTCGCCATAGAAATATTCAGAAGTCTTTTCGCCAAGGCCAAAATGCTTTGCGGTAATGTAAAGATTCTTAGCCCCCACTTCGGTGGCAATCTTCGCGAACACCACATTGGAAGACTGCACCATGGCTTCGGGCATATTCATATCGCCGTACACATGGGTGTCGCAAATGGGAGCAGACTTGGGATTCCATGTCCAGCAACGACCTTCGTTGGGGAACACCTGATTGGTATCCACAGCACCGCTTTCGAGAGCAGCAGCAGCGGTAATCAACTTGAAAGTAGAACCCGGTTCGTATGCCATAGCCACGATATCATTCTTGGCCATGCTGCCCACACCCTGATTCTTGGAATTGGGATCAAAGGTCGGATAGCTAGCCATGGCGAGAATTTCACCCGTATACGGGTCCACAACCACAGCGCTTGCGCTCTTGGCAATATAGCGGGACACGCCATCCTTCAATTCCTTTTCGACGAGTTCCTGCATATTGCGGTCAATAGTCAGCACCAGGTTCTTACCCGGTTCAGCCTCGGCCACATTTTCGGAACGTCCATAAATTTCACGTTTGCGAGCGTCCTGAATGCTCACGCGGAAACCTTCATTGCCGCGCAGGCGGGAATCGAACATACGTTCTACACCAAGGCTGCCTTCACCACTGCGGTTCACCTTCCCAACAATCTGGGAAGCCAGCTTGCCCTGCAAGAAAATGCGGCTATAATCTTCAGACTTACCGGTATCGCGAAGATTTTCGGCAAACACCACACCGTTACGATCCATAATCTGGCCACGTTCGGCATAGATGTTCTTGGTATGAGTCACCATGCTCTTGGTTTCAGCCTGGTAGATTTCTCGGTTCAGAACTTGAATATTGAAAGTCTGCCATGTCAAAACAAGGATAAAACCAAGAACCAGCATTTTCCAGATGGAAATTGCGTCCAGGTTAATCACCTTCAATGCTTCAAGATTCACAAACTTCACTTGGAACCCCCTACCACACGGACCTTGGTGGGAACCTGATTGAGGCCAAGTTCAGCTGTTTCAGCAAAGTCATTCAACTTTTCAAGAGAAGACAGTCTGTTGATTTCCAGTTCCTGCAGCAGAATCTCGCGGCGAAGCATATTCACCGTTTCAGAAAGTTCATGGGACTTCGCATAAAGACGAGTCATTCGATTCTGCATGTACAAGGGCAAAATCAGCAAGAGCCCTGCCACCAGCACAAGGCAGAGGAAACACCGCACAATAAAGCGGTTAGAGTAATTCACGAAATTTTTGGTTTCTTCGTTCATACCCTCTCGTACACTCTCAGCTTTGCAGAGCGAGCCCTACTGTTCTTTGCAATTTCATCATTGGAAGGAAGAATCGGCTTGCGATTTACCTTCTTCAGACGCTGGTGATTTCCGCCGCACATGCACACCGGCAAATGTTCCGGGCAAATGCAAGCCTTTTCAAATTCAGCACAAGTATCCTTCACGCAGCGGTCTTCTACAGAGTGGTAGCTCATGACCACCAGACGACCGCCCACCTTCAGGCAATCCACTGCAGAACGGATACTGGTTTCAATCTGGCGCAGTTCGCCATTCACTTCCATACGAACAGCCTGGAACACGCGAGCCAGCAGGCTGTTGGCGTCACGGCGCTTGTCCGGGAATACGGATTCCACAACGGACTTGATATCGCTAGGCAGGATATCGCGGCCCTCGCGACCAGTTTCTGTAGCAACTTCAATAATGCGAGTTGCCAGCTTAAAGGCGCGATCCATATCAGCGTTCTTACGCAGGGCTTCAGCCAAGTCATCGGCGCTTACACTACGCAACCATTCCTGGGCAGAAACTTCTTCACGACGATCCATACGCAGGTCTAACGGATTATTGCCAACGAAAGTAAAACCACGGGTAGAATCGTCTACCTGATGGCTACTAATTCCCAGATCATAGAGAACGCCGTCCAAGGAATCAGCCGGAATCTCTTCGCCCAGCATGGCAAAGGGAACCGGATGCACCACAAACTTGGGAAGACCTTCACCGTTGCTAACGGCAGAAAGGCGCTTAGTCGCAAACTTTACCGCATCATCATCGCGGTCAAAGGAATGCAAGGTTCCTTCGGCAGAAAGGCGGGTCGCAATAGCATAGGAGTGGCCGCCACCGCCCAAGGTACAGTCAGCAAAAGTTCCACCGGCTAGGATTTCAGCACCTTCAAGGCGGAGACCTTCAAGGCATTCCTTCAGCATTACAGGATCATGGTAGAACACGCCGCCTTCAACTCCGGCGACAGCTGCTTCAGAAATTTTGTTTGTACGTAGAGACTTTACCTGAGGGTCATTTTTGCTCATCAGATCCTCCCGCAAAATCTGCCATACAGAGTCTTTCGAACTCAGCCAGATCCTCTTCGGAATCCATAGCGAACTGAGCTTCATACTTTTCTGTATTCCACAATTCCAACGACTTACCGCCAACAGAGTCCACGAACATTACGCTGTTCGTAAGGCCTGCAAACAGGAGCTTATCCTTAGGGAGTAATATGCGATTCTGGCCGTCGAGCTCAACAGGGATGGCTCTTAGACGCAGACGGAATTTTTGGGCAGCATTGCGGTCGGACCAACGGTCAACCTCAGCTTTGAACTTATCATATTCGGCTCTTACAAACAAACGAAGTCTGTCCTTCATCCAGTTCGTGAGCACGAATTCAGAACCATCCTCAGGGGTCAGTTGACGACGGAATTCCCGAGGGAAGGCGCACCTACCCTTTCCGTCGATGGCCGATTTGGCCTGACCTATGAAATAGTTCTCTAAGCTCATTTTTTTATTCCATCACACAATTACACAACACATGGAATTATTAACACACATTTCAAATATAGCTTACTTCTCCCCACACTTCCCCATTTCAGTGGAAAAACACACCATTTACACCCCCGACTTCACCACACTTCCCCACGAGGTCCGACTTCTCCATCTCAATCACTCTGATTTTATTACAGAAATCATACCGCCGCAGCAGGTCCGCCCAGAAACAAATGCACACAAGAGCACTACTTTTCTATATTTCCACCCACAAACCACCCCACTACACCCCACAAAAACGTTTTTCTTTCGGGAGTTTTCACAGGATATGCTGCTGCGCGTACCGTCTTTCTACAACAAGTTTTGCTGCCTTGCCGACAAATGCACCGACACCTGCTGCGTCGGCTGGGAAATCGACGTCGACGAAATCAGCCTTTCCAAGTACAGGGACCTCGCCGAAAACACATCCCCGAAATGCGAAAGGGACGAAAAGAAAATCGCCTTCGCCAAAATTTTGATGGAAAACATCCAGGACGGGCATTTCATCTTAAAGCCCGGCGACCGCTGTCCCTTCCTTATGAAAAACGGCCTTTGCGAAATGATCTGCAAACTGGGGTGCAACGGATCCGACTTAGATGAATCCGGCGAAAGCGTTCTCTGTGACATCTGCCGCGAGCACCCCCGCTTTGTGGAAGTTTACGGGGACATCATGGAAAAGGGCGTCGGCCTTTGCTGCGAAGAAGCCGTTAGACTATTACTCACCAGCGATTCACAAGACGACTCCACCATCTGTCATTCTGAGCTATACGAAACTAAGAACTTTAGTTCTCAAGTTGAGTTATGCCCTTTGGGTAGAAGCACGAAGTGCGAAGTCGAAGAATCTAGCAACGTTCTAAATCTCGTCAAAAGTGAAATTGACGAAGAACCCGACGAAATGCCCGAAGGCGCCGAAGAAGCCCGAGACGCCATCTTCGCAGAACGGGAACACATTTTTGAATTACTGGCAAATAAAAGCAAGCCTCTGAACCAGAGGCTCATAGAGATTTTGGATTACGTCGAAAATACAAACGCAAACGATAAAGAAAATTCCGATCTCTTAAGTGATGCCGCTACCAAGCAAACCTGGATCGAAATCCTTGGCGAAGGGGAAAGTTTCGGACCCGCCTGGGATAAAGCCTTTGAACGAATGATCCGCAAAGGCTGGGACCAGTCTCAAGATTTATTTTCTGAAGAAGACGGCGAAAAAATCGTAGCCTACCTGATTTTCCGCTATTACGCCAAGAGCCTCTTTGACGGTGACGCCATCACCAAGGTACAGTTCGCTATCTTCTTCTGGATTATCCTGCAACATTTCGGAATGGAACTTTCCGCCGAAGTTCCTGAAGGCGCCGCAGATCTTACCCGCAAAATCAACGCGATAAAGCTTTTGAGCAAGCAGACAGAATACTCCGAAGAAATCATGGACATCCTGGCAGATAACTTCTACCAGAACGAGGCTTTCTGTACGGAACAGTTCCGCAGCATTCTATCCCCATGATCATTTCAGCCAGCATCCGCACGGATCTTCCCGCCTTTTACTCCAAATGGTTTCTGAATCGGATTCGAGAAGGTTTCGTCCTGGTACGCAACCCTTACAATCAGGATTACATTACCCGATACCAGCTGGACCCAAGTGTAGTTGACTGTATTTTCTTCTGCACCAAGAATCCAACCCCGCTCCTACCCCATCTTGACGAAATCAAAGATTTCCGCTGGGCATGGCATATCACCCTCACACCCTACGGCAAGGACATCGAGCCCAACGTTCCCGACAAGCGATTGATCGTGGAACAATTCAAGAAGTTGTCGGACTTGGTTAACACCCATAATGGCGGCCAGGATGCAGTACAGTGGCGTTATGACCCCATCTGCATTACAGGACGTTACACCGTGGAGCAGCACATCAAATCCTTCGAGGTGATGGCCGCTCTGCTAGAAGGCTACACCCACACCTGCATCATCAGCTTCGTGGACATTTTCAATTGCGTCACCAGGAACTTCCCTGACCTTAAAGAAGTTTCCTGGGAAGATCAAATTACCCTCACCAAAGCCTTTGTGGAAATCGGTCGCCTGCACGGCATAAACATAAAGACATGCGTGGAAAGTTCCGCCCTGGCAGAATTCGGAGCAGATTGCAGCGGATGTTCCACTCCAGATTTTTTTGAGAAAGCCTTAGGCCTTAAAGAAAAAGGTCTTACCTTCATGCCGCCAAAGAAGAAATTTGCCCGCGAGGAATGTTCCGCCTGCGTGGTAGGCGGAGACATCGGCAATTACAGCAACTGCCCGCACCTTTGCAAATATTGTTACGCCAACTACGGCAAGGATCAAGTGCTAAGCAAGCACAACATGCACGATCCGAATTCACCGCTGATTATCGGTAACGTTAAGCCCGGCGAAATCGTCCACCCGGCAAAACAAATCAGCTGGATAAAGAAAAAGCCCGACATTCAGCCGGACTTGTTCGAAAACATCTAGAGTTCTAAAGAGCCATATAGGCTACTTAGCGCACATTAATCACCTTATGTGCAGTCCCTGACTTCAGCAAATAGCGACCAGGTCGGGGCAGATCCAGCAGCATCGCATTTCTGTCGGCGGTAACATTTCTGATAACCCTACCCTGCATATCGAAAACGGCAACAGAAGAACCGGGCTTCAAACCGCTAATCATAACAGATCGATCAACAACGGAAATTCGCAATGCATTTTGCAAATGATTTTTCACAACCGTCGTTTCGGAATCACCATTCCCAGAATCATCATCCTCGGGATCGTCCGCCGGGTCCTTCACAGGATCCTTTGCAGGAATTTCAGAAGACTCAACAGAAATGAGCACCGTCTCTAAAGACTGTACAAAGCCGTACACCCCATCCTTTTCAGAAAGAACCGGACAAGTCTTTCCATCTTCACACACCAAAGACACGGCAGCCTCGAAACCTTCATCACAGGTTACCGTAAATTCAGCGGCACCTCCATAGAAAAGCTTTGCAGACAGACCTTCCACAGAGCAGTGTTCATCGTTGTTTTTAGCCACGGCATATTCACGTTTCTTACGTTCAACGCTAACAGAAACAGGAACCGACGGCATCAAGAAAATTTCAGACCAGCAGCCATCATCATCACAACTCAATAGTTTGAGTTTCATCTCCTGATTTTCATCTCCATTTTTATAGCTGAACATAACTTCACCTATATCGGAGCCCACTTCCTCTCCTACATAAATTCGAACGGCGTCTCCAGGCAAGGCATAATCCGCATAAACGGAATCCCCGTCCATATCAGCATCTGGGTACACCACGAAAGAGGAACTAGTATCCTCCAGAATCACCGCATACTTTAACTGTCCCCCAGACAAAACCACATTAGAAGCAGGCATGGTAAAGCTATACTCACCGCCAGCAGAATCAACGGACGAAAGATCAGAAGAACCCTCTTCACCGAACACAGGCAATTCCGCTAAAGCATAACCGGCTTCGCACACGACATTAAACTTAACCTTATCGCCAGCATTGGCAGAATCAGGCAATCCCTTGGCCACGCAAATTCCATCAAGTTCATTGCCAACACCATAATTGACCAGACCACGAGTCACCTTAAATACAACAGGTGCCGCCGGCATCTTGAAAGTACCGCTAGTGCAATCCTTATTGGCAGAACAGGAAAGAAGTTTCAACTCACCCTTAACAGAGTCAGCGCCGTCATAATAACTATAACTGATAGACTTGATAACTTCCGAAGAAAGGTGTTTAGCCTTTATGGTATAATTAATTCCCGAGTCATAGAACCCTTCGTTGGAAGTATAATAATCCACATAGGATTCCCCCTCATCTTCAAAGGTTACTTTATATTGAAGTTTACCCTTTACGACAGATGCGGAGTTGCCCTTCGTCATCGAATAAATGCCATTCTTATCTGCAGAAATATCCTTATAGCAGGATTTATCGTTTTTGTCTCCACATTCCTGATAAACCTTGCTCAAGAAATATCCTTCATCGCAATGAACGGTAAACTTCACACGGTCTGCAGATTCTGCCGTAGCCGGAAGACCACTGGTTTTGCAATGTTCGCCAAGATCTTCGCTAAGGGAGGTGTCGATTTTCTTAAACACGGCATCCACTTCATAGGCATGCCCCTGTCCATCATAACTAAATTCGGTAATTTCGTTAGCCTGATTAATTGATGTAGAATAAGGTTTCTTATTCCAGTTTCTCATATTTACAGACGACAGGTAGTAACCTTCATCCGCATCCACCAAGAAAACGACATTGGCAGAAACATAATAGTTTTCACCTTTATAGGTATCTCGTACGGTATTCTTAATCGTTACAGAGCCGTTGCCCTCTACATAGACCTTAATGGTATAAAGCGGGAAAATGCTTAAACTTACATCAGCATTCCATTCACTCATGGTAAATTTATAACGCTTACCCTTCTCAATTTCAGTCATGCGACCGTTTATGTAGTACTTCGGCGTGTGATAGGCATTCACGGCAAGATAGGCGGCGTCAAGCATAAAAACACCTTCATCATCTCGCTTAACGTCTACATCCACATAAAGAACCGTCCCCGGTTTCACCCTGGCGCTATCGGCGAGAATCGTACCATCCTCTGTAGACACCCTATAGGTTGCCCCACCGTTCTTGACTTTTCTCTGGACAAGCATCACGGTGCCATTTTCGTCGGTCCCATCCTTCTTTTCGCTATCTTCGGCATAGGCCATAGACACAATCATGAGCAAAACGAATACGATCCAAAATTTCATTCGCAACTTTTTCTACCTTTTACAAACTAATGAACTTCCGCATTCCCACAACAGTAGCGGCAACACAAACCGCTAACGAGAAACCAAGCGCCACCACAGGCATCATCATATCCCGCAAGAAAGTCTGATAACCGAGCTGCACCAAAAGCAAAAGCGGAATAATAAAGAACAGCGTCCCCTGAGTGGCTGCGCGAACAGTTTTCGCCTTAAGAGAAAGCAACAAAGAAAAGGCATTCACTAAAAGACAAGCTGACATAGAACCAAGAATCGCAGCAACCACCACCTCACCGTTCACAACATCAGAGTGCGCGCCCCAATACACTAGCTGACAAATCAACGAAAACATCAACGGGAACGGCAGCACCGCCAAAAACTTACCCCAGAACAGGTGTGCAGGCTTCACTGGAGAAAGCTGCAACAGTTCCAGGGAATTTCTTTCACGTTCGCCAGCAAAGCTATCGGCAGCAAGAGGCGCACCCATAGGCGCCATGAGGCAACCAAGCAACAGCATCATGTAGCCATCCATGCCCTGCATAATCTGCCCGCCATAGCGAGATACGGCAATCCCCTGGGACACCGCCAACAGCACCGGAGGAATCACAAAAGGAATCCAGAAGCGGGGCTCCCGGAAAACCAACCGCAGTTCATGCTTTAGAACGTGAAGAATCATAAGAAAAGCGTTGAGCAATGAGCTGTGAGCAACGAGCCAAATGCTCATAAAAAAATAATAAAAAGGCGCCCCCAAGTGAATGGATAGGCGCCATTATTTTCTCATACCTCAAAGCGTAAGTTCACTAAGTGAACTGCAGCGACCTCACACCTCAAAGCAAAAGGTCGCGCAGCGAACTTTCGCGCCCTAGCGCAACTTAGTTGCGCGTCAGAGTCTTGTACTTGATGGGCTTGGGGTTTTCGGCATCTTCGCCAAGACGCTTGCGGCGATCGGCTTCGTATTCGCTCCAGTTACCTTCGAACCAGACCACATTGGAATCACCTTCGTAAGCGAGAATGTGGGTAGCGATACGGTCCAGGAACCAGCGGTCATGGGAGATGATCACGGCGCAGCCTGCGAACTTGAGGATTGCCTGTTCCAGAGCCTGGAGGGTTTCGATATCCAAGTCATTGGTGGGTTCGTCAAGGAACAACAGGTTGCCCGGCTGCTGCAGGTTCTTGGCCATAAGCACGCGGTTACGTTCACCACCGGAAAGGGTGGAAAGCTTCTTCTGCTGGGCAGCGCCAGTGAAGTTGAACAAGCCACAGTAGGCGCGGCCATTCATCTTGCGGTCGCCCACCATAATTTCGTCGTTACCGCCCGTAATGGTTTCCCACACAGTCTTGGAATCGTCCAGGGAATCGCGGCCCTGTTCCATACTGATGATCTGCACGGTCTCGCCAATCTTCAAGGTACCAGCATCCGGCTTTTCGGTTCCGGTGATCATCTTGAAGAGCGTGGTCTTACCAGCACCGTTGGGGCCGATAATGCCCACAATACCGGAGCGGGGCAGGCTGAAGTTCATATCGTCGAAAAGCACCTTTTCGCCAAAGGCCTTCTGCAAATGTTCGGCCTGAATAACGATGTCACCCAGACGGTTGCCGTTGGCAATGTGAATCTGAGCCACGTTGATCTTCTCTCTGGAATCTTCAGCCAGGAGTTCTTCGTAAGCCTTAAGACGAGCCTTGTTCTTGGCCTGGCGAGCCTTGGGACTCTGCTTGACCCATTCCTGTTCGCGAGCCAGGCGCTTCTGACGGTCAGATTCGCCCTTTTCTTCACCGCGCATACGTTCCAGCTTCTGGTCCAGCCACTGGGCGTAATTGCCTTCCCAAGGAATGCCGCGACCGCGGTCGATTTCAAGAATCCAGTTGGTCACGTTATCCAGGAAGTAACGGTCATGGGTCACGAGAATGACGGATCCCTTGTATTCACGAAGGTGGCGTTCCAGCCAGGCCACAGTTTCTGCATCCAAGTGGTTGGTAGGTTCATCCAAGAGCAACAGGTCCGGTTCTTCCAAGAGCAGGCGGCACAGAGCCACGCGGCGCTTTTCACCACCGGAAAGGTTGGTCACCGGCCAGTCACCCGGCGGGCAACGGAGGGCGTCCATAGCAATTTCAATATTGCGGTCCAGGCTCCACAAATCCTGAGCGTCAATGATGTCCTGAAGCTTGGCCTGTTCGTCCAGGAGCTTGTTCATTTCATCATCTTCCATGGGTTCTGCAAACTTCATGGAGATTTCGTTGAAGCGGTCAAGAATAGCCTGTTTCTTGGCCACAGCCTGCATCACGTTTTCCTTGACGGTCAGGTTCGGATCCAGCTGAGGTTCCTGAGGCAGGTAGCCAGCGGTACGACCCGGTTCAATCCAAGCTTCGCCCTGGAATTCCTTATCGATACCAGCCATAATACGCAGAAGCGTAGACTTACCGGCACCATTCTGACCGATAATACCAATCTTAGCGCCATAGTAGAAGCTAAGGGAGATGTCCTTCAAGACTTCCTTGTTGGGGTAAGACTTGCACATCTTGTACATGTAGAATACAAACTTTTCTGCTTTATTTTCGGCCATAATGAGCTCGCTTCGCTTTGAGGTGTGAGGTCGGTCGCTACGCTCCCTTTGAGGTATGAGCGTTTTTATTTACTACTTAAATATAAAAAATTCATCTAGTCCATTACGCAGGGAATCGCTTCTTCTTCAACCCAGTTGCCGGCAGTACATGTGTAAAGCGTCCAATGGTCTTTATCATAGACCGTCCAGCCTTCCGTAGAACTAGCACACTGCATATTCAGGTTTTCAATATTGCTGATGGTAATCTGCGCACCACCTTCATAGCAATCTGTCGCAGGTTCAAAAATAGACTCCGAGCTCTCGCTAGAAGAAGACGGGCTTTCATCAATGACATCACTGGAGCTTTCTGCCAAAGCATCGGAACTCGAAGACGGCTCTGCAGAATCTTCACAAACAGAAGGCTGATAGTCGCTGAGATAAACCCAATCTTCCCCATCGCATTCCATCACATGATCCATTTCTACAAGATAAACATGGGCGCACTTGTACGATACACGACACTTGTATTCATTTGCCAGGGAATCCAGCGTCATTACCGTATCCGGCAACACCAGAGTGTCATTGCCCGGCACAGGATTTTCCTGATCCGTTCCAGAAGATTCACTAGGTGAACTGCTATCGTCTCCGCAGGCAACAAAATTCATTGCCGTGAAAAGCATTGCAATCAACATCCAAACTCTACGTTTCATATTCGCTCCAAATAAAAATACCGCAGGCAACCCCGCGGCATTAAGATAACTTTTAATCGGCGCCAAAACAAGTTCAGCCCGACTTGTGATGATCAATTATCTATTGTTCAAATAGTCCAGTACCTTATTGGTCAGGTCGTTTTCCTTCTTCCAGAAAAGCACGGCGCCGGTAGCACGATCCACCACCATGTCGTAACCTTCCTGCAAGGCAATTTCAGTGACAGCCTTACGGATCAGCTGAATAATGGGGCCGCTGATTTTTTCGTTTTCAGAAATCAGTTCTCCCTTACGGCCATAGACGCGGTCCATGAAGTTCTTCAGTTCCGTATCCTTCTTGGCGTATTCCGCTTCCAGTTCGCGCTTCTTTTCATCAGAAAGCATCAGAACCTGCTTGTCCAGTTTTTCCTTAATGGCAGAAAGTTCCTTCTGGAGCAGGTTACCCTGCTGTTCCCATTTTGCCACCTGGCGGTCATATTCTTCCTGAGCCTTCTTCGTGCCCTTATAACCGTCAAAAATCAGCTTGGAATCCACATGAGCAATACGCAGACCATCTTCGGCGAAACCGGAGGTCGCACCGAACAAGGCAATCATCAAAACGATCAGAAGTTTCTTAACCATAATTCCTCCTTAGAAGCCCTGGCCAATCACGAAGTTGAATTCCATGTCGCCAACAGCACTACGCTGGAAACCGCTGTAGGTTTCACCCACATCCAGAGGCCACGCGAAGTCGAAGCCGATAATACCAAGCATAGGCACAACAACGCGGAAACCAAAGCCGATATCCTTCTTCAAGCTAGTGGGATCCCATTCGCTAAGCGGGTTGTGGCTGGGCTTTTCAACCTTGGTCTTGGGATTATAACGCTCACCGAATACGTTACCGGCATCAAAGAAGAAGGGCAACAGGTAGAAGGTCTGAGGCACAAGGCCCAACTGAAGTTCCGCACCAACATACTGGTAGCTGCGGCCCAGACGGCGGTAGCCAAGAGAACCGGAACTATAACCGCGCATGCATCCTTCGTAGCCCATCACGCCACCCATGGAGTACAGAGTGCGATACTGCAACTGGTCACCGAAAATCACACCATACTGGTTCGTGAGAGCAATGCTCAACCGATCGCGGAACAACGGGAACCACCACTTAATGGTCAACTCCGTCTTCACGAAGTCGAAGTCACTGAAGATAGCGCCATCAGCCCACTGCACATCCAGCACATAGCGAGAGCCGTCTGTGGGGAACTGCGGCAGGTTCTTGTCGTCGCGGAGCAGGCGGAAGTTGATTGCAGATTCAACACCGGAGTAAACCACATAGCTGTCATCGATATTTCGGCCCTGCTTGTTCATGAGCCAGCTATAACCAATCTGACCATAGAAGTAGTCATCGGGCCACTTCAGACGCTTACCCACATAGACGCTTCCGCCATAACGGGTAATGTCCGGGTCGTCATAATCTTCCATATTCCACCAGGAGTAGCTCAAGCTGGCACCCAGGGTAATGGGCTTATCAAGGAACCAAGGTTCCTGGAAGCTGATAGAAGCACTCTTCTTGTCGGCACCGTATTCGACGCTAAAGCTTGCAGCCTGACCATCACCCATACAGCAGTTGGGAATAGACACGCTGGCAGTACCCACAAGACCATCGCTTTCGCTATAGGAAACACCCAGGCTGAACTGACCGGTACCCGCTTCCTTTTCCTGAACGGTAAAGTCAAGATCCACTTCCTGGTCGCCCACCACCTTAATGTCGGGCAGAACCATGTCGAAGTAGTTCAGCTGCATGATTTCACGGAAGGAACGTTCTAGCAGGGACTGGCGGTAAGTATCGCCCGGATACAGGCGAACTTCACGACGAATCACCTTTTCGTTAGTCTTGGTATTGCCATGGATGTGAACCTTGTGGATCTGGGCAGGCAGACCTTCGGTCATCTTGTAAGACAGGTTCACAATGGAATCGTTAGTGAAAGTACGTTCTTCTTCGTAAGTTGCAAACAGGTAGCCATCTTCACGGTAGGCATCAAGCAGAGCCTTGCGGGAAGCGTCATACTTGTACTGGTCAAACACTTCGCCACTATCAAGACGATAAGCATACTTCAGCATATTGTCGTTCAGCACTTCGTTACCGGAGAAGTGGAGGCCACCCATGTAGTAGCGACGACCTTCGATCATATGAATGTGAATGAGGATCGAGCTGGAAGTCTTGATGTTATCATACTTGTTCAAGGCAGAGAACATGTCTTCGATCATATAGCGCACCACAAGCTTCTGCTCGTAAGCACTCATCTTCTTGATCTTCAACAGGGAGTCAATCTTCGGGTTGTTCCACTTACGGCCCTTTACAATATCAAGCCATTCCTTGCGGGCATCTTCGTAGCGGATAATGTCGTTCAGGTACTTCCAGGCGTCTTCTTCAGACTTGACCTTGGGCATCGGTCTAGTCACCCAGGGCATCTCGCCCACGGCACGATGATTGCGGAACAGGTGAGTTACCTGCATAGTGGGCTTGCCAGCCATCTTGTAGAAAGCGGTGGCGGTATCACCGAGAGCCAGATTCAGCTGATTGTACAGCGGTTCCAGCTTGTCTCCCAGGGGAACCATACGTCCCAGATAGAACAGGCAGGAGGAGTCCGGCAGATATTCAGCGCTATATTCAGTCAGTTCAGCATCCAGGAAACCGAAATGGCGGATGGCGTTCAACACCGTATCGCGGTCGGCTTCGAACACGTTTTCCTTGAATTCGCCGCCGCCCCACCACTGGTCCTGCTTGGTCAGCATATGTTCCAGAATATCTTCGCGGGGCACATTGTCGTTACCCTGGATATCGAAATCACGAACCTTCACCTTGCCGCCTTCACGGACAATGAAGGTCACCAAATTCTTGTTCTCATCTACAGGAGTTTCACGATAGCCCACTTCGGCCAGCAAATAACCTTCGGAACGGTAGTATTCCAAAATAGCCTGGCGGTCACGTTCCAGCTGGCTCTTGCTATAAACCTGGCCCGGAATCAGACGGATCTTCAGGCGCAGATCTTCTTCGGAAACTTCATCACAGCCGTCCAGAACAGCGGTATCCAAGGCAGGAAGTTCCTTAATCTTGAAAATCAAGTCCACATCGGAACCATCACCCACATAGTCAATCCAGGCAGTCACATCGTCAAAAAGACCAGACTCGTACAGAGAAGTCACCGAGGACTGCACCTTTTCGGTAAGACCCGTAGGAGAATAACTCTGGCCATCACGAATACCAATTCGACTCAGCACGGAACGTTCGTCCATATGGACGGTACCTTCCACCTTCACCTTGTGGATCTTATTTTCCACCATATAGCTCTCGGACATTTCGGACATGTCCAACAGCTGGGCCTGAGCCAGACCCACAACAAACATCACTAAAAACAGCAAACGGGTACGCAGAATGAACCTACCTAAATAGAATTTTCAAATTTTTCCGTCCAAAAATACAAAACTTGGAGCTGGGGAGCCCACCCAAAAGACCATTTTTCACCCTATTTACACCACAAAAGAATCGTTAATTTATTCGTGTACGCAAAAAGGGCGGAAAAGTTCCGCCCTAAAACGCAAATTTTTAAAGAAAATTAGAATTTCGCCACTAAAACCGGCCAGTAATCAGAAGGTTTCTGATTCAGGTAAGTCATGTAAGTCCAGGAATTCTCACGATAACTCCCGCCAACGAAAACTTCGTCTATGGCACCGGCAAAACCGCCAATCCTAAAATCAGCAGCCTCACCACGAACGCCATCCCAATCAGACAAGACCGGCTTTTCGACCTTTGAAGAATTCACAAACAGGCAGCTGTTTCCATTGCCCAACCCATCCATAGAAAGCTTGCTAAAAGCCACATAGACCCACGAAGCCGCCTTCAGCCCTTCGGAACCCGACGTCCAGCTCAATTTATAGCTGGCGGTATCCGCAACATCATCCGAAGCCACCCCAGAGGCCAAGTGGTAAAAATTCACCACGAATCCGGAATCCAGAACGTAACGCAGTTCATATTCGCCAGCCTTTTCAAAAATCAGCTGTTCTTCGCCCAGATTATCCAATCGAATCCAGAGAGAGAAACTGAAGACATCTTCGGTACCGAACACCAGGTCCCCATGCAAAGAGGAATCCGCCTCTGCAGAATGATCCGCTACCAGGGCGCTTGTCGCTGACATCTTGACACCGCTACCCACAACCCCGTCCACCAAAGAAACCTTAAAGGCAGTACCGGGGAAGTTCTGCTTTTCTGCCCAGTCCGTTATGGGAGCGATACCATCATCAAAATGCCATACCATATTATAGGCCCTATTGGTGGGGAACACATCCAGCGCAAAGCCGGAAGTCAGGGCATTATTAAAGACCAGTTCCAGGGAATCTTCCAGATTCAGGGAATCCACGTTCACCCAGAATACCGCCTCCTGGGCCAGGGAATCGAAATAGCCCGAGGTAATGGGCAGTTTCTTACTGGCCGCCCCACCGGCATTAATACGGCGAACTTCCCAGCGGCCATCCATTCCCGCAAGAGTATCAAAGTTGCAGTTTTCAGGAGTCAGGCGTAAGGCCAGCGGAATATCGCTGACAAAGCCCATCAGGGAATCCACACTCCCCTTAGGGGCCGCCAACGGGGCCACAAAACGCATCACCACGGTATCCACCGTAGCAACCGGCTCCGCATCAAAGCCCACCTTTGCTGTATCCTGGGGAGTAACCTTAAGGTTCTTATACAGTTCCACGTTCCCGCCCAGCGACAATCTCAAATCAAGTTCACCCGCCGGCAGGGAGTCCACAAGGATCATTCCACCAGAAACAGAAACTTCACGATAAATCGTGGTTCCCACTGCGGTTATCACGCCCTCGGCCCCATCAGCCATTTCCGACTTCAGCATCGCATAGCCCGGAACCTTAAGGGTATCGTCCTGAATGACCACGGAATCATGATCCGAGACCACAACATCCTGGACCAGCAAACGTTCGCCAGACACCACAACCGCTTCAAGGGAATAAGTACCAGCAGCAACTCCGGTCAAACGATAGGAGCCTCTTTCGTCGGTTTCGCCAAAGATACCGACTGAATCGTCAAACACATTGAAATCTTTAGGAACGATACTGACGCGGGCCATAGAAGCCACGCCCTCGCCCAGGTAAAGTCGGCCCTCGATAGAAGCCAACTCCGGCGAACCCGTTTCAGCGCTGTTTCCCGCCACAGAGGTATCGTTAGAACACCCCACCACTCCGGCCAGGAATCCAGCCAGCGCGACACCAAACGTCGCAAAATACGATCTTGCAAAACCCACACTCATCATCCGATATAAATATACCAAACTATTGGTATTGTCCATGACTTCCCGCGATAATCCAGCGGCAAAGTTCCTCGATACTGGCATAATCTGGCAGGGTTTTTACAAAATTCTGTGATTTACTCCGTTCAATGAACTTGCTCCAGGCGGTTTCGCTCTTGGCTTCAAGTCCTAAATGTTCTTCGATGGCACCGCGGGTCCACACCCAGATTCCCTGACTGCGAAGCTTGGCATGAATGCTGCGGATTGCCATTTCGGCCTCGGGCATGGCCGCCATCATGGCGTAAGCCTGAGCCGCCGTGGTATTGCTATGCTTGCTCACCGGCAAACCATTCACCAAGCGTAAATGGTGCTGGAAGGCCAGCTCTCGGAACAAGTTCTGACAATACTTGATATCAGGATCGTTGTAATCCAGGAAGCCATCATGGGTAGCCGTAGTAAAGGCGTAATCCAAGTCCACAATAGCGCGAACAGGCATATCCATGGCCCCGAGGACCTGCATACTCTTGCGGGTATTGCTAACTCCACCCTGACGAACCAGGGCGCACTTGATTAAGGCAAAGCTCTGCCCCGTAATACGTTCAAACAAGGCGGGCAGAACCCTCAGTTCTGTCTTACCTTCGGTTAGCAGTACATAGTCAGCGAACAAAAGTTCATTACTATTAGAAAGACTGAACAACATCTGCAGCTGGCTGGGCGCATCCTGAACCACCTGGTGTACCGCATCTTCCATGCGCTTACGCATAAAGGTGCCACGTTCCTTGTTCTTGCGAATCAAAAGGGACGTGCTTACATCTTCGCTGGTCACCATCTGGGCGCTGTGGGTGGCAAAAACCACCTGGTACCCCTCGTTAGAAAGATTCTTGAGGGCCACGCGGACAAGTTCCACCGCCTGAGGGTGCAGATACAATTCCGGAGAGTCAATCAGCAGTAAGGTACGACTCAGATAATGGTTGTTATGATGCTTCTTGATATCAGCCAGATAGCGGATCAGGGCCATCTGGATAGCGCGCTGGGACCCCGCCCCCATGCGGCTTATATCTCGCTCGAAACCGTCATCCTCATCCATGACCTTCAGGCTAGCCCTCTTCAGGAAGGTTTCCATGGTCGGCACAGGAATATCCAGTTCCACCTTCACGCTGGGGAACAACGGACGGAGCTTTTCATTGACATCGCGATCGAAAGCGCCGATTTCTTCGGCCCGATTCTCGCTATCGGGAGAAAGCAAGTCGTTAAACTTGTTCAGCAGCATGTTGATTTCGCCACCGAATCGACGTTCCAGCGGTCTAAAAATTTCGTGGAGCAACTTCACGAAGGCCTGGTTGCCTTCAAAATCCCAAATGGCGATGGATTCCGGGAACATACGGCTAAAGGCCGCCATAAAACTATCATTTACTCGGGTCCATTCCCGCTTATAGGCTCCATTCCGCTTGTTAGAAGGCACAAATGCGAAAAATTCCATGGATTCTGAATTGCCACCAGGAACCCGCTGCACCTTTTTTACCCGCAACTGTCCCATATTGGGGCCAGCATTCACCAGGAACGGCTTGATTTCCGCAGAAAGATCTTCACCAAGGCGGGCCAGCACCTGTTCAGAAATACCATCAAAGACACCCTCCACCTCTACAGGAATATTCGGGTCGTCAAAGTAAGAAATATCCAAAGAAAAATGGGCCAACAGCCAACGAATCCCCATCAGGATGTTGGTCTTACCCGCATTATTATAGCCAATCAGAGCCGTGAAACCACTAAGAGGAAACCTCTGCTTCTGGATAGAACGCAGATTAGAAATGGTAATCTCAGAAAGTCTTAAAGCCTGGGGTTGCATACTCGCAATGTATATAAAAATTCGGGATGTGGGGCAACATATACATTTTTATAAGATTTTATGAAAAAAGTCCAGTTTCCAAGGAAACTGAACTTTTGAAACGCATACTTTTAAAAGATTCGCAGAGCCCTAATGACAGTTATTTAGACTCTACGCAAGGAAAGGCAATCACTCCTTGCAGGATCTTTTTCCCAGCCATTCTTTCCGCCATTCAACCAGCCACTACCACGATCATCAACTCAATAAGTGTAAAACCTTGACGCATAATACATTCCTTCCTAGGATTCCACAAAAATAATATAAGAACGAAAAAGGGCTCCCCGCGAAATTGCGGAAAGCCCTTTTTAATTCAAACCAACAACTATTGGGCGCTGCACTTAGACAACAGCAACGGATTAGACCATTCACTGTAGTCAGAAACGCCATTCTTGTCAGTCCAAATCATACGCACCTGAACATAGAGGTCGTTCAGAGAGAAGGTTTCCGGATCATCTTCAGGATCCAACGCCCCATTTGCATCAGCATAATCAATGGCCAGACGATTTTCAGGCATAGTATCCAGCAAAGTAGGGATATTTTTCTTTGCTGTATACCAGCGAACTTCGTACATCGTGGTAGCGGTAAATTCAGAATTCACGATATTTCTGTTGGCGAAGCTGTTGGAAACATAGACCTGAGCCTTGGTAATGAGGCAAGCCGAGTCAGGAACATCAATCACTGTAACGGCACCAGTTTCTTCATCCTTAACTTCTTCCACATGTGTTGTACCGGTGGGCAACTTCTTACCCGGAGACTGCAGAGCTACAGTGGGAGTGGTAAACTTCATATCTTCACGATATGCAGTAGCCACAGTCAGCTGAACAGCACTGGTAAATGCAGTCGTATCGGCATCATCATAAGCGGCCACATGGAAGTAATGTTCCACATTGTTGTCCTTACCGGAAGTGGCATTATTTGCATAATAGTACAGCACACCGGCATCAACAGTTTCGCTTTCTTCCGTCCATTCACCCTTGCCGTTTACAGAAGATTCAACAATGAATCCCTTTTCACGACGGTCAACTTCCCTTTCGTAGGTCCAGGACAGCAGCCATACACTGGGAGCGATACGTTCAGCCTTCAAGCCAGAAGGTGCCGGCAAGGAAAGATCGATAACGTAGCCCGGAACATAGGCGGCTTCAGACATTGCGGAATCATTACCGTTAATAGCAACCACGGCATAGTACTTCGGATCTCTAGGAGCATCCACAATCAAGGAAGTAACATTTGCAGCAATGCCAGACTTATAGAGAGACCAGCTTACACCATCAGCACTGGTGTCGATGGCAAAGGACTTTGCTTCGAGAGTGCCCTGAGTGTAAGACCACTTCAGTTCAAGAGTATTCTTGCCATTATCCTTAGCGCTAAAGCCAGTAGGAGCATTCAAGGTCACTTCACTTGCATCGTAAGCAACGAAGATGGATGCAGAGAATACCGTATCCTTATCAGCACCGGCATCATAGGCCCCCACGCGATAGTAGGAACCAGTCTTAGCAAGAGCCACCTTCATCGTGGTCACAGAAGAACCGCAGGAGCCGACATCCTTCCAAGTGACACCATTCATCACCTGCACCTTGAAATTCCTTGCAGGGCGCTTAGCATTGTCGGTGTAGTTCCAGGAAATTCGAGCAGAATCTTCTGCGGCCACCTGAACACCGGCAACATTTGCGGGAGCTGCCAGAACAGGCTTTTCTGTAGCGGGAATCAGATAAATTTCAGAATAGGAAGTATCCTTGCTGTCATAAGCGCCAACGCGATAGTAGCGCACAGAATCTAAGGAAGGAATCTGGAAAATACGGGACTTCTTGTCAACCATGTCAGAAGACAATTTGCTGCCCTGGCCATTCAGACGCTGAACCACGAAAGCTTCTACAGGACGATCGTTGGAGGCGCTGTAATCCCATGCCAAGGCCAGCTTGCCGTCGGTCATTTCGGTTACGCCCTTGATGGTCGGAGCCGGAAGCAAGTAAATGCTGGTGGCATTGGCTGGAATCGTCAAGTCTGCAGAAGGAACACGACCATTGGCGTCATAGGCAACCACGCGAACATAGCGGACGTTGTTAGACACAGAAAGCAGGAACTTATTTACAGAAGCTTCAACCGTACCGAGTTTCTTCCATTCATTCTTGGAAACATCAAGTTCCTGGATTTCAAAACCAGTAACCGGACGAGTTGCATTATCTGCATAAGACCAAGACAGAGTCAGCTTATCCTTAGAATAGTCTTCCACACCAGTAATGGATGGAACACCCAAAGCCACACTTTCAGAAGTAGACGTGACCACGATATCTTCGGAGTAATTAGACTTTTCACCCTTCTTATCTACAGCCACAACACGATAATAGCTGATTTCTGCGGAAATGGATTCCAGCAGATAGCGGGTAATGCTAGCATCCACAGAATCAATCACCACCCACTTCTTCTGGGCCAGATCCTGATATTCCACAAAGAACCTGGAAGCCGGATGTTCCTCGTTGGGAGCATAAGTCCAACTCAGAACCTTGGAGCCAGCAACTTCGTTAACAGCCAGGTTTGCAGGAGCCGGGAAACCGCTTTCGGTAACCACGACTTCAGCGCAAAGTTCCGAAAGATTGCCAACAAGACCAGTGGTCGTACCGGTCTTCGTACCGATGGGGGAAGTCCAGTCGCTGAAATCTACAGCACCGTTCTTATCTCTCCATACGACACGGACCTGAGCAAAGGAGTTACATTCGTCTTCGATAGACTTAAACTTCTTGGAAACAGCCCCCTTATCCAGGGAGAAGTCCGTCGTATCCACATCATAGCTGGAGCCGTAGACAAATCGAGCTTCGTAATACACTTCGCCCGTCTTTTCACCCTTTTCCAAATTGTAAATGGAATTCAGGATAGCCTGAGACGGATAGTTACCGGTAACCACAATTTCAAGAACGCTGTCACGTTCAATATTGGCAACCAGAGACGGAACTGTGGGGAATTCAAGATCAGAGACATATTTAGCGCTGCTAGGAATCATGATCTTGTCGGAGTAAGCGGAACGTTCTTCGCCCTTCATGGCAGCCAAGCGGTAATAGAAGTCCGCATTGTTCTTACCATCAATAATAAAGTGAGTTGCGGTCGGATCCTTGAGGGTTCCCACGTCCTTCCATTCCGTTTCAGTCGGAGCAAGACGCTGCAAAACATAGGCCTCGATACCGCCAAGAGTTTCGGGACTAGCCCAATCCAGACGGAAAACGCTAGGAGCCAGTCGAGATACAGAAAGGTTTGTCGGTTTTTTAAGGGCAGAAGATTCAAGCAAATCTCCCTGATTCACATCATTGTCCAGTTTTTCGGACAAATCAACATCCTTAGAACCACTAGAGCCCTTGGTCTTGCTAGAAGAAGATGAATATTCGGTTTCCTCGTCTTCATCATCCCCATTAGAAGTCTTATTTGAATCACCGCATGCAACCAATGCAAAAGCGGTGGTCAAGGCGGTAAAACCCACCAAGGACCTTCCAAAGAACTTTTTAAAATCCATAACGGACCTCCGTATAGTAACAATCACTTTACAATATAGATATAAAAATTACAATTTTATTAACTTTCGCCTTTTTTATTGGTTTACGTCACAAAATCAAGGGGATATCGCTTATTTACAAAAATTTACACAATCTTTGCCGATTTGCTGCATGTATATATGTGAACAAGGGCTTTGCCGCTGTTCCGTCCGGCAATCTCGTCTGACGCCCCCAAAAGGAACGAATGAATCTTTATCAAATGAGCCATTTTTTGGAAGAAATCCACGATGCGAAGAAGAATGGCGGTGATATCCACGAAATCATCGAGCGTTACCATAGGCTGTACAAGTACGTATACATCTATAACGACCTCTGCGCCAAGGAAATCCTGACCGGCGGAGGCAAGGACCTTTCCCTGGTGACGAACCTGGCCAACGCCGCCCTGCGCCTTACCGGAAGCGACTGCATCAGCAACCCTACGCTGGAGAACCCCGTAGTTTCGGGCGGGTATGTTTACAAGGATATCGAGGAGGACATCCTCATCAGCCGCCGGCGCCTCGACGAAAAGGACGAACCTGTGGTGGACCGCATCGGCCTGGAAATTCAGCACGTTGGTTATGATGCCTACAACAACCGTCTGCTCTTCTACGTAGCCCGTCACGTTGGCAATATGCTCAAGAAAGGCGATTTCTACGACAAGATGCAGAACGTCCACATCATCAGCTTTCAGATGTTCGACTATCTGCCCTGGAAGGTATCCAAGCGTTACGTCCACAATGTCCGCCTCCTGGATGACGAATACCACACGTTCAGCAACCAGCAGACCCTCACCATCGTCGAGGTGAACAAGTTCCTCACGCATGCGGATACGGACTACGCCCAGGATGACAGTCGCCTTGCCCAGTGGCTACGGGCCATTGACGCGTTGAACAACAACGATGACTTTTCGACCTTCGTAAACGACAGGCATTTTCAGTGCTTGCAAAAGTACGCGGAAGTAAGTACATTTGCTCCAGAGCTTTTTGTCAAGGCAGGAGAACACATGAAAGACGATGTCGAAGTAGCCGCATATATCGCCCGCAAGGAAGGCCGCGAGGAAGAACGCGCGAAGTACGAAGTCGAGAAGGAGGAAATGGCCGCGAAGTTTGAGGCTCGCATTCGTGAACTGGAAGCGCTGTTGGCGCAAAAAGGCTAACCGCAGTTTTCTGCTGTAATTGATGTACAGGAAGGTCCCGCAGATGCGGGACCTTTTTTCGCTACACCCTCGTCACCCCGAGGACAGTCATTCTGGAGCGAAGCGATAGAATCAGGGACAGCTGTTTTTGCTCTACGTCATGCAGACACAGAAACTTGTTCAGAGCGGGCTCCAGTCAGCATCGGCTTAGCAATCCTTATGTCATCAAGAAAAGGCCCCCTTTCAAGGGGGCCTTTTAAATGATTTAGTGGGAATTATTTACGGTAAACACTGGCAGAACAGACTATTTGAGCACTAGTTCCGACAGAATTGGTTAACTCGATATAATAGTTATAATATTTATTTTTAGACAAAGAACCAAAATCAATAGACGTAAGCACGTCGCCTTTCTTCATCACCTTGGTTCCAGAAGCAACAACGTTTCCATCTAATTTAACGGCATAGGCGCAACCGCCATACTCTTCACCACAATTTTCCACTTCTCCAGTGATTTTAATATCAAAGGTATACCTTCCGTTTGACCCATAATTTTCAACAGTGGATGGACTAGCACCAAAATCATTATTTGTACATCTTGGTTTATAACCAATGCCCATTTCGGCTTCACATTGTTTTTTCCCGTTTGAATACAGTTCAAAAACATGCGTTCCCTTTTCACTATGGCTAATGTTCGTGACATACGTGGAGAAAGAACCATCGTCACCAAACCAATAGCTAGAATTGGATAGTTTGAGAACTCCATCCATATAAATCTGAACGTCAGCATTTTTTTTCCGTATGTTAGACGAACCCTTCATAGTTATGTTGGAGTTACCCCAAAGAACCGGAGTAATACTTTCAGGACTTACAGAACAATTGTTCATGACAGGTTCTTTGTTTTCTAGTGATGCCGAACAGATTGTTTGACCATTAGATGTTTTCAACACGTATGTAACAGTTCCCGCCTCAGTAGGCGTTATAGAAACATCATACTTTTTCTCAGATACATATTCACTAATAACTTTGTCCTGAGCAGAAACAGAAACCATATTCCCATTTTGATCATACAAATCCACCACATAAGTTGGACTTTTTACAGAGATGTTTTGCACAACAAACTTCGTATATCTTGTTCCACCAAGCATATCACTACTGTCTTCAAACTTACAGGTAGCGCTGTAGGCCATAGGAGCAGAAGAAGAACTGCTTACTGCGATACTGGAACTGGATCGCGGAACCGGAGGAAGTCCGTCACAACCAGGAACAGGGCCACCCGCGCCGGCAATTCCAGCAGCTTCACAACTCATACTGAAAATTTCAACATCATTCGGAACAACAAATGAGATTCCAGATGTTATCGCATAGCCAATGGCCCCCTGATTACCACCATATTCCTTAGCACCAGAACAGGCATAAGAATGGCCATTAACATTTAAAGTTTTACCCTTTGTGCAATAAATCCACCATTGAGTTGTATTGCTACAATTATGAAGGAGCTTATAATTACCCGAAGGAATATTTGTAAGTTTCGAATGCTTTTCACGACCAGCAATACCTTCATTGCCAACCAAGAAACAAAGATTTGAAGACGGTGTTGGAGCAACGGAAGAGGAACTTGCCACAGAAGAGGAACTTGCGGCAATGGTATACTGCTCCGCGCAACCAGTGCTATTATTGTTACCGTTATTCAATACCAAGACAATTCTGTTATCACCCACAGTGAAATTGGTTCCTGACAAGTCAAAGCTTACTGAATTACCTGTTGAAGATGAAACAGAGCCCAATTCACCCAGTTCATTTCCAAGGCCATCAGTAGCATACAGCTTACCATCCCAACTATCTCCAGTATAGGAAACATCGGCAGTGAATTCCTTTGTTCCTGCATTGAAGTGACAGTTAGAAGCACTAGCCGTTTTTTCATTGGAGGCAGCAACTACAGTAAATTCGCACTCCTCGTTCTTTTTACCCTGCACATCAATGGTGTAGTGGTAAGTACCAGGATCCAGCTTATAACCAACAGAATTCGCATCGCCGAAGCTCTGTTCTTGTGATGTTCCGTCAGATATTCCAGATGCCATAAAGTCACCAAAAGAAACAGAATAGTTACAATCAGGACAATTGGAAATCAGGTATGTCAGTGTAGGAATACCCGCACCTTGCTCCACCTGGTATTCAGACAGACTACAGGTTATGTCGACCGGATTAACCGTGTAGGGATCGCAAGTTTTTGATGCAACTTCACCTGTCGATGTATTTGTAACTTGCAGAGCAAAGTTAAATTCTTCGCCATAATCAGAAACCTTGGAGAGCAAACCGGGTTCAGGAAGCCTATACTGGCTAACACAGGAGCCCTTTAATTCAGAATCATCTGCAGAGGAATTATTCGGAACAATCACCTTACATTCGTCAGCATTTCTGACTTCAGCAGAAACAATCCAAGACGAGCCCGTGTACCTTGCAGTGCAGCTCTTGACGCCCAAAGCATAGGGGCATTCCGATTCCACATGTTGGATTTCGAAATTACACTCGGAACTTGTAAAACGGAATTCCTTGATTTTTTGCGGATCGAAGCCACTGGCATCAGAATAATCATCCATATCAAAATATGAATCTCCATTACTAGAAATTGTGATATTTTCAGAGGCATTTCCAGTAGAGTCAACAACACTAATAACCACATCACCTTGACAATCTCCACTATTCAGCTTGTAGTAAACGCTGGCATTTCTCAAATTAGCAGAGCCCTTGGTCGCCATGTCATGTTCAACAACGCAGGTGGAGCCCACATTGCACTGAATGGCCGAAGAGTACGGTTCCATAAAGTCATAATTCTTTTCGCACAACACAATGTCGCCTACGATAAACTGACCGCAGCTCTGGCTTGCCGTCAACGAGGATGGAGGCGTCGTAGATGCACTTTGACAATTCAGCTTTACCTTGGCATCCTTGGCAATGCCGGTACCACTTTCATGAGTGTATCCATGTTGTCCTTCTCGACTGAAATTATAGATTCCGGAGCTAACCACAGCACCATCATCCCAGTACAAGCCTATATTATCCGGATTATGGCTGCAACTGTTCCTACTGAACATGTTACTCCAAAGATCGTCTTTGCTATAGTCTGTCCAAGTACCAGAAGTTGTCGTGTTATCACAGCCATTATAATAATACTTCACGTTACATCCGGCTTGTTCATAGTCAGTTTCCTCGAAACTGGACAAAACAACCCAAGGCTTGACATCTTCATCCAAAGGTACTATTCCACCAGGATAATTGGATCTGAATGAACAGAGGATTCTAGGAGTAGCCCAACAATCACTAACATAGGTATCACTTTGCCAGGAAATATCGTATACCCTGAACTTAGGATTGGACAGCTTAAGGCCAACATACTCATTACCTTCCAGAGTTTTGCCAAACCCACTCAAGTCAAACTTGATACTCTTCTGACCATCTTTCATGGCCAAACGATCGAGTGTAAAATCAAGACTCAGCATTTTTCCGGATAGTTTCATGGTCATGCCAAACTTCGTTCCCGAAGTGATACCCAAACCTTGAGAAAGTTCCTGAGTAATATCAGTAAGCCAATTACCCGTAGTTTCCCAAGCGGAAATGGGCAACTCTTCCGTTTTACATATGGTTCTACCATTTGAGGCAGCAGTCTGTTCTTCTACAATGCATAGGTGGGCATAAATCTTGTTACTGTAAAGGCTATTTACATTAGCTAAGCCAAAAACACTTAACGAGAAATACTCAGTAGCATTCTTATTTGACCTAAAAATGAATCCAGAATTCTCATAATCGTAGCGGGACGGATGAGTTTTTCCTTGAAAAAGTTCTATCCAATCTGATACCGATTTCGGAATTTCAAATACGGTCGGTAAAATACCCGTAGTAAACAGGGATGTCATAGTACCATTGGTACCTGTCTGCTTGGCACTTAAAATTACAGCCTGGGTACCATTAATATCATTGGCGTTTGTTTCTGCACTGGCATTGGCTGCAATATAACCACCGTTTACCTCAGGATAAAGTACTTTCTTACTGTAATCTTTTTGAGCCGATTGGTATATACGTTTTTCACAACCACTAGGGATGTAATATTTATACCCTGCGATCGTTTTTTCCTCACATTTCGATTTATCGTACGATACAGGTCGCTGAGCGCTAACAAGAGGCCTATTGTCATAGACCATAACCCATTCCGGTTTTGAACCCTTATGAACAGATGCATCCAGGGCACAAGACTTGCCTATACCCATTTTGTAGTCACAGGTGTCGATACATCTCTTATCTGATCCGTCGCAGAATTTGGTGGGGAAGCCCACATTCTTTTTATCGTCGTCAAAATCTTCATAGAAGCAGTGTTCATCTTCCTCGTTGAATCGAGCTGTGACGATATTTGTATCAGAAACGGAAATTCCGTAATTGTTGAATTTTCCGCCAGCAAAGGGACAGCTCTTTCCTTCACACTTCCAAGCAGCAAATTCGTCATCACCATTTTCTTTATAGTTAAAGAAATACTTGTACCCGTGATAAGCCGTTATAACGGTATCTTTATCACAAGTCGCAAGAACAACATCTCCCTGCGTAGCATTACTTGTTTTAGAATAGGACACACTTACTTCACTACCGCTCTTTGCTCCCGTAATCTTTAGATATAGCGGATAGGACTTTCGCGTGATTGAAGCGTATAAATCAATAGTCGTATCAACTCGGGCAGAATAAATTTCCTTAGGAGCAACGGTCACCTCACATTCAGTAGACATATTGTTCTTCATGCCCTGCAATTGAACATTAGGATCAATAAAGACACTGCAGCTCCACTTTTCATTCTGAATTTCAGGACTGCAACCAATACCATTGGCACGAACCCAGGCACTGCTTCCAACCTTGTCAGAGCAAGATTCCGCCTGCATGACCTTATAAAGTTTGCCACCCACTTTACAATCTTCATTGTTCTCATTTTCATCCAGAGCGCAGAATTCATCAACAGGTTTAATATTCACATTAAAGGATCCTCCTGCCACAATGGTAGTATGGTCATATTCATGGCCAATAATACAGCCATCGCAAGGGTCAATCATCTGGAAAGTCACTGCACTAGATTCACCATTAGAAGGCATTTCTACGGTAAAGACATTGAATGTTTTCACGTCGGTTGCATGAGGTGTTACAGTCACCGTATAGACCCTAGAGCCATCCGCATTTATAGTATGAGCAGAAGCGCCAGTCACAGTCCAATTTGAAGGTAGAGGACTCTGGTAAACGTCCACATTTACCGGCTGACCATTCGCAGATGGATTGACCTTTATAGCCACTTTCTTTATTTCATTCTTGTTTATTTCAATATTTTCATCTACAAACTGGACGGGTGGAGGATTACCTCTATCGCCAGCCACAACGATATAGAACGGCACTGCGCCAAAGGTGTTACCAGCATAGTTACATCTATAAGGTTTGCCATTATTGGCAGACAAATCACCATAGCTACTAAAAGAAGCCATGGTCGGCATTGACGATGGGCTACAAGTTACAGCAGCAGGATTTTTCTGCGCCGTAGCCCCGTTCAAATTTATAACGTCATAGTAATCTGCAAGGGTTCCATAAGGGTTTGCTGGCAAATAAAGAATTCTTGGCAAAACAATAATCGAAGGAGCCAAATCAACTCCACCATTTTCGATGTTTCTTACAGACAGTTCATTATTCCTATACTGTGATTCTGTACGGATATACAGCTGAGGTGCTGCGGCAATATAGTAGGAATCCTTATCACCATTTGTACTAGAGGATCCACCAGAACCAGAACCAGAACCGCTACCATCTGCAGAACATTTGTCCGTTTCATCATTATCACAAATGACATTAATTTCAGCAAGTGCCTGAGTCAAGCTGCTATTGGCGGTCGCTGCTACAGCTGCATTATGAGTCCCAGTATTTAATGCCGAACAGTTTGCCATGTAAATGGATCCCGTCATAGGATCATTTAAATTCATTTGAAAATCTTTTATGTCGCCATCACTATAAATGAAATAATTTTTCTTTCCAGTGCTAGAAGTCTTTAAAGTTATTGTATGATTCCAACCATCAGGGAAATAGATGAATACGTTGGAATTTTCTGTCATATCCGGCAAATCTATCTGATTTGTCGGGGAAGTTCCATTGATAATCAATATGAAATTGCCTTCCAGCAATGTGCTGGAATTACCCCATTGTGGATTGCTAAATTCAGCAACAAGCCATTTATCCTTGTACAACTTAGATGCACCAAGTTCAGACGCATAACATCTATTCAGCTGGCCCACCCAATCACTAGGCCAAGAATTCCAAAGGGTTGCCCAAGTACAAGAACTTTTGTTAGTAGACGTAATCTTGTAAGAAGAACTGAGAACATCTTTATTAAACTGTAAGGGGTCCTTCACATGAAGATCTGTCTCGCAGCCCTTTTCCTTACCGCCAGGAATAATTTTTTGAGCAATTGCATCTAGAGAATCCGCTCTCCATTTTTCCAGCTCATTTTGGCTGGGTGCTCCCGATGCATAATAAGTACTATATACCTTAAAGAAACCACCATATTCAGGCTCAGCTTCGCCGCTTTTTACGCAATCAAGATCATTACAATAATACGTGGAAGGAATATTTTCATTTTCATATTTTGTATTTAACTGCGTCAAACCAGGAGCATACATCGCCGTCGCCGACAAAGGCGAGCCAAAGCTAACTCGTTCAATATCGTAATACTTGTGGTCTCCTTCAAGCCCATTTTTTATATACGAATTTCCTGTAACATCGAACTGAAATCCCCATTGATTTCCATTTCCATTTGTATTAAAAATAAGTTTGTCATCAACAGTCAAATTTTTTCCGACATGAACAACTGACTGGGAGTTATTTGTCGGCATATAGGACGCAGCTCCTAGAGTAAGATTACCCTTCACTTCAAGAATACCACCAATGGAGCCTCCACAACCACCCATCGCATTAGGGCCTCTAGTCGTAAGATCAAGGCCACCTCTTGCAAATAAATCACCATAAATGGTGTCGCCTTTTCCGCCCATAGTTGCGTACCACTTGCCACCAACATAGGCATTGCCCATCACTTTTACGTTTGTACAGCGGCTAAAATCTTCTACCACATAGAGATTACCAACCTTGGAGTTGGAGTTGAATTCGGCAGATCCTGTAATAATCAGGTCTCCTTCAACCTCAACCGAACTAAACGCACTACCACCACCATTTGTTGCATCCGGGCTACCATTAATAGTCGCGGAATTCACCTTTAAGTCGCCCGCACTGGCCAAGGAACCATGGAAGGCATCATTAAAACCGCTAAAGCTTTGTTCTGCGGGAATCTGAACCTGGTAAAGACCAGAAATTTTAAGAACAGCAACCTCGCTATGTTTTGCGCCACCATTTCTTGCCTTACCCACAGAGACAAGCTTTACCGTATAGGGCAAGGTTTCAGTATTGGCATCGACAATCCATACATCAAAATCCTGCTGGTTGTTGCTATTGGCAACAGACTTCAAGACATTAGTCAAGCGAACAGGGACTCGGTCATCCGGCTCTGGGGTCAGGTACTGACGAATGGCTGCTCCAGTTTCGTTGCCATGGTAAGTCATCCAAGCACGAGCTGATGCGATACCCGCATAAGCTGCCTGCTGGGCTTCACTTTTATATAGGCGGGATGCGCTGGAAAACCCCGAAGAGGACAGCCATTTGTAGGTTGCGGTTGCAGCAATTGTTGCAATCATCATGAACAGCAACACAGCAACAAGGGAAACACCTTTTTTTGCATTCTTAAACATACTATACCTCTTAGTTTGCACCCACACCGTTACTGGGTACGGCAATAATGTGCGAGGAAAAACCTGTTTCACCATTTTTCTTAACAACTAGGGAATCCTTAAATGCGCGAACATTTACCTTATCTTCTAGTTCAGGAACATATCCAGGCGCAAAGGTAAAGTTGAGGTCTGCCACCTTAATCAATTTCAATTGGCTGATTGCAATGGATCCCGAAGAGAACAAAGGGGAATAGGGAGCAAAGGTAAAGGCTATGCAAGCCTCCACCGGACTGTTCACCTTAAAGAGAGCTGTTCTCGCAATGGAATTTGCCGAAGCAGCAGTTGTCGGGAAAAAGCTGAAGTCGCGAAGACCTTCAATTTTATTTCCCTCGGTTGTCCTAAAGCCTACAGACATATAGTCTACGCCAGGAATGAAAGTCTGTGAATTGTCGTTATTGCCTGTTCTCGGAAGCGTAAAGGAAAGTTCGTAGGTCGTATCCGGGTTCAAATTAACCTTCGTGCAAAGATCGCTCCATTCTCCTACATTGCCATTAGCCTCGCTCGCATATAGCTGGTTCGCCTTACGTTCAGTAGTATACAATTCATTTGTAGCATCATAATTCGAGGTAAATCCGGAAATGGTTACAGCAACGCCACCATTTTCAGGAGAAAGAATCGCTCTAAAAAAATCCGTACCATCAATACGAGACAAAAGTCTAAAGGAATCACCTCCTCCCGGTGGAAATAGCTGTGCAGCATCTGCATTCGCACTCAATACAGCAGGCCTTGCAGGTCGAATCTTAAAAGATTCAACGCCTTCTGCAATAACAACATCGTAAGGATCGCTCTTTGGGCATGCGTCATCGATAACAGCAGACGCTTCGTTCACAATAGTTTGACAGGACCTGACCAGCGATGTACCGTCAACATGCCAGGAAATTCCCTCAACAGCCTGATAGGATCCATCTTCGCTATAGCGCATTTTCTTGAAATAAAGGCTATCATTCTTTGAACCGGCTTTATACACGAAGGAGGAATAATCCTGCTTTGTTACATCTGTATTATAGGGATCAATAAAAACAGCATCGTGAGCTTCGTATCCAGAAGCACCCAGAAAACTTTTTGCTCCCATCTGCGAAACATCATCCCTGATCAGGACTCCAGCATTTTCAGCGATTTCATTGGCAGTAATCATCCCCTGGGTACGAATTCGCATCTTGGTGCTATCACTATAAACCTGGCCTGCGATCACCACCACAATGCCAACAATGGCCATATAGACCAAAAGTTCCATCAATGTAAAACCACGCTTATTCATCGAATAACCCCCGAAACATTAATGGACTGATTAGACCCCTTAAATGACCAGCTTACACGAACATTAACCTGTTTCGCATAAATGTGACTAGCATCTTCATAGTTCGAATGAGACGCAGCTTCGAAATCATCCGTCTTTGCAACAGTAATCTGACGAGCATATCTTATTGTGGCGTAACCCCCAAGGCCTCGTTCCCACCGACGTGTAATGGAATCCAGAGGGTAAGTTGTATCACCATCAGCCTTCGAAGCGATTGACGCAGCACCAACAGAATTAAGGGAATCAAGTACATTCTGTGCAAGTTCTACCGCCCCGTCTCTACCGCGGATTCTGAGGAACGTATCATGATTGCTAGTCTGCAGCTTATTTAAAGCCACGACCATAAAGCCGAGAACAGCGGCAGAAACGAGGACTTCGGCGATACCGAAGCCTCGTTTGGAATTCCTGCCGATAGGCAAACAAAGATTGCTCTTTTGTTGCTTAGGTTCCATAATATCTTATCCCAGGAAAGGAATAAAACACAAAAATGTGTATTCCTATTTTGACATAATATATATAAATATTCCTTGCAGTGTAAATTGCGGTTTACCAGGAATGACCTAAAACACGTTGTTTTCGGGACATCGAATTTTACATGTTTGCAAAGGGAATTGGAATTAGTAAGGGTGATACGGTTGATACAGTGATATAAACAACACGAATCCTCCGCCAATTTTAATTGGCGAAGCTGTCAATTCATGGCTAAACGCGGTCAAAAAGGGTTGTTTGGCATAGTTTTTTCGAGTGGGCTATTTTCCGGTGGGAATACGTACGCGACGGTTGGCTCACCTTCAATGGTAAGGGGATCGTCAGGGGCCGAATCAGTCACTACCTCCACATTTCTGATTCCGATATGGAAGACACTCTCAAGTTGCTCTAAAGCATTGCTTTAGCGTTCTTGTTTTATGCCAGCAAATTATGGTAGAGGATCTTCCTGCCAATGTGTTTGATGTTAATGGAGACAAGGAACTTGGACCAGGAACATGGGATTTGATCAGTTGTTACAACGCAACCGGTTCTAAGACATTGCAATTTGCAACCGGTTCAAGCTCCGGTTGCTTGAATTGGATTAGTCCTAATCCGGGAAGTTGGTGCTGATAAAAGCGCAAAAACTTTCAGCGTTTTTAAACTGTTAGGCGTTTCTGAGGAGTTCATCAACAAAGCACACCAAATCGTCGATGCCGATGATTTGCACGATACCCAAAGCGGGTATAAGCCCTAAACAGGATTTCTTTCGAAACAATTACCTTATACGTAAAAAACTCCGCCTTTGAAGCGGAGTTTTTCTTTTTGTAACTGTCCGAGTGTACGCGCTCCTTTCCCAAGCGCAGCACCGATTACCGGAGGTTCTTAATCCGATGGACGATCGGTGCGGTCACCGTTCCGGTCTTAGTCAGCCAGGAACTTCTTGGCCTTGTCGGCGTAGTTGTTGTTGTCGCCGTAGACCACCAGGATACGTTCAGCAGTCTTCTTGGCCTTGTCGGCGGCACCCAGCTGCTGGTACACCAGAGTGAGCTTCCACATAGCATCTGCAACCATGGGGACTTCGTCCACAGGTTCATCCTTCTGGTAGCGGTCTTCCTTGTCACCGGTACGCTTTGCGTATTCGCCGATGTACTTTTCGAGCAGACCGGCAGCGGCAGAGTAGTCACCCTTTTCGATCTTCACGGAAGCGAGACCGTGGAGGGCTGCGCTACGGACCAGGGCCACAGAACCGGCATTGTCCAGAGACTTCTGGAAGAGGGCTGCTGCAGCGTCGAAGTCACCGGCTTCGTACTTGATGTTTGCGGAATAGAGAGCAGCCTTGGCCAGAGCCACGCCGCTCAGTTTGCCACCATTGATCTTAGACTGGAATTCGGCAAAAGCATTTTCCTTTTCGCCAGCATAGAGCATTGCCATGCCCGGACCAAGCAGTTCGGCCTGTTCGCTTGCGGCAGCCTTCTGGTAGTCACGGAACTGGACCACACCCACCACAATCACGATGATTGCGACAACAACTGCGATCAGCTTGGAGCCGTGAGCAACAAAGAAATCCTTAACTTCAGAGCTATTAGTATTAGTTTCGTTAGCCATGTTTAATGTCCATGTTAAATTTTTTGTGAACCAATCATAGCAAAAAAAAGAGGGCTTGTCAGCCAGTCTTGACAAATTATAGGGCGATTACTACCTTTGCACCCACTACGCCACTCTAGCTCAGCTGGTAGAGCAGCTGATTCGTAATCAGCAGGTCGGCAGTTCAAGTCTGCTGGGTGGCTCTTCGAAACGTCGGAAAGAATTTCTTTCCGGCGTTTCTTATTTTCCCCTTTCCCAGTTAGAGCTTCTTCTCCGGAGTTTTTAGTAAGTTTCAAAAACCTTGCCGTTCCCCCTGGTTTTTAGTATCTTTGGCGCCCTATGAATCCAAATGGCGCTATTATTGTTCAGAGTAACATGGAAATTATGGTGGAAGTCGACGCTCCCACCTACGAAGCAGCACGTGACGCAATCGCTCCTTTCACCGAACTGGTAAAGAGCCCGGAACACCTGCATACCTATAAGATCAGCCCCCTCAGTCTGTGGAACGCCGCAGCAACGGGCCTTCGCGCCAAGGAAGTTCTGGAACGCCTGGACAGCCAGAGCCGTTACCCCATTCCCCAGACCGTGATTTCCGAAGTGGAAGACTACATGGGCCGTTACGGCCTGCTCCGCATGAAGAAGGACGATGGCAACAACCTGATCGTGGAATCCGACGACAAGTTCATGTTCACGGAAATCTGCCAGCTGAAGGAAGTGGCTCCCTATATCCTGGAATTCATCGACGACTGCCACGCCATCGTAGACCCGGAACGCCGCGGTCACCTGAAGATGGCCCTGACCAACGCCGGCTTCCCGGTAGAAGACTTGGCAGGTTATACCGTTGGCGACCCGCTGCCCATCAAGCTCCGCGATACCATGCTCTGCGGCAAGGAATTCAAGCTTCGCGACTACCAGAAGGAAGCCGCCCAGGTGTTCTACGCCTCCGGCTCCGAAAAGGGTGGCTCCGGCGTGATCGTGCTGCCTTGCGGCTCCGGTAAGACAGTGATCGGCATCGCCACCATGGCACTCATCCAGACCAAGACCTTGATTCTTACCCCCAACATTTCCGCTTCCCGCCAGTGGATCCGCGAAATCTGCGACAAGACCGACCTTACTCCCGACATGGTGAAGGAATACTCCGGCGAAGTGAAGGAAATCGGCCCCGTTACCGTGGCCACCTACCAGATTCTAACCCAGCGCAAGCGCGCCAAGAAGTCTGACAAGGAAAATCCGGAACTGGCAGAAATCGACCTGGAAGAAGGAACCGAAGAAGAAGTCAAGAAGGAACTGGCAAACTTCCCGTTGTTTAGTCAGCAGAAGTGGGGCCTGATGATTTACGACGAAGTCCATCTGCTGCCCGCTCCCGTGTTCCGCCTGAGTACCGAAATGCAGGCCACCCGCCGTCTGGGCCTTACCGCAACCCTGGTCCGCGAAGACCACAAGGAAACGGAAGTGTTCAGCCTTATCGGTCCCAAGAAATACGACATCCCTTGGCGTATTCTCGAAGCCCAGGGCTGGATTGCCACCGCCGACTGTAACGAGATCCGCATTCCCATGGAAGCGGAATTGAAGATGAAGTACGCCCTGGCTCCGGTCCGCGAAAAGATCACCCTGGCCAGCACCAACCCCGAAAAGACGGATATCGTGCAGCGCCTGCTGAAGCACTACTCCGCTCCCGAAGACCGAGTTCTGATTATCGGCCAGTATATCGACCAGCTGGAAAACCTGTCCGCCACTCTGGACATTCCCCTGATTACCGGCAAGACTCCCAACAAGGACCGCGACCGCCTTTATGCCGCCTTCCGTGACGGAAGCCTCAAGAACCTGATGATTTCCAAGGTGGGTAACTTCGCCATCGACCTGCCCGATGCCAACGTGCTGATCCAGATTTCCGGTACCTTCGGTAGCCGCCAGGAAGAAGCACAGCGTCTGGGCCGCGTACTCCGTCCCAAGCAGGATGGCGGTGCAGCCCACTTCTACAGTATCGTGACCCAGGATTCCAAGGAACAGGAATTCGCCATGAACCGTCAGCTGTTCCTGACCGAACAGGGTTACGCCTACAAGATAATCAAGCGCGGTGACTGGGACATTCTGGCCAGAACCCCCGAAGAACTGGCCGCCCGCAAGTAAGGCCTTATTCAAGGGTATTTAAAGACCGCAGTTTATTGCTGCGGCCTTTTTTTATTTATTTTTCTTTTTGTAAAAGAAGAGGTTTTTTTGAGCCAGATTAAATTGAATGGAAAGTCGGAGACGCTTTGCATCTTCGGTAATCCTATTGGACATAGCAAATCGCCCCTGATGCACAATGCGCTTTTCGAAGCCCTGGGCATCAATGCGGCCTACGTGCCGTTCTCTCCGGAGCCCCAGAACCTGGCTGATGCCATTAAGGGTTTCAGGGCACTAAAGATCCGTGGTGCCAACGTCACCATTCCTTACAAGACTCCTGTCATGGAACTTGTAGACGAACTTTCTGACATATCAAGATTTACCTGTAGCGTAAATACGCTTTACTGGAAAAATGGAATTGTCGGCGGCACCCTCTGTGGCACCACAACAGATCCCTACGGCTGCATCCGCAACCTGGAAGAATTCGGCGTGAACGTCAGCGGCAAGAAAGTCGCCTTGTTGGGTAACGGTGGAGCCGCCAAGGCCATCGCCTACACATTGGTAGAAAAAAAATGCGAATTGACCATCGTATGCCGTACCGCAGAAAAGGGACAGGCCCTGGCCAACATGCTGAACATGGCCTTTAACGATTCCGCTCCGCAGGTCATGATGGTCACCTTCGATGACTTCGCCGCCATTACCGACTCCATCGACATTATCATCAATGCAACTTCCGTGGGTATGACACCCAATGTAGACGATTCGCCCCTTCCCAGGGAGGAACTGAGACCCCATCAGGCCGTTTGCGACATCGTTTACACGCCCCTTTGCACCAAGCTTTTGCAGCTGGCCGATGAAGTGGGATGCAAGGTCGTTACCGGCGAAGGCATGCTGGTACACCAGGGAATCGAAAGCTTCCGCAAGTGGTTCCCTAAAGAAACTGAAAACAAGACTAACGACGAACTAGCCGCAATCATGCGCAAAGGAATGCAGGGTTAATTATGGGTAAGCATATTTTCTTTACGGGTTTTATGGCTAGCGGCAAGTCCCGCACCGGTCGCGCTCTGGCAGAACGACTGAACCGCCCCTATGTGGACACCGACGCCATCATCGTCGAACGTGCCGGCAAGACTATTAGCGAAATTTTCGAACAGGACGGCGAAGCCAAGTTCCGCGAAATGGAACGTGATGTTGTAGCAGAATTCGCCTCCAAGACGGAGCCCCACGTTATTTCTCTAGGTGGTGGTGCCCTGACCCAGGATGCCAACTTGAAGGTGATCCGCGAAAACGGTACCATCATCCGTCTGTGGGCTAAGCCCGAGGTTCTCTCGGAACGTATCGGTCGCAAGAACACCCGCCCCCTGCTGGCAAACCTGAGCGATGAAGAACGCCTGGCCAAGATCAAGCAGATGCTGAAGGATCGCGAGCCCAACTACGCCCATGCAGACTTTAGCGTAGAAAGTTCCAACGACTTTACCGAAGACCACGTTATCGAACGCATTCTTCACATCCTGAAGTTCTGGGAAAGCCACGCCCTGGACGTACGCCCCAGCAGCGGCGGACGCTACCCCATCTTCATCGGCAAGAACATTATTTCTGACGTTGGCGTCCTGCTGGAAAGTCTTAAGCTCTCCCCCACCCACGACTTTTTGGTCTGCACCGACACCAACATCGCCAAGGCCCAGAGCAACACCCTGGGCGAATTGCGCTGCCAGGCCGGACGCTGCCCGGTATTCAAATTCCAGGCCGGCGAAAAGAACAAGACTTTGCACAACCTGAACCAGTTGTACAGTTTTATGCTGCACCGCGGTTACACCCGCAAGAGCTGCCTGCTGCAGTTTAGCGGTGGCGTCGTAGGCGACATGGCCGGTTTCGGCGCAGCCACCTACCAGCGCGGCATTCCCTTTATCCAGTTCCCCACCACCCTGCTCTCCATGGTAGACAGTTCCGTAGGCGGTAAGGTGGCCGTGAACCACCCCGAAGGCAAGAACATGATTGGTGCCTTCTACCAGCCCCACGCCGTGGTGGTAGACCTGGCCGTACTCAGCACCCTTCCCGAAAACGAATACCTGGCAGGCCTTGCCGAAATCGTGAAGTATGGTGTTATCTATGACGAGGAATTCTTCCGCTATATGGAAGAGAACGTAGATAAGATCAAGGCCCATGACCTGGATGTGCTGAAGCACCTGATCTACCGCAGCTGCGCCATCAAGGCTGAAGTGGTGGGCATCGACGAAAAGGAAGCCGGTCTCCGCGCCATCTTGAACTACGGTCACACCTTTGGCCACGCCATCGAGAACCTGACCCACTACGAACTGTACACCCACGGTATCGCCGTGTCCCTGGGCATGCGAGTGGCAGCCCGCGCCGCTGTTCTCCTGAACAAGATGTCTGCCGCCGACGAAGCGCGTCAGAACAAGTTGCTGGACGATCTCGGATTCCCCAAGACTTACGACATCGACGTAGCCAAGGCCTGGGACGCCATGGCTGTTGACAAGAAGGCCGAAAAGGGGACCCGCGTATACATCTTGCCCACCAAGATTGGCGAGGTGAAGAAGGTGACCAACATCGACCAGAATGTGGTGGCAGAAGCCTGGAAAGCTATCAAGTTGTAATAAAAATTTGAGTAATAATTGAGTAATACGAATCAACTTTCTTGTATTTTTATTTATAGTTTGTAGATTGGTTTTACGAGGTTATATGAGCATTCTAGTTACAGGCGGTACAGGAGCATTAGGTTTTCACATTCTTTCCAGCTTGGCTGGAACAACCCATGACCTTTACAGTTTTAGTGACGAACAGCCTCAGCCGTGGCAAAAGGCCGACGGAGTTACTTACCTGAACGGCGACCTTCTGAATTTCAAGGATGTACTTGAAATGTTGCAGAAGGTTTCCCCCACCCACATTTACCATCTGGCCAGTCAGTCTTCCGTTGGCATCAGCTACATGAAGCCCAACGAAACCCTGAACATCAACTTGATGGGAACCCAGAACCTTCTGGAAGCGGTGCGTCAGGTCTGCCCCAAGGCAAAGGTAATGCTCCTAAGTTCCAGCGAAATTTATGGCCGTACCGAAAAAAACTTGACGTACCTCCATAAGGAAACCGACCTACCTAATCCCCTTACTCCTTATGCCACTTCCAAGGCCTGCATGGAACTTCTGGGAAACCAGTTCCGCAACGCCAACGGGCTCCATGTGGTATTCGTGCGCCCCTTCTACTTTACGGGTCCTCACCACAGCCGCCGTTTCGTGATCCCATCCATCGCCTATCAGCTGGTAAAGATCAAGTACTATGGCGCTGAACCCACCATCTATTCCGGAAGCCTTGACGTAAGCCGAGACATTGTGGACGTACGTGACGTGGCCCGCGGCATGATCCAGATCCTGAACCAGGCCGAATCCGGTGACATCTACAACATCTGCTGCGGAAAGTCCTACACCATCCGCGAAGTGGTGGAGATGATGGTGGATATTGCAGACGTAAGTGTCGATTTCCGCTTCGACCCCGGTTACGAACGACGTAACGAAATACCTCTACTCATCGGTGACCCCACCAAGATTATGGATATCGGCTGGAAACCCATGATCTGCATGGAAGACAGTTTGACCGACCTGTTCAACGAAATGGTTCAGCGCCGTCGAATTGAACTGAAGATGGGCATGGGCAAAGACCTGCGACTCTAAAAATTTCTAAATTAGGACCTATGGTTAGGTCCTTTTTTTATACGCTCCTGATTTTATCGATTGGCGTTTTTGCCGCCGATGTTTCAGCCCCCAAGGGTAACGTCCGTAACGTTACCGTCAACGACTTTATGCCCCACCAGGCAACCACCAAGGAATTCAACGAAACCTGGAGCTACCAGTTTGTCTTCGACAACGGCACCCGAGCCTTCGTGAACTTTGGTCTGATGCACATCCCCGGCACCGGCCGCAAGAACACCACCGAAATGTCCTTCTGGAATTTCAAGGGAAAGTCCTACACTATCGGCCGCCAGTACCCCCCGGAACGACTCCAGCCCATAAAAGAAAAGAACACCATCAACATCAAGAACGAATACCTGATGGAAAACAAGCCGGGCAAGGGACACCGTGTACTGTTCACTGCCGACAAGAACGGCAAGTGGTTCCTGGACCTGACATTTGAATCCGCGGAACAGGGCAAGGTCTTGGGCGACGGTGTCTGGAAAGTGGGTAACGAAAAATTCGGACAATACATCCACATTCCCTATGGCCGCGTATCCGGCCGCATCGGCTATAACGAAGACACCCTGACGGTGAAGGGCTATGCCTACATGGATCAGACCTGGCAAACGGTTCAGGCCACGGACCTGGCCATCCGTTCCGTCAACTTCAGTACCAACAGCCGCAGCCCCCTTTATGCCGGCCGCATTTCCATGACCAAGGACGGAAAGCTACTGGGCTACGCCATTTACAATGGCGCCGAGGGAACGAAGGTTGTCACCCCCAAGGAAGTGAAGGAAGGCGATGCCGCCTATAACGGGAAGGACTTCCCGAAGGGTTCGTTAAACTTTTTATGGAACGAAGAGAACGTTCCCCAATTGCAGTTTAATGCAGCCAAGCCTTTCCAGAAGGCTAGTATCCTGGACAAGGTGGACGGCTGGTTCGCCAAGAAGGCTTTCAAGATTGCCGCAGGCGGCGAGGTGTTCTTCTACCGCGGACGTAGCGACTTGAACAGCGGTAAAAAACTGGATTGGTGTATTACAGGAGCCAAGGACTAACCTGGCAAAGATGTTATGACAAAATTTCGCCCTTGTATAGACCTGCACGACGGCAAGGTCAAGCAGATTGTAGGAAGTTCCCTAAATGATTCGGGAGCGGGCCTCAAGACCAATTTTGAAACGGACCGTTCTTCTGCCTGGTTCGCCGAACTTTACAAGAAAGACGGCATCAAGGGTGGACATGTCATTATGCTGGGCAAGGGAAACGTTGAAGCCGCAAAGGCTGCCCTGGCCGCTTACCCCGGCGGACTGCAAGTAGGTGGAGGCATCTCTGCCGATAACGCCAAGGAATATCTGGATGCAGGTGCAAGTCATGTCATCGTCACCAGTTGGATATTCCCCGAAGGCAAACTGGACCGCGAACGCCTGGAAGCATTGGTCGCTGTAACCGGCAAGGAACATCTGGTTCTAGACTTGAGCTGCAAGCGCACCAACGAACCCGGCTCCGAACCCCAATGGAGCATTGCCACAAACCGCTGGCAAACCCTTATCGATATTCAAATTACGCCAGAAAACCTGCAGGACCTGGCCCGTTATTGCAATGAATTCCTGGTTCATGCCGCAGACGTCGAAGGCAAGCAGCAGGGTATGGACGACGACCTGATCCGGTTCCTGTCTAAGCACAGCCCCATCAAGGTCACCTACGCAGGTGGCGCCAAGTGCCTCGCCGACCTGGAACATTGCAAAGAAATTTCTGACGGAAAAATTGACCTCACCATCGGAAGCGCACTGGACCTTTTCGGTGGCAAAGGAGTAAAGTATGACGAATGCGTCAAATTCAACCAAGCTCAAGGCTAACGAAAAGTTGGACAGCCGCCCGAATATTTTCGGACGCACCGTCACCAGTACTTTCCGCAAGGAATACGGCATCAAGCACAAGCCCCCTGGCAACATTCGCACTTGCTGGATTCCGCCCATCGTTTTCGGTTCCGCCCTGCTGAACCTGCCCAAGCTTCTGAAGCTTCGCTTTCACCTGAAGAAGGAACGCAAGGAACGTCTAAGCAAGAATCCAGACGACGTTAGCGTGCTGTACTACTCCGACAACCTGGATGAGACTAACGGCATCGCCAACAACCTGCGCAACGTGATTCCCTATATGCGTGCTCACGGTCTGAAAGCCTTCCTGGCAGGCAGCGCCTTTAATACCCGCCCCTGCGGCGTGGTCGAAAACAGCTACTGCATGTTGCTGCCCCGCATGTTCAGCATGGAACAGCTGGGATACGCCAACAGCGAACTGGCTATCCCCCGCGTAGGTCCGGTACTCCGCTTGATGAAGCGCTACCCTGTAGACATTATCGAGCTGGAAACTCCCAGCCCCGGAGCCTGGCTGATTGCCATTTGCGGTATCATTGCCGGCGTGAAGGTCATGAGCCATTACCGCACCGACGTTCCCCAGTACACCCGCACCTTGGTGAAGGCCAAGTGGATGCACGCCTACGTGCTCTGGCTGATGCAGGTATTCTACTGGATGGCCCGCCCCGTCATTAGCCCCTGCGACGACTATTCCGATGCCCTGGTAAATGAGCTGAAGGTTCCCCGCGACCAGGTGAAGCTGATGCCCCGCGGACTCCCCCTGGAACGATTCCAACCCGATATGCGCGGCAAGGGAACCTGGGAAAAGTTCGGCAGCACTCGCGAACAGCGTAAGGTTCGTTTCGCCTTTATCGGTCGAATCTCCAAGGAAAAGAATCTGGAATTCCTGAATAACGTGTGGAAGAAATTCGCTGCCCGCCACGACGACGTGGAACTGATGTACGTTGGCTACGGCTGGTATCTGGAAGAAATCAAGAAGTACTTTGAAGGGGACAAGTCTGTCAGCTTTGCAGGCGAGCAGGGTGGCGAAACCTTGTCAGGCCTGTATGCCGACGCTGACTTCTTCCTGTTCCCCAGTACCACGGACACCTTCGGAAATGTGGTGGTAGAAGCCATGTCTACGGGAACTCCGGCTGTGGTCAGCAACTATGGCGGCCCCCGCAATATCGTAGACAACGAAAAGTACGGCTGGATTCTCCCCATCGAAGAAGACAAGTGGCTTGACGCTCTCGAAAACTGCCGCACCCTGAAACTGGAACGCGAATCCGGCTACGAACAGATGCGCAAGGATTGCCATGAACGCAGCAAGCGTTACACCCTGGAAAATTCCAGCAAGTCCCAGTTCGAATTCTTCCGTCAGGTGGCAAAGAAGCACTACAAGCTGTAAGGTTCGAGGCACGAGGCCCCGGGTTTCAGGTACGAGGTATGAGGGCGGAGCCTGCGGCTCCTTTGAGCTAGATAATCGCGCCGAAGGCGCCTAATCTTAACTCACCGCTCAAAACTCATTGCTTACGACTCTTCACGGTTCACTCTTTATGTTTTCTCGCGAATTAAAGAGACTGCGCGATTGGTTCATCAAGAATGCGGCGGAACTTCCGTGGCGTCCTTCCGATGTTTGCGATTTCCGTGATCCCTATGCCGTGTGGATTAGCGAGACCATGTTGCAGCAGACCCAGGTGTCTACAGTAAAGGATTACTTCACGCGATGGATGAAGAGATTCCCGAATGTGAAGACATTGGCCGCCGCCGAGGAAGAGGAAGTCTTTAAGTACTGGCAGGGACTCGGGTATTACAGCAGAGCCAGCAACATCCTGAAGACCGCAAGAATCGTAACCGAAAATTGCGCTGGAGTCATGCCCGCCACCCGCAAGGAACTGGAAGCATTACCAGGTATCGGCGCCTACACGGCAGGAGCAATTCTAAGCCTCGCCTACCACAAACCTGAAGCCATCCTGGATGGAAATCTGGTCCGCGTATTTTCGCGTCTATACCTGCTGGATTTTCTGCCGACGGATTCCCGCGACAGTAACGAAACTTACTGGAACTACGCCCGCGAAGTATCGGACCACCCCAAGGGATTTCTGCATAACGAAGCCCTGATGGAACTGGGCCGCACCACATGCAAGGTAAAATCCCCCGAATGTGAAAACTGCCCCCTACGCAGCGAATGCAAGGCCCACGCCGAAGGCCTCACACCATCATTTCCGCCATCCAAGAAGCACTTGCAAAAAGATTGGCACGGAACAGTCCTCGTAATCGAAAGCGCAGACAATAAGATTCTAACAGTTCACGGCGGGCAGAAATTCTTTAACAATCAGTTTGCGCTCCCCCACTACGAATCCCCGAGAAATGCGACGGTGGGTGTCCCTGCGGAAATGGCCTGCTATGGCATTACGGAATCTGCGGAACTTGTAGAGGATTGCGGTTCCTTTAAGCATAGCATTACCGTACATAAGATGGACTGCCAAGTCCTTTATATAAAGTTAGCGGGACCATCCTGCGAACCCCATATAAAAAACAAAATGGAAATCCGCTGGATTGAAAAAGCCAGCGCCACAGAGGCACTGGCCAATAGTTTCAGCCTTAAGGCATTGAAGCTGGCTAAGGTTATTCCCTAGAAAGTTTTCTTTGCGGAACAGATAAAGCGTAAGGAGTTGTTGCTTGCGTTGGGAGCTTCCATGGTTTCGCTAGCCAAGACGTGCATCAAGGTTCCCGTCAGGTAAATCCCCTGCTTGGGGAACTGCTGTTCGAAAGAGGCATCCCAATACCAGTCGCCCTTGACCTCCAGAGGATTGGCGAAGCGGAGGTTCCACTGGGCATCGCTGCGATAATGGATAGAATGGCTAACCTTGAAGGACTTTCGGATAAACCAGTCGGCGGCAAAGCCAACATAGTATTCAGCAGGGCTCACTTCGGCTTCGCCAAGGTCACCATCGATGCGTTCAAATCCGGCTGAAGCCTTGAAGTTGAAAATCTTTTCGTACCACATGCCAAGCCAGAGTTCTGCAGTGACACCCTTCAGCCAGGAGTTGATTCGACCTACATCGCCATAGCGGACTTTGAATTTATTGTCCTCGGCGTAACGTTCGACTTCAAAGGTTTCGGCACCGTATTCGGTCCACACACTGGCACGGCCACCTACAGCTACATTGCCCATGGTATCGACAAAGGCCATGTAAGCCTGCAGCAAATTCATCTGTCCATCTGCGGTCAGGTTGATTTCTTCCTTGCCGTAGATTTCCTTGGTATCGGCCAGAGGATTCAGGCGGGTGGCAGAAATATTCTTTACGCCAACCAGCGAACCCATATCCTTGGGCGTGGGAGCGTTAAACTGGATACTATCCTGCACCATCCAGTCACGTTCATTTATACCGAACATCACATCGGCAGTCAAACGTTTAACAGGTTGAATGCGCAGTTCCATGAAGGGCCAGAAAACTCGATCCTCTTCCAGTTCCGTGTATACGGCTCCAGAATCGTCAACGGCACGGAAGGCCAAGCCAGCAGAAATCTGGAACACTCCATCCTTGCAAGCCTTTCCGCATCGGTAATAAACGGATCCGTTCAGTTCCTTGCGGGTGCCGCGTTCCTCTTCCAGTTTGTTCTGATATTCAGCATCTTCGTATGCCACGGTGAGGCTAAGATTCATCACATCGACACGGCCTTCTACGCGGGGTTTGTTATGAACCGGAAGCCAGCGGGAAGTTTCAGAGAAAATCCAGTAGTATTCCTCACCAGCCAAAACGGAAGCGTCGATCAAGGAGTTGGTGTAACCGAGACCACCGTAGGCAGAACTGAAGAGAGGCCAGTTTTCACCAAAATGAGAATAACTATCATCCACCATTTTTCTTCGAGAAGGCATATACTTCTGAGAAAAATGGTCATCCTGGAAAAGTCGTGCCGTAGCCCAGAAGCCGTGGAAACTGGGAGTCCTGAAACCACCTTCCAGAATAGGAGTGTAGTTCGTGGGGCGATCCTTTTCTGAGGTAATGAAATCCTGATAGAGCATATCGCCCAGCTCGTTTCCCGTCTTCATCCAGATAGAGGGAGCCATGGGAGTCCAGGACATAATTCCTGTCATGCGATTGAAAAGCAGACGGTCGCGCAGCTTGGCAGGGCTCCACAATTCACTTTCGGAATGCATGCCGCCAGCGCCCAGGATTCGATCATAGATAAAAGTGGGGCCACCAATAAGGAACGTTCCGTCAGCGCGGAGTTCTGCTTCCATGCCTTCCATTTCTGCGGGGATAATGGAGGGAACCGTTTCAGTAGCGAAGGCAGCGACACTGGTCAGGAGAAAAGCTTTCAAAAGGTGTTTCATTACCAGAGACTCCTTTCAACATAAATACCGACAGTCAGAACGTCAGATCGACGAGGCAAGGTCCAAATTTCTTCGTAGATAACATTCAAACCGACATTGAACTTTTGGTATTTCCACAGCGGAACACTAAAGCGTCCGTACCAGCCGAATTCGGTTTCGTTATCCCCCAGGGTGCCACCCGGTTTTCTGTAAAGTTCATCCTTGTCCACACCATCATCCAGGTCAGCGCGAACCCAATTGCAGGCGAAACCCGCTCCCAGGACAATGGGGCGAATCTTGGACCACTTCCAATCCAAGCCCAGGCGACCTGTAAACTGATGAGCACCGTCAAAGGAGATGTCATCGGGGCGAGGCTCGAAATAGGAATAGTTAAACATGACGATACCGTCTACGTTATCCCAGTAGGTATAGCGGAAACTGATTCCTGCATAATAGGTATTCTGTACAGCATCGGCCAAGGAACCCCAAGGGTAAACTTCACCACCTTCAATAGCCAGGTAGGCCTTGGAGAAAGCTACGTCTGTGGGGTTCTGAACCAAGTCTGCTGGGGTCTGGGACAAAGCCATAGACACCGCAAGAGCCAACAACAAGAAGATCTTTTTCATAAAACCTCGTTAGGTCTACGGGTTCTTTACAAGAGCCTGGGCAAAGAAACCGTCAAAGCGGGAATCCTTATTGGCAGGAAGCACAGGGTCTCCAACCTTCACAAATTCAGGATGAGCCTTCACGAAGCGATTCACCACCTGGGTGGTTTCCAGCGGATCGGGGCTACAGGTGGCGTACACCAGGCGACCGCCAACAGCAAGGCGGGTGGCAGCAGCTTCAAGAATGCTGTACTGCAGTTCAGCCAATTCCTTAAAGGATTGAGGGCTCAAACGGTATACCACTTCGGGGCGGCGGGCAAGAACGCCCATGTTGCTGCAGGGAACATCCAAAAGAATTCGATCATAGGCAGAAGCCAATCGGGTGGAACCGCCAATATTCTTTGTAGCCTCAGCAGACTTCAGAGAAAGAACATCGATGCAGGATGTCTTAATGTTGGCAAGGCCCAGACGCTTTGCCAAATCCTGCATTTTCGCCATACGGTTTTCAGAAACATCGCTGGCGAGAATATCCAGACTGGGGTCCATTTCGGCCATGAGGGCGGACTTGCCACCGGGAGCGGCACAGGCATCCCAGACTTTTAAACCCGACTTAAGATCCAGCAGTTTAACCACTTCGTATGCGGAAGGATTCTGCAGACTGAATTCACCCTTGACGAAAGAGTCCGATTCCAGAACCGCTTTCAGCTTCGCATTTTCGGGAACCTCGATAAAACGGTCATACAGGATAGAGGCGTTCTCGAAGCCAAGCTTCTGAGCCAACTTGGGAGCGTTAGTCTTCTGCAGGTTTACGCGAAGCCATTCTGCAGGGCGGGCCAAAGTAGTGCGGGCAATTTCTTCGGCGCGGTCGCCACCGTAAATATCAAACCAGCGACGTACCAACCATTCAGGCACAGAGTTTTCGATGGAAACCTTACGGACTCGCTGAGGAGGCAGTTCCGGCAAGCCGTTGCGACGGGCTCCGCGAAGAACTCCGTTTACAAGGCTGGCGGTTCCATCCCCAAGGCCAACAGCTTTTGCAAGGTCAGCACTTGTGGCAATGGCGGCGTAATCAGGGACGTTCATGTACAACATCTGCACAAGGCCCATTGCGATAATGGTACCCGCTTCTTCAGAAGGCATGCGCTTGGTCAAATGCTTGATGACGTACAGCAAGTACAAATACCTGCGGCACACGCCCAAGGCAAGTTCCATGGCAAAAGGAGAAAGTCCACCTTCCTTGATGAAAGCACCATCCCTCTGCCACTGCAAAAGAACGCGGTAGGCGTCCTTACGTTCCTTCAGGGGATCCACATATTTCTGGCCTTGTACCGCGTCCATCTTAGCCTCTAGCAAAAGGAAAGTCCATCATGATTCTGGATGCCACGCATAAAGTCAGCCACCGGCATAGGCTTCTTGCCTTCTGCCTGAATTTCAATCACTTCCAGAAGACCTTCACCGGTACCCACATAGAAACGTTTGTCCTTGAAGGCCACTGCGCCCGGAGTCAGGCTGGGGCCGTTTTCCGGAGTGTCGGTGACGCGGAGGTAAACCATGCGGCCACCCAGCTTGCCATATCCACCGGGCCACGGATTGAAAGCGCGAATGCGGTTGTGAATGACGCGAGCCGGCAGGTTGAAGTCAATGAGACCTTCTTCCTTCTTCAGCTTGGGTGCGCCAGAAGCCAGGGCGTGATCCTGGGTCAAATCCTTTTCGGTACCGGTAATGAGCTGGTTGATAGCATCGTCCAGAGCTTCGCAACCGGGAGCCACCATCTTTTCCAGCAAGGAGGCGGTAGTGTCCTGATGGTCGATAATGATTTCGCGCTGGGCAAGAATAGGACCGTGGTCCATCTTTTCATCCAGACGGAAAACGGTAACGCCAGTTGCAGGCAGGCCGTCGGCAATGGCGCGCTGTACAGGAGCGGCTCCACGATACTTAGGCAACATGCTGCCGTGAACGTTTACGGCACCGAACTTGGCAACGCCCAGAATGTTCTTGGGCAGGATGGAGTAAGCCACCACCACAAAAAGATCTGCACCAAAGGCGCGGAGTTCTTCTTCAAATCCCGGGGCCTTCAAATCCGTAGGCTGCAAAACCGGCAGGCCATATTCCAGAGCCAGGCTCTTCACAGGCGGAGGAGTCAGCACGCGGCCACGACCAGCGGGGCGATCCGGCTGAGTTACAACACCAACTACATCAGCGAAGTCACTTTCTTTCAAGTGCTTCAAGAAACAAGCCGCAAATTCCGGCGTACCCATAAATACAATTTTCATAGAAGACAATGTAGAAAAAGGTGTGAGGTCGCTTCGCTTTGAGGAGTGAGGTCGGGCGCATTTGCGCCCTTGGAGGTGTTCAGCAAAAAAAAGACACCCCAAAGTGAATGCCATAGGCATGAACGGCCCCATACCTCAGAGCATCCGAAGGATGCGACCTCATACCTCGCACCTCATTGCTATATTTGGCATCGCTATGAGAATACCTCTTCAAATTGCCGTAATTTTCGCCATTTGCCTGGCAGGCGAATTTCTGAACCGAGTGGTTGGCATCCCTATCCCGGGTAACATTCTCGGCATGGTTCTGCTCCTTGTATTACTTTGTACTAAAATTCTTAAACCGGAACAGGTTTCCGGCGTTTCCAGTTTCTTCTTGAACCATCTGGCACTTTTCTTCTTGCCGCCAAGCATCGCCATTATGACCGTTGGCGACGACATTCTTAGCCAGTGGCCCACCCTACTCCTTCTTTGCATCGTACTGACGCTCATCAGCTTGGCAGCCACCGGCCTTACCACGCAGTTTCTCATTGGCCATCAAGAAAAGCGTCTGAACATCGAACAACTTGAAGATGAAGAGATGAAACAATCCACTAGGGGGAAGAAATGAACACCATCATCAACTCGCCCCTGTTCGGAATTTTCTTGACCTTGGCCGCCTTCGAAGTGGGCGTGGCTCTGAACAAGAAATTCAAGTACTCCATCTTGAACCCGCTGCTCATCGGCCTCATTCTCATTGTGGGATTCCTGATGATTACGGGAATCAGCTACGACAGTTACAAAATTGGCGGCGACTACATTTCTATTCTGCTGGGCCCCGCAACCGTTGTGCTGGCAGTTCCACTCTATAGGCAGTTGGGCAACCTCAAAAAGCACTGGCTCCCGATTTTGGCAGGCATCGCCGTCGGTAGCCTCACCTCCATTTGTTGTGTGGTGGCAACCTCTAAATTGGTAGGCCTTAGCAGCACTTTAATGCTTTCATTGGTCCCCAAGTCCATTACCATTCCCATGGGCTCCGTAGTTTCCGAACAGATTGGCGGCATTCCCAGCATTACCATTATTTCCATCGTGATTACGGGAATTACCGGCGCCGTCACCGCTTCTGTGGTCTGCAAATTCTTCCACATTAAGCACAAGGTTGCCCAAGGTATCGCCATCGGTACTGCTAGCCACGCCCTAGGCACCACCCGCGCCATGGAAATCGGAGAAACTCAAGGCGCCATGAGCTCCTTGGCCATCGGCATCGCAGGAATTTTCACGGCCGTCGTGGCGCCACTGCTGCTGCAGTTAATCGGTTAACCGCCCGTTGATCAAATTATTCGCCCGTATAATTCTGACTTTCTCGGCAAGCCTTTTCCGCTTGTTCGTAGGAATATTTCGTATAAGTCTCACGAACAGGCCAAAGACTATTTGCCATTTTTTCCATAGCGTAGGCCTTAGGCACATTTGAAATATCCGCATTGCAGAAACTCATACTTCGACGCGTTTGTTTCTGAAAATCGTGGACAACAATGCCGGTGCAATATCCATCCAAAACGCTTACAGCAGTCCATTCACTTTCGTAAGCCATCATTGCTTCCCTCAGTCTCTTTGCTATGGAAGATTTCTCTTGATTAAGCAAAATCCAAGGAGTAACAATCTTTTCCAGAGGTTCCGTATATTCAGGATTCCAATCCTTGTTGTCTAAAACATAGGGACACAGGTCATACTTGACTTGATAGTAAACAGAATCAACTTTTCCTCTAATTTTCAGACTAATATCATCATAATAGGATCCTCGGCCAAGTCTAATTTCAAAATCAAATCCTTCCGATTGTTCCATTTCTTCCTTTGAAATCACAGACTCGGAATATGAGCCATACTCCTCAGCCAACAACGCCCAGCCAAAAACAACAACCAACGCAAAGGAAACAACGAATGATACGGGAAAAACAAGCCAATGGAGTTTTTTCTTTCGTTTAAACACTCGACCAAACGCACTTGTCGCCAAAAAGACCGGTACTATGGCGGCAAAGCAAACTATAGGCGTCACGGCCAGCCACAAGATTTCATAATTGAAAATATGAGCTTTAAAGATTGCCAGAACAACAATCCCCAAAATAAGTGCCATCAGCACGGACCAAAGAACAGCACCTAATTTCTTAAAGCGGGTCTGGGAATTAATAAAAGAAAATAGGAATCCCAGCCATAGCGGAATGCATAAGACCAAAGCTATTAATAAATATAAGGATACTTGTATAGCATCCGAAAGACAACTCAAAAAACAGTTTAACATACAAACTTACTTCCCCACGAGAATTTCAGAGATGACGCTTTCGCCGTCCGGCAGGTTGCAGAGTTTTTTCAGGTCGTCTTCGTAGAAGAAATGTTCACCGCGAACAGTCTTGTTCAAAACGCGGCCAGACAGATGCAAGGACTGCGCTATATACCCAGCGTTTAAATTCAAGTAGCGGTAGGCGCGCTCTCCCAGCAGGTTGCAGGCTTCCTTCAAGTCGGCAGTAAGAACCACGGCAAAGGCCGCATTTTCAACCTCTTCGGGAACAACATGACACTTGACGAATTTCTTTGCCGCCACCACTCCGCCCTGCATGTAAATAGACTTGCGTACAGGCACATAGCGGTACACGCCGGGGAACACGAACATCACGTCAAAAACCACAATCCAGATTTTTAACAGGCCTGCGCCAAACAAGTTGATTTTGCCCTGTTCCAGCCAGCGCAACATACTGGAAAATTCATCCAGGTCAAAGGAAGTTCGCTTAAAGGGAATTCGCCTCTGCGGAACCTTCCCAAGATCATTCACCACTTGACCATAAAGTTTGCTGTCATATCTTGCAGGAGTCAAGGGAAACTCATCCCCAGGCAGGGCTTGCGTAGCAAGGCGACGCACACGGATGCACTTGCTCAAATCTTCAATGCACTCTCCACGATTCTGGCGCATAAATCGGGACGGGTAACGGCTAGAGGCACTTACACAACCCGCATCAAAACTGGCACCAGGCTCCGCCGCCATCAACAAGGGATCCGCCTCGCTGCGATTGGAATATGCCGACTCCCCAACACCATCGTCAATGGAATCGTAAGCCAGTTCGCTATACTCCGGAAACACCGCAAGGCCCGCCAGAGGCACTTCCGTAGAAGGGAGTTTCAGGGAAACAGCCACCTGGTCATCCACAAAACCGCCCAAGGGGAAAACCTTCGCCCCCTTGGCCTTGGCATGCAGCATCACGCTTCCCACACAGGCACCCACATCTTGCAGAATTCGAGAGTAAGCCCCTTCCTTGAAACGACACACGGATCGTTCCAAAATTCCAGTAAACAGATACAGAATCGGAGTGTCCAGCAAAAAATCCTTATGGGGGAACGCCTCGGCCAGACGTTTCATTTCATCTTTTCCGCCGATTTTTACCAGCTGTCCCGCCACATTGGGAGCACCGCTACGGCCATCAGCATCATAGGCATAAATGCCATCGGGGAAATTGCGCCCCCGAAGCACCACATATACGCCAACTTGTTCCATCCCATCAGACGAAACATAACCGAAAGAGGGAACCTCACCTTCGTGAACATCAATACGATTGCAACCGGAATACCGACGGTCAGAAATCTTCTGACGTTCCCAATGTAACGCTGCAGCACCAGCCGCCTTTTTAGACGTCTTCTGTATGGACTGGTGATAATACTCTGTGTAAAACATTAGGAAACATAAAACAATATAAAAACATTAACTACAGTTTTGATTCTTTATTCTTTTTAAAAGGGCAAAAAAGCCCCCTCCAATTATATTTTTACATCGGAAATACAATGTCTAATTTCATCAAAAACTCTTTACGAGGATAAAATGAATCTTAAGCTGAAATCTCTGGCAACACTCTCTGCAGCAGCCACCTTCGCCCTCATGGCAACTGCTTGCGGTGACAGTTCTTCTTCCGGTGCCAATTCCGACGATCCTGCAGTTCTCCCTGCAGATACCACTAGCGGAACCGGCAACACCACGCCTGTAGACACTTTGCCGGCAGGGGACCCCCCCGTTGACACTACGACTGTTCCTGTTGTTCCGGGCGACACCACCGTCGTTCCCTCAGACACCACTGAAGAGTTCGTGTTGACCATTCCTGAAGAAGCCACCGAGATTACTCCGGCCATCAACATCCCCGCAGAAACCGGCATCGGCCTCCTGGTGGATGACTTCGAAGACGGTGACGGCGTGGCCCTGATTAACGAAGCAGGCTGGTACACCTATAGCGACAAGGACAACAAGGGCAATTCCACCATCCTTACCCCGGTAGACGATAACGGCTACCCCAAGGCACGTCGTTCCGACAACGGCACTGATTACGCCTTTGCAGTCTACTATAACCTGGACAAGGGTGGTTACGAATATGATCCGTATGTAGGCTGGGGCGTCTATATCGCCAGCGACGACATGGATTTTACCAAATACGGCGGAGTTACCTACTGGTTCAAGGGTGACGCTCATGAAATCCATGTAGAAATCTCTGACGTTGAAGACTACGACGTACATCTTGCAACTGTCAAGGCATCCCGTGTGTGGAAGAAGGTGGAAGTCCGCTTCAAGGACCTGACTCAGGGTGGCTGGGGCGAAAAGGTTGAATTCAACGCAGCCCATATCGAAAAGATCAGCTTCCAGGCCAAGGGTAAGGCAAGAATGGACTCCGTTCTTATCGACAACCTGTACCTGCAGGACACCAGCGAAGTGGCTAAGGACGTGGCCGACATGACCATCAAGGATCCTGAATTCCCGGAAAACGTCATTGGCGACATCACCATCAGCAACCCGCTGCAGGCAAAGGCAATGCAGTTGCTGGACAAGGGCATCAACATTACCAACTGGCTCGAAGATGCAAATTACACCTTCAATGGCAAGTTCAAGTTTGACGAAAGCGACATCAAGCTGATGGCCGAAAATGGAATCAAGGCTCTGCGCCTCCCCATTGACCTGGATGCTTACGCCACCAACCGCGACGACGTCGTTGCCGGTAAGGCCGCCGCCCTGGAATTTGACGACAAGAACCTCTTCGCCGTTCTGGATTCCTTCGCCACCTGGACTGAAAAGGCAGGCATGTCCTTCGTTATCGACTACCATGAATACGACAACGGCTACAACAAGGAAACCGCAGCCGATCCCCAGTACGTAACCATGATGGCAAACGTCTGGAAGCATGTGGCCCAGCACTATGCAAGCAACAGCCGCGAAAGCATCTTCTTCGAACTTTTGAACGAACCGGATATGTCCAACGGCGCAGTCACTTCCGCCTCCTGGCGCAAGGCTGCACAGGAAATCATCGACTCCATCCGTACCGTCGACAAGAACCACATGTTGGTCTTCGGCGATGCAGAATGGTACTCCATCAGCAACCTTGCCAAGGGCGAACCGCTGAACGACGACAAGATCATCTACGCCGTTCACACTTACGATCCGTTTGAATTCACCCACCAGGGTGCAAGCTGGAGCGACACCAAGACCATCAAGAACCTGATGTTCCCCTACGACAAGGAAAAGTGGAGCGAATACTCTGCAGACTTCGGCGTAACCAAGTCCACCGTAAGCTATATCAAGTCCAACATCAAGAATTACTACAAGCGCGGCAGCAAGGAATTCATCATGAGCGTTGTCCTCCCCGCCAAGAATTGGGCTGTAAAGAACAACGTTCCGGTGATCATCAACGAATTCGGTGCACTGAATACCGGTGCCGACGCACAGTCCGTGCTGAACTACATGACCGCCCTCCGCGAAATCAGCGAAGAACTTGAAATTCCGCTGCAGCACTGGGGTTACACCGGTCAGTTCGCTCTCTTCGAATCCGCAGCAGGTTCTCAGCAGGGCACCAAGCTGATCGACGGCATGAAGGAAGCCTACTTCGGCAAGTAATTCGATCTAGAAATTCATTCTCCTCCTAAACACGAAAGACCGTCTCTTATGGGACGGTCTTTTGGTATTTACGACCCCTAATTTTTATAGATTTTAGAGGAATAGATAATTTGGATTTTTATTTTGAAAAAGCTGATAAAAAAACGCATACATAAAACGAGACTTGTGAAAAAGCTGGTAGGTTCCGTAGCCCTCTTTTCGGCGACGGTCATGGCCGCAGGTTTTTACGGCAACCAGAGCGATATCAAATGGAAGACTGCAGGAACACAGCACTTCCAATTCCATTATCCCGCAGAATACACCGATCACGCGGCCAAGGCTTCGGCTTACGCCGAGGCTGTCTACGACAGCGTCGTCGGTCGTTACCACGACCTGCCCGGCCGCGTCAACGTCACACTGAACAACGCCCTCTACAGTAACGGCAGCGCCATCCCCAGCGAAAACGCACTGAACCTGTGGCTCACCAACTGGGACTTTAAGGTTCGCAGTTCCCATGGCTGGCTCACCGACGTGGTGACCCACGAATTCAGCCACCTGGTCAGTATCGAAAGCGGAAGCAAGTTTAACCCCCACGTATACGGCCTTCAGCTCAGCTACACCGACTATTACAACGAACGCACCACCAGCGATTTCGCCAGCCTGCTGCCCTTCACCCTGCAGCCCCTCTGGCTTGCCGAAGGTACGGCACAATATGAATCCAGCCGCATGGGCTTTGACGGATGGGACACCCACCGTGACATGCTCCTCCGCGTGGCCGCCCTGAACGACAGTCTGCTCAGCCTGGAATACATGCACGACTTTTCGGACAATTCCCTCTTTGCGGAATTGGGCCCCTACACTCAGGGATTCGCCCTGGTCCGCTACATCGACAAGCATTACGGTGAAGACGCAGTCCCAAAAATCTGGGAAAACCTTTCTAAATACCAGCGCATGACCCTGGATGGTGCCATCAGAAACGTTCTTGGCATTAGCGAGCAGGAACTTTACGACGCCTGGAAAAAGGAAATCACAGAAGCTTACACCGCGCAGAAAGACTCCCTGGGAAAACTGGTCGAAGGCACCAAGCTTACCGAAGACGCTTTCTGGAATGACTTTCCCATCGTAGCAGGCAAGCACCTCTACGGCGTTTCCAACTTTGGCGGCGCATGGTTTGATGGCGGCCTGTTCAAGATGCCTCTCGAAGAGGAAAAGGACAGCACCGAAGCAAACAAGGATAGTTCCGCCGTAGATACCGCCAACGTAAAAGTGGAAATTGGAGAAGTGGACATCGAAGGCGCAGACAGCACCATCGACATATCCGATTTCGCAAAGACAGGATTCAAACTGAAAAAGGCATGGCTGGATAAGGGCATCGACGTCTACGAAGATTCCATCCGCGGACCTATGCTAGCCTACGTCACCTACCAGAACCGCGACAAGGATGGCCACGCCCATTTCGACATCGCCGTTGCCGACACCAACAAGAATGAAATCACGGTATCCTACCTGACAGATGCAGTATATCCTGCAATCGATCCTCAAGGTACAACCATCGCTTTTGTCCGTCGCGAACCCTACAGCACACGCTTCGTCCTGAGTAAGGTTTCCTTCCCCAAGGATCTTAAGGATTACGAAACGGAAGAACCAGTAGACTTGTACGTTCCTGATTCCAGCCTCCGGTACTATAACATCTATAGTCCGAAATTCAGCCCCGACGGAAAGAAGATTGCTTTCGGCTTCTTCGATAACGAAACCCGCGGCATCGCCCTGCTGGACTCCGACGGAAAGAACTTCAAGATTATCAGTAACACGAAATTTGACGAACGTGACGTAAACTGGCTGAACAACGAAAAGATTGTCTTCTCCAGCAACAGAAACGGAATCTTCAACCTTATAGAGAAGAACATCAATACCGGCGTAGAGCACGCCCTGACCAACGTAGTTGGTGGCGCATTCACTCCGACCCTGGCAGGGGATACACTGTACTATACCAACTACGACAAGGACGGATTCTCCCTGTATAAGTTGGCCTACAGCATTTTTGTTCCCGCTTCTTCAGACACAACAGTTAGCGTTACCCAACGAGATTCCACCATCCAGATTGCAGATACAACCTGGAGCGTCTGCAACGCTGACACAACAAGTGGCGACACCGCCCTCACCGATTCCACCGTCGCAGACTCCGTGGCACCCTGCACACCGCAGCCCTCCATCGTCCTCCGCGACTCCATCATAAAAATCGCAGACACCACCAGAACCATTACCTCCCACGAAGGTTCCAAGGAAATTGTTCTCAAGGGAGCCCCCTTACAGCGCGTGGTCAAGGCAATTGATTTCCAGGAATTGGAATTTGCAGGCATCGAAGAAGACTATAAGCCAATTCCGTCAGTTCCCCTGTTTGTTCCCATGGTAGCCTTCTCGGAAAACGCTCCGGACCTAACAGTCTTTGGAGACGGCCAAGTCAAGGCCAAGGCCGGTCTGGCAGTACTTCTCAATGACCCCCTCAAGAAGAACACCATCCAGATGGGACTCTTGCTGGAAATAGGTTCCGGCTTTGACTACATCAACGGAAGCGGTCTAAACCCCAGGCAAGAAAAGGAATTCTTCATTTCCTGGGAAAACCGCAGCACACCCATTGATTTGAGTCTCGCCTACTCCTACGCCAACTACACCAGCATGGACACCATCCGCTACGAAGATCCTCGAGCCTATGGAGATTCAATCGGCACCACCCATTATGCAGTCCCCATGCAATCCGTTATGGGTGCCGCAGGCTACAGCATTTTCAAGACCATCGACACGTTGCAATTCGCCCTCAGTTACGACTGGGCCAACTTCAACCTTTACGAAGACAACTTTGACTGGACTTACCAAAAGCGCGTTACCGCCTTATTCGCCCTTGGCCTCTATGGCGACCATAGCGAAGGCGGCACCGGAATTGACGGACAAGGCAACGGTCTGTTCCTTTACTATCAGACGTCCAACTCGGATTTGTATCGTCCGGGAACATTCTCCGAAAGCTTTACCGTCGACGCCTCTGGCAAGATTACCCCCAAGTACAGGAACTTCACCCTGAACCAGGTGGGCATCGATCTCTACGGAAGTCTGCAGAGTCCCTGGACGGGAGCCCGCCTTGCAGCAGGCGGAAAAATCAACGGGGTCTTCAAATGGCATACCGACACCAAGGAAGACACCCTGGACACCTACTATTATCTCCCGCTATTCCTGGAAGGTTACCCCTACCTCCGCAGTTCCGAAGACTATACCCTGGCTGGCACCAGAACCGCCATGGCCGAAGTCCACTACCTGTTCCCCATCTACAGCGACTGGCGCAAGTCTGCATGGATCTTCAGCACCCGCGATTTCTACTTCGACTTGTTCGCCCAGATTGGTGCAGCATGGAACGGCAGATGGTTCGATCCTCACAAAATGACCAAGGGCAAATTCTGGGATCGCGACGTAGGCCTGAGTTTCCGCTGGAGCAACAAGCTGTTCTATAGCATACCCCTGGATATCAGCCTGACATTCGCCCGCGGCCTCAGTCGCATCGGTGAAGACGAAAATCTAGAGGGAGGCCGCAAGCTGAATCCTATCGACTTGCCCATCATTCCCGAATGCATCGCCCCCACCCGAATCAAGTTTGCGGTTGGCATGGGCTTCCTCAACACTTGGCAGTAGCCAATACCCACAATAGCAGAAAGACCTCCGCATCAGCGAAGGTCTTTTTAAATTACTTGTGAATTTGATTGGCCTCGTTAGGCAATAACTGTCCCGGACTTGTCCTTTGGGCATCCTCTCCCTTGAAGTTGGGATTAAAGGCCTTTAACTGAGCCTGTTTCAAATCAGCCTGAACATCCAACAAATGCATTTCCCACAGTCGCATGGCTTCATCCAGTTCCTGGCGGGCATTCAGCATAAATTCTTTCAGCTGATTCAGTTCCAGCATCTTTTCGCGTTTCATCATCCAGAGTTCTTCTTCCTCCGGCATGCGTTCAATATTGAACAGCAAGTTCAGATAGTCTTCTTCAGCCTTTCTATAGGCCTTATACATATCCACGTAAACCAGGTGGCGGTCGTCTACCATCGTCTGCTGAGGCGAGGGATGGCTAGCACAACCAGCCAACAAGGCCGCGACAAAAGCTGCAGGAACCAAGCGACGCATTACTCGTTACCCTCTTCGCCAGGCTTTATGGTATTGAACATACGTTCCACGGTAATATGGCTGGTGAAGGTCACCGTATCGCGAGTTTCCGGATTCACCATGGTATGGGTACCGACCTTGGTTTCATGAGAAAGGCAGGGGATACCGGTCTTGGGGTCAATCATGATTTCGTAGCGGGTCTGGTATTCAGCCTTAAGGCCCTTGTTATACTTCTTGAACTTTTCGTCTACGATCTTGGAATTGACATGCTGTTCCCATATGAAATAGGGGAAGCTTTCCGTTTCCTGCAAGTAAACCACATAATCCAGGCAGCGACGATGGTCGCGATTTTCAAAACCGCGGACAACCACAGAATCAACCTGGATCAAGGCGAAATTCAATCGGCCTTCATCCTTCAGCTTTTGCGTGATGTTTCCCTTGGCAGGAATTTCACCCACCAGCAGGTGATCCATTTCCCAGCGGTGCTTTTCGGCACGGGCCAGGTGAGGCTTAAATTCAGGATTCAGCAACTGTTCGTGCCACAGCTTGGGCATGGGCAGTTTCGTCACAATGCTATCGTAGCCTTCGTTCAGACCGTCAATGCTAACGACCTTGCGATCGATGGCAGCCAAGTCCACAGACTTTGCACGCCAGGCCAGAGCCGTCGGGTAATAGTTCTTCAGGTAGCCACTGGAATTGTCGATGACGTAATCCCTATGGACCTTGGTGGTATCGCCCGATGTTGAATACTGAATTTTCACATTGGTCAAGGTATGAGTACCAACGCGTTCGTCACCCTTTTCATCGAGAGTGGTGATATAGCTTTCGGCAATCATTTCCATTTTAACCGGTTCCGAAAGCGTATAGTTCATGGTCACGGGAAAATCACCGCAAGCCACCAGGGCTGCACTCAAGGCAATGGCGGAACCCGCCAGGATCAAATTACTCTTCTTCATAAAATTAGCGGGTCTTTACAAGTTGAATATCCTTGGTAGCAAGCACTCGGCCATCGGCGCTAAACTCGATCATGACTGAACCGGGTTTGCGATGCTTGCACATTTCGCGGGCCAGCATCATGCCACCATGTCTAGACTTACCCTGCAAGGTATACACACCCATCTTTTCGGTAACCTTTACATCGCGAGACCAGATTTCGGCACCCTTCTGAGCCGTAGAACCTTCGTAAAAGGCAACCTTCAAGTTGGTAAAGTCGAAGTTCTTGCCATACTTGAACTGCACTACCATCTGGTCGGCCAAATCAAATTCACTGGTCGTATCGGCAACAACCATGGAGCCGGCATTCCAGTCACGGCCACAGACAATGGAAGGTTCTTCGGTAGTGCATCCGGCAAAAATTGCAAGAGCGAAAGCCATCATGGCAAGGAACAACTTTTTCATAACACCTCTTTTCTTACTATAGGTAAAGTAGCAAAAATGGAACATCTAATTGTGTAATAAAAATTTTAGCGGGACAGTACAAACATCATTTCCATATGGGGAGTCTGTGGGTAGAAGGCAAAACCTTCCGCCTGCTTCAAGCTGAACCCTGCCACAGCAAACTTGGCATAATCACGGGCTAAGGTGACGGGGTCGCAGGAAACATAAATCAGACGGTTTACGGAACTGGCAATAATGGCCTCCAGCGCCTCCTTGGGAAGTCCTGTTCTAGGAGGGTCCACAATAAGCGTAGCAGGAACATCCACCACATGGTTGGCCAGCCAATCTTCGGCAGGGGCAGAAACATTTTCGCAGTTGGCGGTACCCGCCAGATTCACCTTGGCATGCTTAAGGCAACCGTCTTCACGTTCCACCGTCGTCACGCGTTTAAACTTGTCCTGCAAAAGGGCGGCAAAGAAGCCTACGCCGCTGAACAGGTCAATCAGCCATTCATCGCTGGATTCTCCGGAGGCGATACCAGCCTCCACAGCCTTACGAACGCTTTCCACCAGTTCCGGCAACAATCCTAAATTACTCTGGAAAAACACCGACGCATCGGACTCGATTTTCTTGCCGCAAATATCCACCACGCTGACCGCATTCTTTTCAAAATCGGACTTGGGCATACCGCGATAGAAATAGCTGACTTCGCCCGCACCGTTATCAAAGATGTTCAGTTCGCGGGCATCGCGGTTAGCGGCACAAAGTTCCCGGCCGGCACCGTTCAGGAATTCATTCAGGGCAGGTGTCAGTACAGGGCACTTCTTGAAAGGCACCACATCGTTGCTTTCCTGACCGCGGAAACCGAAAGCTCCTCTTTCGCCCTTGCCGCGGTCGCCGCAATAAACTACGCGGGCACGATTGCGATATCCCCAAGGTTTACCAAAGTGAATTCTAAAATCGGCAGGCAGTTCCGTATGAGCCAGGCGCTTAAAGTTTTCCCGTTCCACACGTTCCATATATTCAATCTGCCTTGATGCATCCAGGTGCTGCAGGCTACATCCGCCGCACTTACCATAATGGGGGCAAAACGGCTTTACGCGATCTGGAGATTCCTCTATGATTTCGATAGCCTTTCCGCGGGTAAAATCTTTCTTGGAAAAGGTTAGCAGAACCTTGCACAATTCCCCAGGCAGGGCTCCCTGCACAAAGCAAATTCGGCCATCGGGCAAACGGGCCATGCCATCGCCACCCTGAACCATTTTTTCGATCCGCAGTTCATAAAAGCGGGTTTCGCGGGATTCTGTTTTTCTACGGAAATTAGCCATAAATCAAATTCTAGGTTCGCTTGATGGTAGGCACACTAGCCAGCAATTTTTTCGTATAATCATCCTGGGGATTGGTCAAGACAACGTCGGCGTCGCCACGTTCAACCACCTTGCCAAAGTACATGACCAGGACTTCGTCACTTAACGCACGGACCACCTGCATATCATGACTGATGAACACAATGGAAAGCCCCAGGTCATTTCGCAGGTCATTCAACAAATGCAGAATCTGCGCCTGCACAGAAACGTCAAGGGCGCTTGTCACTTCGTCGCAAAGCAAAATTTTAGGCTGCACCATCAGACTGCGGGCGATGCACAGGCGCTGTCGCTGGCCACCGGAAAATTCATGAGGGAACTTGTCCAGGGCTCCATTGGGAATCGACACGCGGTCTAACAGTTCACGAGCCCGCTTCTCGGCTTCTTCAAAGGATGCTCCCCGAGCCACCACCGGCGCGGTCAAAATTTCAGAAACGGTCTGCCTCGGATTGAGACTGCTAAAGGGATCCTGGAAAACCATCTGCATCACGTCCGAAATGCGGAGTCCCTTGCCACCTGCGGCACGGCCCCCTTCCTGGCCAAAGACCTTGAAACTTCCGGAAGCAATGGGATTCAGGCCCACAAGGGCCTTTACAAGGGTAGACTTTCCACAGCCCGACTCCCCCACAATAGAAAGGATCTTTCCCTGGGGTAAGGTAAAGCTGACATGATCCACAGCCGTAAAGTAGCTCTGGACCTTGCTCAGAACGCCCCCGCGAATGGGGAACTTTACAGTCAGGCCATCCACCTCCAGGGCGGGGATAGAAGACGGGATTCCATTAGCAGATTCAGACATCTGTTATTTTTCCACTTCGCCATCGAGGCTAGCCAAAGCCTCTTGTACATTTTGTTCGGTTTTCAGGAGAATCTGGCGGCACTTGCGCAACAGTTCTGTCGCTTCCTGAACCTGGCCAGCCAATTCGTCAATTTCCATTTCGGAATTGTCAATCCGTTCCAAAATGGACTCCAGACGATCCATGGCATTTTTGTACTCAAAATTTTCTTCACTCATAAACAGGAATATAGAAGATTTGCTAAAATGTTTTGTATGGGAAAACTACTTTTCGCCCTATTTAACGCAGGTGCCGCCATCCTCATGGGAGCACTTCTTGTCGCATGCCTAGACATTCCCGACGCCCCAAGCACCTCTTCGGTCATCACAGGCGCGTCTGTCGTCGTAGAACAATTCGGCAAGCAGGACTCCACCCTTCGAAAAATCAATTCCAATGAGTCCTCGGCTCTAATTGCAAAGGTTCGACCCAGCAAGTATAAAGATGATGTTTCCTACTACTGGTATAACGATCAGGAACTTATTGATAGTGGACGGACATTCCCCATATCCTCAAAAAATGCCCTAGCAGGGCAGACAAATCCTAACCGCATCCCGAACAAGGTCGTCATTCACGATCAAGACGGCAATTCCATCGAGAGGGAATTCACAGTTGTTATCAATGCACCCCCTATGTTGAACGAGACAACCATTCCCTCCGACGGAGACACTCTAATCGGGGATAGCCACACCGCCTTTCTTTTCAAGTGGAGCAGTAGCGACAACGACAGGAACCAGCTGCTGGAACATGTGATTACAATCGACCACACAAATTATGCAGTGGGTGAACTCAATGAAATCAGGCAATCGGGACTTGCAAAGGGCAAGCACTCTTTCCGAGTCATTGTGACCGATCCCCTGGGCGATAGCGATACCACTTCCATAAGGACGTTCTACGTTAGAGAATCTTCCGGAGGTAAACAGTGAAAATAGCCTCCCTCCTCACCGCCCTTATTGCAATCGCAATTGTCGCCTGCACCGATTCCGACAATTATATTTTTGACGAACGCGACCACCAGGAAGTCCGGGTAGACGCCTTCATCACACAGACCTTTGACGAAACTTCCGTTCGAATCAAGAACGACACTGTCGCCCCCAACGATTCCCTGATTTTTCTGTCTTCTGTATATCCATCTAAAGCCATTCGCAGCCAGGATATCTTCTGGACCCTTGACGGAACACCCTTTGCCACAGAGTATAGTTTCAAGGCTTCAGTCAAGACACCCGGCCTGCATAAAGTCGCATTCGTCCTGGTAGACTTCTTTGGCGATACCATCAGCGACACAATCACCCTCTATGCAGCCATTCCTCCCACACTGAACTTGAAAAAAATCATTCCGGCAAACAGCACCCAGGAAATTCCACCCAACGAAGACATCAACTTTTCCTGGTACACCACAGAACAAGACCGATACTGGGATACATATTACCACTTCGTCTTAAAAGAAGCCTTCCCGACATCCCAAAAAGACAACGGCATCATTCTGGACACAATCCTAAGTTCATCGACTTTCAGCTACAACAAAGGCCTTGCTCCGCTCACCAAATACACTTGGTCTGTATCGGCCTACAACGAACTGGATATGAAATCCTCGCAATCCATCGAGGGTGAGTTCTATACCGCCGGCCTTTCGAACGAAAGTGGAATTCTCGCTACGGTCATTCCCCCGTCTAAACAGATTCCCCAATCTATCCAAGTCACGATTATCAGCAATTCCGGCGACACTCTGTACAGGGCAAAGGAATTTCACGCCGATTCCGCAGGAAGATTCTACATCAAGCCAATCACCCCAGGCAAAATAACATTCATCGTATCTGCCAGCGACACTCCCGACTTACAGCCAATTATAAGGGAAATTTCCCTTAAGGAAAATCAGGTATACAGCCTTGATTCGCTGCAGTTCGCCGACATCACGCCCCCAACAATTTCTTCCATCGACAATAAAGATACCCTCCTCCTCCAGGACACTTTGAATTTCATCTTAAAGGATGGCGGAGGCAGCGTCGTACTTTCCACAAGTTCTGCAAAGCTTGACGGAAACATCATCCTGGATTACAACATTAGTAGAGACACCCTTAAGGTGATAATGCCCATCTCCAGCACATGGACCTACCGAATTCTATCCATTGAAGTTTACGATCAGAGCGGAAACAAGAGCACTCGGTACTTTTATCTGTACTCCGACAAAACATACAGAGAGGATCCATAATGAGAAAGCTATCCTTCTTACCGCTTCTCGCCTGTATGCTGGTCGCATGTGGCAGCGACGCCCTTATCGGAGAACCAGAGAACATTCTTAGCCAACAGGTGTACGTGCTACCATCGGGAGCAAGTTTATCGAACGACAACCGTTCCCACTACGTCATCGGCGACACCATCTATCTGGAAGCAAACCAGACCTACAAATTTTATGCAGGGTACACCCTCAACGACGAACCCGTCAACGAGGCTAGTTCTCTATACGCCAGTCTGCTTTGGGAACTTGACGGTCAGTTCTTCAACATAGAATCGTTCCAATACGCCTTCACTTCATCCGGAATAAAAAAAGGATTCCTTGAAACAGTAGACCTATACGGAGACACCGTTCGCACTCATTTTGAAGTTCTAGTCAACACACCCAATAGAATTCAGCTGGAATATCCCGCTAACGGTTATAACCAAGTAGAACGAAACAACGAAAAGGGCATTCCCCTCCGCTGGAAGACCGAGGGGCTGGATCCATGGGAAACAGCTTACTGCACCATTTACGCCAGCGATGAAAAGGATGACATCTGGGCCAGTTCCCTAGGCACCACAGACTGCAACAACAATATCAGCCTCAAAGGCATCGTAAACGAAGACCTTCCAAGTAATACGGTCTACTGGGCCGTCAGCATGCTCGTCACAAACGATGCAGGCAAGGGCTATACGACAACTACAGATGTCTTTAGTTTTACCACTAAAACCGAAGAGCAATCCCTATTGACCATTCCGGTCATCTATAGGGGATTCCCCTACGATCAGACGGTCAACACAGAAATCATCCTGACCAATGCTGCAGGCGACACCTTGCAAGTCGTTACGAATAGTGAATCTCACTCCGAAATTCAGGTTCCCGTGGAGGCCCAGACAGGTCTACACATTTACGCCCGCGACATTAGCAGACCGGAATACACAGCAAACAAGCAAGAAGTAGACATTCCCGAGAGTACAGCCATTACGGCAAGCACCATTTACTTTACGGATGATATTCCTCCGCAACTGGCACCAAACAAAACTAGCGCAGCCCATTCAGACACAATCTACTTCAACGTCATCGATATGGGTTCTGGAGTAAATCCCGCAAAGATTCGGGTCACATCAGGGTCAGACAATCTAACCTACAGTTTCCGGAATTCCCTACTCGCCATACCAAACCCCTGTAAATATTCCTGTTCCATTGTTATCGAAGGCGAAGACTACGCCAACAATCCGTTCCCAAATACATACTGGGTTCTAGAAAACATCAACGAACAGGTCGTCATTAGCGGGCCATTCCTTAGGGAGGGGTTCTAAGATGAAAACCATACTCTCGACCCTACTCGTCATTCTGGCATTGTTTACTGGAGCTCATGCTCAAAAGCTTTTGCATGTATCTACAATCCCCAGCAATGCAGATATCTATATCGGCACCTCCAGGCCAGACCTTGCAGATAAGCCCGACTATGTTTCATCAGCATTTGTCAGCGTATCCGAAGAACAAGCTCTCATGGGAGAAGTTTTACTGCACCTGTTCCGTCCGGAATTCACCGACACCACCATCCGAGTTACACTTTCTCCAAAAGACACTTCCTACCTGATCGTATCCCTGCACCCCACCTATGACGACAATCTGATCAAGGAACAAAACGACATTGTCGCCAAGAGGGGTCGTCGCAGTTTCGGATACAAGATGATGATCGGCTCGGCAATCCCCCTATTCGTTAGCGGAATTGCAGGTGCTGTCACCTATTACCAGATATCCCGCGCCGAAGATGCCAAGAAGACTCTAGAAAAAACTCGGATACATTCACAGTCCTATGAAAATGCAAAACAGGACTTCCGTGATTCCAGAGACAAGGCAAAAACCGCACGCAAGACAACTATCGCAGGCCTCGCAACAGGCGCCACTCTGCTCACCTTAGGATTCATCCTTTCGTTCTAGGCATTTCTATGAAAAAAATTCTTCTTCTATTATTGACTGCAGGCATCACGTTCCTGTTCGCTGCCGAGGATCACGGCGTTAGAGCCAAGGTCGACCTGGTTTCTGGCGTCACTCAATACGCCCAGTTTATCGGCATCCAACAGGATTCAGTCCTCCTTGGCGGAAACATCAAGGGACAGTTTACCATTATCAAGATTGCCAAGAACCGATTCAAGAGCATTGTTGACGAACAGGGCAATGACTTATTGAATCCCAAAGCCCAACAAGTCGCAGACACCACAGCCACCCAGGCAGATTCTTCCCAGGAAGCACTCCCGGAACAATCTACCGAGGCGTCCACCGAACAATCCGAAGAACAAAGACAGCCCACCTTCCTGGACTCCGTGGCAGGAAAGCACATCTTTGTTGCCCTAGAAAAAAGATCCATTGATTCAGCTCTCGATGCACAGCTTTCTCCAATATTACTCCAGCTGATCAAGGAATCAGGAACTCCCCTTGTCGTCGCCAACAGGACTCAATTCGGTTACTGCAGAAGTTCCGCCTGCATCAAGGATTCGCTGGCACTCTACGGAGCAGCCTCCGTATACCAGGGGAGCATCTCTGCCGGCGCAAGCCAGGATTCCCTGACACTCTACATGACACATCTCGACTTGACCGATTCAACGGCAAAGCCCCTTACCGCAACCGCAAACCTCTCTGTTTTCAATGGCTTAGGCGACGCCATTACCGACAACAAACTTTCCAACTTCATCAAACAACTCAAGGGAGAACCGCTCCCCACCAAGAAAAGAAACGTCAGCTACGTCAAGTTGGAATCGGAACCGGAAGGTGCCACAATTACCATCCCCGGCAAGGACGACATCTGTAAGACACCCTGCACTTTCGCCCTCCAGGACACCGAAAAAGTTGATATCTACGCCTACTGGAAAGTCAATAGCCAAATCTGGGGCGCAAAGAAGACCATCAAACCGATTCCCTATGACACCACAAAACTTTCTGTAAAGCTAAAGAAGGTCAAACCGGAACTTCGCGTATTCACCATTCCCGAAGGGGCCTACATTTACGCAGGATCCTCACCCATTTCCCCCACCTCACACGCCATTGGAAAATCCCCCAACAAATTCGACCTAAACGACATTGGCAGTTCATTTATTCAAATTCGCAAAGAGGGCTTCAAGGACACACTTGTTTCTTTCTATGCCAGTCCCACAGACCCGACCAGTGTAAATGTCACCCTGCAACCCATTACAACCCCCGTTGAAATGGAAATCCAGAATGCATGGGTCAAGGAACAGAAAAAGAACTTCATAGGCAAGGTCCTGATGGGTTCGTCCATCGCCCCCCTGCTGGCAGGAGCACTTCTATCCTATCTCGCCAACCAGGATTACGACGATGCCCGCCACATCAAAGACCAGTTAAACATTCCCTCGACGTTAAATGGCAGCCATTACCAGGCCCAGGTGAACAAGAACCACGACCTGGTCAAGAAGGGCGACCGCAAGTTAACTGTCGGCGGATCCCTAATTGGAACTGGGATATTAATGTTTGGAGTAGGTTTTTTACTCACTTTTTAACCATTATCCTCAAAATCGCCCCACGACAACTGTAATAAAAAATTAGATTTACACTGATGCGTAAAATATTTGCAATTTTGTCTTTTATCGCTGCCGCCTCACAGGCCGCAGACTTTGAACGTTCCAACTGGCGTACCCAGCTCTATGTGCAGGGTGAGCCCGCTTTCCTGAACTTTAAGGGTGAAAACGGCATCCTAGACGAAGGTATCGATGCTGAAGTCATGACAGTGCCCATCTCTGCCGGTGCACTCTGGTCTCCCCTCATCACCCCCTTCTGGAAGGCAGACATTCCCTTTACTATCTGGCTGGGTGTGGAAGTCAACTCCATCCAGTTCGGTACCATCGAAGATAGTCCCGAATACACCGTTCCCGATGAAGTGAATGGTGGCAAGCGCAAGGGCGAACAGAACGACCGCGAACTGTCTTTCATGACTTACGCTCCGTCCTTCCTCGCCGGTTTCTCCGTAAACCTGGTCGGCGACCTGGACCTCCGCGTTCTCGGCGGCTTCGGCTTCCACTTCTTCTCGTTCTATGACGACTATCTGGGCAACACCGAAACCCACACCGAAATTCTCAATACGGCCTTTGTCTCTGGCGCTTTGGAATACCGCATCACCGAAGTGTTCAAGGACGTGGACCTGAAGATCGGCCTGAATGTCCGCAAGGAATTCATGCCCTACGAAGACATTACAGCCCGTACCAAGGATGCAAGTGCAAGTCCGTCTCCCTACTCCGACCTGACCATGACCAAGGTTGAGTACAAATGGCCTGTACGCGTCGGCCTGGAAATTTCTCTGGACTTCGGCCGCGAAAGCCGCCGTGACCGCCAGATGCGCTTCAAGCTCCATGACCGCGACGACGTACTCCGTCAGAACAGCGAAGTCAAGGACACCCTGTCTGACTGGGACTGCATGGCCATTGAACGCGACTACCGCTTCTACCTCGACGATGACGGCAACCTGCCCGACATGAGCGAAGCATTTACTCGTACTCAATTCACCGACGTGCTCGAAAGCTACCTGGCCTTCTGCCACCCTGCAGACCTGGCCACCAAGGAACAGCTCTACGCCACCATGGACTCCAGCAAGGTTGAACTTAAGGAATACCAGGTACGCCAGGAAGACGGCCGTTTCGATCAGGTCATGGCTAGCAACGACCCCGAAATGCTGCAGATGTTCATCGAATACTATCCGGACTCTCCGCGCCGTGCAGAAGTTGAAGCCAAGCTTCGCTCTCTCAGCGAATACGACAAGTTCCGCGTCATCCAGGCACAGAACACCTTCAAGGCATTCCTCGCCTACTTGAATGACAATCCCAACGGAGCCTTCCGCGACGAAGCCGAAACCGGAATCTTCGAACTGGTTAAGGCAGGCAACCGCGTCAAGGACTACGAAATCTACCTGAAGCGTTTCCCCGACGGCAGATACGTCAACGAAGCAAAGGAAGCCATCAAGAGAGCTTCTGGCGAATCTTCTGTGATCGAATACCAGACTGGCGAAACCTACGACACCACACCTGAGGCCGAACCGGAACAGGAGGTTGTCGAACAGGAAGAAGAAGAAGAACCGGCACCGTCCAAGTCCAAGAAGAGTGGCAAGAAGGACAAGAAGGATAAGAAAGCCAAGAAAGACAAGAAAGCTTCCAAGAAAGCCAAGGGCAAGAAAAAGAAGTAATTAACTTGTTCTAAAGAATTTAAAAGCGCAGTCCTTATGGCTGCGCTTTTTCTTATTGTCATAATCTAGACAGTTTGCTTTTCTATATTTGCCCACCATGATTTACAACTTGATTATCGACTGGTACAACGCCCACCTGAACTACGGCACAATCACCCTCCTCATGGCCGTAGAAAGTTCTTTCATCCCGTTCCCGTCTGAATTGGTAGTTCCCCCTGCAGCCTATAAGGCTCTCCAGCCCGATTCCGGTCTGAACATCGTACTGATCGTGCTCTTCGCAAGCATCGGCGCCATGATCGGCGCATTCATCAACTATTATCTGGCAAAGTTCCTGGGTCGTCCCATTATCTACAAATTCGCAGACAGCCGCCTGGGCCACTTCCTGCTTCTGGACGTTCAGAAGGTTCAGAAAGCCGAAGATTATTTCCGTGAACACGGCGTCATTTCCACTTTTGTCGGCCGTCTCATCACCGTGATCCGTCAGCTGATTTCCATTCCCGCAGGCATCGCCGGCATGAAGGTTCTGCCCTTCGCCATTTTCACATTCCTGGGCGCAACCATCTGGAACTGCGTGCTGGCCTTCCTTGGCTACTTGGCTCACGGTCAGAAGGATATCATCGAAAAGTACAACTCCGAGTTGGGAATTGCACTTCTCGCCTTTGGCGTTCTATTTATCGGTTATATGGTCTGGAACGCTGTCAAGCCCAACAAGAAAAAGGGCGACAACAAGCAGGACTAGGCACCAGCCTGTTCCTCGATACTTCCATCCTTAGTACGTCGGGCACCAAGCCCAATGAACATCAACGATAGAATCAAGTAGACGTAGTTCAAAAATCCGCCGTTTTTGGCATACACTGTTTCATGGGCAGACGTAGGAACGTCAGAGATAAACAGCCTATCGTATCCCACATCCTTAAACGGTCTCCGATTGACCTCTCGGCCGTACTCGTCGCTGACAAGCGAAACGCCATCATAGGAAGTCACAACCAGATTCACACCGTGTTCCACCGCGCGAACCGCCAAGGATCTGTAATGAAAATCATTTATACCATCCCAAGCCCATGACGGAATAAAGAGTAACTGAACCTTGGGATCCAGGGGTCTAAGAAAATCCGAGAAATTGCCGTCGTAACAAATGGCAAAAGAAACAATATGGGCCTTCCCCCCTATTTCCAGAGGGACCGCAGGTAGCTTTTCACGCCCCACATCCAGATTAAAGGATTCTACCAGGGGAACAGGTTTATGCTTGTTATACTCGTATAAAATCTTTCCCTGGTTATTTATCAGTACAACCTTGTTCTGGAAGAGCCCTTCTCGGCTGTTATCCGTATCATAGACACCTAGGGACAGCAAGATGGGCATATTGAATTTACGGGCATACTCCGAGGCATTGGCAATAAAATCACCCTCACTCGAATCTGCAACGGCAAAGGCCTCCTCGCTAAAAACCAACATCTGCGCACGTTCACGGTAAGCCGATTCTGCAAGCGTGTTAAAGCTACGGAGATAACGTTCGTAACTCAAGGTTTCCCAGCTACCATCCTTGCGTTGATCGACTTTAGGCCCAATTGCCTGGGCAATTCGCACCGTATCAGACGATTCATCATGAGCCATCTGGAAAATGCCCCAGGCATGCATGGCCACCAAGGCTAGCAACATGCCAAGTCCTATACGTTTGGCACCATCACGGTTCCAATGCATAATCACGTATACGGCTACGGAACCCACAAAAGTTATAAGAAAGGTAAGTCCGAATTCCCCCACAACAGACAAAACCTGGAATATGGCCCTATTGTCGTACTGGGCATAGGATAAGTTGTTCAGGGGAATAAGATCGCAAGCCGAAAAAACAAGGTTCAAGGTACCGTATACCGTGGGGAAAACCAGCGTATTGACAAAGGGAGCCTCCTTAACACAATAGCGAACGTCCCATGCAAAAGGAACCCAAAAAAGACAAGCCTGCAAAGCCGTAAATACCAGGCACTCTTTTTCAAGCCCCACACCAAGAACCCCATAAAAACGGACACACAGGCCCACGGCCAAGAATATATAGAGAATGGCCTGGCTAAAGCGATGTTCACTCAGACGGCAATAGTACAGAAAGCAGAACGGCCAGATCCAGACACCCAGGACATACAAAACCTTAAAGTCCGGGAACATCGAGGGCAAGAACATAAACACGCAGCCCACCACCAGCAGCAGCAACGGTAGATTTGACTTGCCGTATTCTCCAACGTATGACGTAAAACGTTTCAGGAAACTCTGGATAAACTTCATTTAAGACACCTCAACCCTTTACACATCCTCTAATATAACTACGAATGTAATAAAAAGTAAGAAAAATGTATTTTTAACGAAGTTTAGGATAACGCCTACAAACCATCCTTATTTACAGCTCGGACTTCAGGACAGCTGACAATAACATAATTCATATCGCTATCATATACGACAACCCTAGGCGCCACAGACTCCCCAACATAGGAGAAGTAGTATAGAGCCAAGGGGCCCTTACTAGACAAATCGCCCCACTCATAGTGTTCTATAGAGGCGTCAGATTCACAACCGCTTACCGACCATGAGGCAGAGGGATTCGTCTCAAAATCCACCTCAGTGGCAGCAGCCTCGCACAGGCAACCTGTAATGCGGAACACCGAATGGGAACTAGACGAAACTGCAGCCGAGGATTCTATCGGGATTTCAATATTAGAACTACTGCTAGAAAATTCAGCGGAACTACTGGTTAAATTATCCTGCAGGCTGGAAGAAGAGCGGACAAAGACAAGTTCCGAAACGGAGCTGCTTAAAGGCTCCTCTTCAGATGAAGAACTTTCCGTCTGGCAGGAATATTCCTCAAACTCGTCCGCCTTAAGGGTCGTTTCAGAACAAGCCACCAGCACCACGGAAACAGCCGCTATTCCATACCGCCACTTCATGCAACCCCTTACATCATCAAACTACACAAAGCAGGAGCACTCAGCCGAAGCGAAAGACTATAATCCCCCGTGGCTTTATCACAAGGCAAATCCACCGAATGAAAATACGAAACTTCGTATTCCTCGCCATCTACGACCATGATAGAATAGCCTCCGCCTTCGAAGCTACAGTAAAAATCGGCTCCAAAACTATCGGCACAACGTTCTTTCGGCGCCGTCATAAGCACGCTAAAATCTCCCGCCGGAAATTCCACCCTTTCATGTCCATCCATCTGATACTCAGCACCTTCAGTCACCTTCACGCCAGGACACAGTACTTCCATCTGGGTATTGTCGGAATTGTTGACCGTCAGCACGGGAGCATAACTAGCCCGAGGTTCATTAAAAGTCTTGGTATAGCTGACATCATCGCCAGCCGGCCTGCCATCCCAGGCATAAGTCAGGGAAGCCGCCTCGGTTCTGCAACCCGAAACAGACCAAGTCACTTCGGGAGTTTCTTGATAGTTCACCACTTTAGCATCAGAATTACATGAGCATCCAGAAATCGGCACACCGTTCACATGAACGGGACATGCTACAGTCTGCACCTTATCGCCGATAGAAACGATCACATGAATCTTATGATCTCCACCGGAACTAAAGAGGACCTTACTGCTAGTTCTTCCATTTTCGGAATCATCGGAAATTTCAAAATCACCATAATCCCATTCGTAGGTCGCCGTAGTCAAAAGAGCCGGATCTTCAATCAGGGAACCGTCTGCCGTAAACTTGAAAGCAACAGAAGTTCCCTTACCAATGGAGGTACTGCCATCAACAGGGGCACAGACGCCCAAGGCAGGCTCACTCATTCCATTTAATACAACCCTAGAAGAAGAACTGATATCGTCGATAGACAATACAGACGAAGAAGATTCCTCCTTAGCCGAATTGGATGATTTGGCCTTGCTACTGGAAGACGCCTTGGAATCGCTAGACTTTTTCACAGCGACTTCATCGCCCTCATCGCCAACCCATTTTCCATCTTCACACTGGTACGAAAAGGAAACCTTGTCAGGATTACTCATGATAATGATTTCCCCCTCGTTCTTGGACGTACAAGAATGAGACGTCAGTTCATCCAGGGAACTGACAAAATTTTTCTGATAATTTCCGTCAGAAAGATCTTCCGTAAAATCAGAACATCCCCATACGGCCAGTACAATCGGCAAAGCTACAAAACTTCTAGACATGGACCCTCCTGGTTTTAGTCAATTCTATACAGCGAGGTTTTCTACTTCTATAGTTAAAATATAATTACAAAAGCAATAGAAAACGTCTAACCGGATATAAAAAGACCGACTCCAGAGGAGCCGGTCTTTTGCTTGAATTTCATCTACAACTTAGTTAGTACCCAAGCCACATTCTGCCTTACCCGGATCAGTTGCACCGAATCCAGCAGCAGTATAGTCAATGCAAATCATGTCGATGTTGATGGCACCAACACCAATCTTTCCAAGACCGAGACTTACGTTGTTAACACCATACTGACCTTCATCAGAAGCTGTTTCAGTACCATGAGTAATGGTCAAAGAAACACCCTGACCCTTCAGGTCACAAACAACCTTCAAGGACGGCAGATAGTTGGCTTCAGTCCATTCACCCGTTACGGTAAGGCAGCCACCATTTGCAACTTCAACCTTAGCCTGAGGAATCTGGTTACCAACAATTTTAATTTCGTATTCAGCGCCCTGGGTAGTCTTCACTGCGGGGCAAGTCACTTCAACCAGGGAATTGTCGTCACTCTTGACCACAAGCTTGGGAGCATAACCCAGCTGAGCTTCTGCAAAAGTCTTGGCAAAGGTTGTAGTACCTTCAGCATTATCCCAATAGTAGCTGAGGGTATGACCAGCAGAAATACAACCGCCTGCAGTCCAAGCCACTTCCGGAGAAACAGTATAGTCAACAGTTTTTTCTGGTGTGGTACATTCGCAACCAGTGATGGGGTCACCATTAATATGCAGCGGGCAAGGAATAGTTTCAGATTCTCCACCTGCATAAATGGTCACGGAAACGTCTGCGTCACCGGACTCGGTAAAGGTGATGTTATCACTAGTCTTCTTGCCGTCGCCGGAACCATCGGGAGTACCACTGTTATAGTGCCATTCATAAGTGGCGCTAACAATAGCCATAGGATCAGGCAGGGCAGCACCATTAGGAGTCACCTTGAATCGAACAGATTCACCCTTGGTAATGGAGGTCTTGCCAGTTGATTCGGCACAGGTACCCAGACCAGTTATAGTGCTACCACCACCAGAGGTAGAGCTGGCGACAGGATCAGTTCCGGTATTGATAGTGGCGGAAGATACAGGGTTGCCACCAATCACACGGGAAGAAGAGGAAACGTCTACCAGAGGCTGATTGCCATTATTGGGAACTTCGCTAGCGGAAGATGCGGGAGCAACAACTTCCTGACCGCTAAGGTAAGGCACATAGGCTGCAGCGCATTCCGGGTCTGCCTGGCACTTTTCCTTGGAGACCTTGATAAGGCCAGAAACAACCATCGAGTCGTTTTCGGCATCGGTCTTAGAGGGGTTAACAAAGGTTGCGGAAATAACCTGATCATCAGAATCAGCTTCATAGATATTACCGCTACCGCAAGCCCAGAAGGTACCTACTGCAGCAGCAGACATAAGTCCAGCAATAATCTTCTTGTTCATAAATAAACCTCTTTCCTCTAAAAATACATTATTCTAAGTCAAAACGTTACAGGTTAAAGGGTGTTTTTACCCCTGATGATCCTCTTCTACAGAGATTTTACGCTGTCCCGTAATAAATTGGTGCACATATGGGTTACTGGTGTTCTTTATTTCGTCTACCGTACCCACTTCAATGATACGTCCATTGTAAAGCATGGCGATTCGGTCAGCCACCTTGAAGGCGCTCACCATGTCATGGGTCACCACCACGGAGGTCACACCAAGCTTGCTCTGCATATCCAGGATCAGGTCGTTAATCACGTCGCTGGTAATGGGGTCCAGACCGGTTGTGGGTTCATCGTACAGCAAGATTTCGGGATTCAGGGCAATGGCGCGGGCCAGGGCAACACGCTTGCGCATACCGCCAGAAAGTTCAGAAGGCATCTTGGTTCGGAATTCCGGTACCAGGTTGATCATCTGAAGTTTTTCGGTCACCACATCCTGAATCTGTTTTTCAGACAGTTCCGGATGATGTTCGCGAAGAGCGAAGGCAATGTTCTCACCGGTATCCATGGAGTCGAACAAGGCGCCCATCTGGAACAGCATGCCCATCTTGCGACGAATGGTATGGGTATCAAAAAATTTAGGCGTACTGATAGTCACACCGTCCACAGTCACTTCACCACCATCGGGCTGCAACAGACCGATCATGTGCTTCAGAATCACAGACTTACCACCACCGGACTTACCGATGATCACCATGGTCTCGCCACGGCGGATATCCAGGTTCACATCGCAAAGCACGTCCTGAGGTCCGAAGGACTTCTTAAGGCCCTTCAGGCGGATAGCGATATCGTTCGGGTCAATCTTCACATTGGGCATAATCTACCTGCTCTAGAAGAATAGGAATGCATCCAGGACAAAGTCAGCAATCAAGATCATAAGGCAACTGGACACAACAACGCTCATGGTCGCAAGACCCACACCTCGGGCGCCGGCCTTGGCATTAACGCCATGGTAGTAACCCAACAAGAAGATGAGGGTTCCAAAAACAAAGGACTTCAACACACCAGACCAAAGATCCATAGGATCGAACAAGTACTGCATACCCGTCACATAGGTGTAAGTCGTAATATCCAGACCCAACACGCAAACAATCCAACCACCGATAATGGCCAGGGCATTAGAAATAATGGTCAGACAGGGAATCATGGTAAAGAAGGCCACAAAGCGAGGCAACGCCAGGTAACGGTACGGTTCCAGTCCGAGCACGGTGTACGCCGCCAGTTCTTCCTTTTCTTTCATGGAACCCAGTTCTGCGGCAATGGCGCTACCTACACGGCCAGAAAGCACAATAGCAGTAAGCAGGGGGCCCAGTTCGATAAGCACCATCTTACAGGCCGCAGTACCGACAAACTTATCGGCCACCAAATTGTGGAATTCGAACTTTGCACAAACCGTAGCCACCATGCCCGTAAATAGAGAGGTCACAAACAACAACGGAAGAGACGATACGCCAATGGAAATCATCTGCTTCGCAATAAGGTCAGGATTCTTGTGGATGTAACGGAGCTGCTTCAGCGTATTCAACAGAATGCAGACAACCTCACCGATATTGGAAATACCGGTTACGATGATTTCGCCAATCCAGGCAAAAGGACGAAGGAGCAGAGGCATCAGAAATTCTCCTTAAAAGTCCGCAAAGTCGGGAGCGCCGCCCCCCATATCGCCACCATCATCATAGACGTAGGCTCCACCATCACCACCTTCACCCATATCATCGGGTGCGGCATCGTAGAAGGTGGTATATTCGGGAATGAAAGTCATCCTGATATCCTTAACGGAACCGTTACGATGCTTGGCCACAATTAGTTCCGCCTGATTGCGGTCTTCTTCCTTATGGGTCTGCACGAACTTACGTTCCACGAACCACACCATGTCGGCATCCTGTTCGATAGAACCTGATTCACGAAGGTCAGAAAGCTGAGGACGTTCGCGACCCTTTTCTTCCACCTTACGGGAGAGCTGGGCCAAAGCAATCACGGGCACCTGCATTTCCTTGGCCAGGATTTTAAGACCACGGGAAATGGCGCCGATAGCCACGGCACGGTTTTCTTCCTTGCCGGTCTTCATCAACTGCAAGTAGTCGATAATCAAGAGATCCAGCTTGTTCTTGCGCTTGAGCTGGCGGGCCTTACTCATCAGTTCCATAATGCCAAGGTCAGCATTGTCGTCCACGTACAAAGGAGCCTGGCTAATGGGAGTCACAGCGGCAATAAGCTGGCGCTTTTCGTCGTTGGTCAAGTGGCCGTTACGAAGGCGGCTCTGGTCGATGCCAGCCTGGGAGCTCAGTAGACGCTGAGCCAACTGCACACCATCCATTTCTAGGCTGAAGAAGGCCACGTTCTGATTGAACTTGATGGCGGCGTTTGCGGCAATGGTCATGGCGAAAGAGGTCTTACCCACACCAGGACGGGCTGCCAGAATAATCAAGTCGGACTTCTGTAGACCGTTGGTCAGTTCATCCAGTTCGGTAATGCCGGTTCGAATGCCGGTAATGCCATCCTTACGGTTATTCAGACGTTCCAGGAGAGGCGTCATGAACTGGTTAATAGGCTTCAGGGAATCGCGGACCTGGTCATCGGCGATGGCAAACATATCGCGTTCGGCATCTTGCAGCACCTCGTCGGGAGCGGCAGCCGGATCCATGGCATTCCTGATAATGGTGGAACTCATATCGATGAGTTTACGCAAAGAAGCCTTCTTGCGGAGCAGCTCCATATGCCAGGAAGCGTTTGCCGAAGACGCCACCGATTCCATCAAATCGAACAGATACTCACGACCGCCCACCAAAGACAGCTTGCCCATGGTTTCCAGTTCAGAAGCCAAGGTCACCAGGTCAATAGGGGTAACGTTACGATTTAACGTACACAAGGCGGTCCATATCAGCTGATGTTTTTCCAGGTAGAAGTACCCTTCATCTTTAATAATCATGATGGCTTCGCCCATCACTTCAGGATCGCGCAAGATGCTGCCCAGCAGGCAACGTTCCGCATCCAGGTCCATAGGGACCTGACGGCCTTCAAACTTTCCAGAATCGGAGCCACGCTTCTTCGGCGTATATTCCGGTTCGCTGTAGTTCGGTTCCGAATAGCCCTGATCGAATTCCGGCTCAGGGAAGTTCTGTTCGTTATCAAATTCTGACATAATAATTTTCCATTTTGAAATATAAAATTTGAAAAGGCTCCCATTTTCAGGGAGCCGTTATTCATCGTATCAAAACGGTGTTTTTTTGAAAGGATCGCAATGCAATTCCTAGACTTTTGCCTTGAACAAACCACTGCGGGGAATGTGAATTTTCCAGGTGAGCCATTTCATCTGCTTATCGTTCACCATGGCGTAGGGGTCCACCAGGCTTACGGTTCTTACCCCTTCGAAGTCCTGGGCGGTACCAGCCAATTCGTCAAAATTCTTGTTCTTGCCCATGACCTTGTAGAACAGGGGCTGACCAAAGGTGACCATGATTTCAGGCTTGATAAAGGAAACTTCCTTGGCCAACATTTTCTTGAGGGCCGCGTCCAATAGGGGGGCCAGGGGGCGATCCGTAGACTTGAAGAAGTACGTGATGCCGATATCCGCTACATCATAGCCTAGGCTAACAAAAAGGCGTCCAAGCATTTCACCCACAGGAGCGGTCAAGAAATTCTCAGTAGTTTCGCCCTGCTTGGCAGCCTGCAAAAGGAACAGCAACTTGGGATTGGCAGGTCCGGCATAACGCAAGACCTGCGGTTCCTTGGCGTACAAGGCCTCGGACTTGATGGCTTCGTAAAAGTCGTTCAGGCTCAGCACTGATTCGTAAGCGGAAGCGGCTCTCTTGACGGTGCGAGGTGCCGGAGCGGGAACAGCAGCCTGTGCAGGGGCTGCAGGAATATCCCCAAAGAAACTGCCCGTAAGTCCGGTATTGTCGGGAATGGGCATATTTGGAATAGACAAGCCTTCCGAAGAGTCTTCCATGGATTCCTGAGAAGCGGGCCTTGCATTGGGGAATGTAGGCGGCAAGTTCCTGGGAACCGGACGGGGAGCCGCTGCGGGGGCGGGGGCGGCCTGGGGTCTGGGAATCGGCGGCAGGTTACGGCCTGCAGGACGGGCGACAGCCTTCTTCACGGGAGCCCAAGGTTCATCCATCAGCAAGTCTGCATCACCCAGGTCAATCTGGGCGGCCAGATAATTGCGTAGAGCGCTAAAATTGTATTCTTCAGACATGCTTACCCCTCAACTCGATTTTGGGTCAGACGGGACATACAGAAACTGACGATGGTCTCTGCCAGGGAAACCTTGCTGCCCATGGAAAGTTCCGGAATAGGCTTGTCGTGCTCCACCAGGGCAAAGCGCACGTTATCCTTTCCGAAGCCGCTATCCGAAGCCACAGGCGCATTCAGGAGGAGAGCATCGGCTCCGGACTTCTGGAATTTTTCGGCAGCATGTTCCTTGAAATGATCTGTTTCCAGGGCGAAACCGACAATCACCTGTCCCTGCTTTCGGGCAGCGGAACAGTCCCGCAAGATGTTGGGATTGGGAACCAGTTCGATAACCAGCTGACTGCGGCTATCCTTGATTTTTTCGTTAGCCGGATTGGCAGGGCGGTAATCAGCCACGGCCGCACAATGGACAAGGGCATCTACGTGGGGCTGGCGGGCAAGAACCGCGTCATGCATTTCACAAGCGCTCTTGACTCGGGTCACCTTGACGCCACCGGGGAATTCAGCTTCCATGGGACCGGCCACCACTTCTACGTCAAAACCATTTGCCAGGAACACCGCAGACAAGGCGACAGCAGTCTTTCCGCTGCTGCGATTAGAAATATAACGGACCGGATCGATAGCTTCTTCGGTTCGACCGGCAGTAATCAGAACTCGGCGAGTCGAGGCTTCAGGCGACAGGTTACAGGCACCAGGTAAGTCAAGTTTAGCAGACTCCTCAAGGAACTTCTGAGCGTCAGAAACCTGCGGTTGGGCCACAGACTTTTCGCACTCCGTTCGACGTTCCTCTCTCGCCTCCAAAAAATCCGCAATCTGCGCGGGTTCCAGAAGCCTTCCCTGCCCCACTTCGCCGCAGGCCAAAAAGCCAGCGGGACTTTCCAGCACACAGGTATTTTCAAAATGACGAAGTGTTTCCAAATTGCGCTTGACCGCCGGCGAATTATACATAGCCACATTCATGGCAGGCGCCACAAAACGTTCGCAAGTGCAACTCATAAAGCAAAGGCTTACAGGATCATCGGCAATGCCGTAGGCGAACTTACCGATTACATTGGCCGTGGCGGGGACCACCAGGTAGATGTCGGCCCATCGGGGGAAATCAATATGCTGGAAAGGACGAGCCTCCACCGCCCCGTTCTTCAAATACACGGGACACTTGGAAAGGCTAGCAAACGTCAGGGGCGCCACAAACTGAGTTGCAGCCTCCGTCATGCAGACGCGCACCTCGGCCCCCTTCTTTTGCAACAGTCGCAAAAGTTCGCAGGACTTGTAGGCGGCAATCCCGCCAGAAACACCAAGTAGAATTTTCTTTCCAGCTAAATCCATGTCCTAAATTGTAGAAAAATTAAAACTTAAATCCTGCAGAAAATCTAACAACATCAGGTCGAATTTAAATGCAAAAGGACCGTTTCGGGCATAAATGGGCTCCAAACCGAGCGATCATGTTTATTTGGAGTCCATAATTTAGAATAAATTAACGCAAAAAGTCAATTATCCCCATTAATTTTTCTAACAGATGGGCTCCAAATTTCCCCAAATACGCTAAATGGAGTCCATATTGACCTTAATCGCACTCTCGTATATACAAACAACGTAAATAAAAGGACTCCAAACCATAATTTTTCCCGCAATTGGAGTCCAAATTTTCACCAAATCAAAAAAAGAAACCCCGCGGCGTTAACCACGGGATTCCTCAAGCTATGTGTTTTGAGAAATGAGGCATGAGTCTTGAGTCACCTCAAAGCAAGCCGAAGGCTTGCGACCTCATACCTCACAGCCCTTCGCTATTAAGCTTCCTTCTTAGCGGACTTCTTAGCCTTGGGAGCAGCGTCACCGATAGTGGTGCCGTTTTCGCCCGGCTTATGAGAGTCCATCCAAGCCTTCAGTTCAGCAGATTCACGGCTCTTGAAGTAGTCGACAACAGAGAGGTAAATCTTGCGGTTGTTCTGATCGATTTCAGTAACAACAGCCGGAACTTCGTCACCAACCTTGAATGCATCGGCAGGAACCTTGATGTATTCAGCAGTCAGCTTGGAAACGGGGATGAAGCCTTCGATGCCTTCGCCCAGTTCAACAACAACACCGCGGTCCAGCATGCGAACGATCTTGCCGTTCACTTCTGCGTTAACCGGATAAGAAGCATCGATGGAATCCCACGGATCTTCGGTGAGGTGCTTCATGGACAGAGAAATGCGGCGCTTTTCCTTATCGACAGCGAGAACGACGCATTCGACCTTGTCACCCTTCTTGACCATTTCGTTCGGATGGGTGATCTTCTTGGTCCAGGACATGTCAGAAACGTGGATGAGGCCATCAACACCTTCCTTGATTTCGACGAATGCGCCGAAGGAAGCGATGTTGCGGATTTCACCAACCACGCGTGCGCCCGGGGGAAGTTCGGTTTCGATGGTATCCCACGGATCGGATTCCAGCTGCTTCATGCCGAGAGAGATACGTTCTGCATCTTCTTCAACCTTGAGAACGACAGCTTCGACTTCCTGACCGACGGTGAGAATCTTGGACGGGTGCTTGACGTGCTGAGTCCAGGACATTTCAGAAACGTGGATGAGGCCTTCAACGCCGGAATCCAGTTCAATGAATGCACCGTAATCGGTGATGGAAACAACCTTACCCTTAACGATAGCGCCTTCGGGGTAACGTTCAGCGATATCCTTCCAGGGATGCGGCTTAAGCTGCTTCATGCCGAGAGAGATACGTTCCTTCTTGTCGTTGAAGTCGAGCACCATGACTTCCACTTCCTGGCCGAGCTGGACCATTTCGGTGGGGTGGTTGATGCGCTTGTAGCTCATGTCGGTGATGTGGAGGAGGCCATCTACGCCGCCGAGGTCAATGAATGCACCGAAGTCGGTGATGTTCTTGACGATACCCTTGCGAACCTGGTTCTTTTCGAGGGTTTCGAGAACGTCGCCACGCTGCTTGTTGCGTTCTTCTTCGAGAACAACACGGCGGGAAACGACGATGTTACGACGAGCCTTGTTAACCTTGATAACCTTGAGGTCGAAGTCCTGACCGATGAGGGCATTGATGTCCGGAATCTGGCGGAGATCGATCTGGGAACCCGGGAGGAATGCATCGATACCGAACAGGTCGACAACAACGCCGCCCTTGATGCGCTTGGTGAGGGTACCCTTGACCACTTCGTTGTTTTCGAATGCAGCATGGATGCGATCCCATACGCGAACGAAGTCAGCCTTCTGCTTGGAGAGGATGAGACGGCCGTCTTCATCTTCAAGCTTTTCAACGAAAACTTCAATTTCAGAACCGATTTCCAGGGAGTCAGAGTCCTTGAATTCACCGCGTTCGATAACGCCTTCGGACTTGTAGTTCACGTCGATGAGAACTTCCTGATCGTTGACCTGAGAGATCTTACCGGTAACGAGCTTGCCCTGTTCGAGGCAGTCCATACCAGCGTAGATGTCAGCGTTAGCCTTGCGGAAGTCAGCAGTGCAAGAAGCCTGTGCAGCAAGGATTTCGTCGAGGTCAGCCTGAGAACCGAATTTGATTGTGTTTGCCATATTAGTTTGTTTGGTTGCGGTTAATAAAATTCAAGCTACGCCACTACACCTACGTAGTCGAGAATTTTTTGAACCTGTTGTTCAATTGAGGTTTGTGTAGTGTCAATTTCAATAGCGTCGTCGGCCTTCTTGAGAGGGGCCGTAGCTCTAGAGGAATCCAGACGGTCACGTTCGACCAGGTTCTCCAGAACTTCCTCATAGGTCACCTTTTCTCCGCGTTCAAGGAGTTCCTTGAGGCGTCGTTCGGCGCGAACCTTCACGTCGGTGACGAGGAAAAACTTGTACTTGGCATTGGGGAAAACCACGGTACCGATGTCGCGGCCATCCAGGATGCAACTGGAAACGGCACCGATCTCGCGCTGCTTGTCGGTCATGGCGCGGCGGACAGACGGCAGGGCGCAGTAGATGCTCACGTTAGAAGAAACGCGCATACCGCGGATGTCGGATTCGTAAGACACGCCGTCGATGAGGATGTGGTTTTCGGAGTCAAAGCTAAGCTTTAGATTCTTGAGGAGTTCATCCATGGCAGGACCTTCCTCGGCAGGAAGTCCCTTCTCGAGGGCGGCGAAAGTCACAGCGCGGTACATAGCCCCTGTATCCAGGTAGGTAATGCCCAGCTTCTTGGCAATCAGCTTTGCAGTGGTGCTCTTACCGGTACCGCTGCCACCATCAAGTGCAATAACAAAGTTTTCGGATGTACTCATGAGTGGCGCGTAATTTAGAAAAAATAAAAAGGGGCTTCAAGTAGAGCCCGCTAACCGATCTATAAAAAAAGGGAATAAAACGTCCTTTTAGTACGGCAAATCATAATAATAGAACGTGACATAGCCATCATCGCCCCAATATGCCATCAATTCCCCGCTCTTATAGACATCAAGGCGGTCTTCATCCTCATAAAAACTGTAATAACCGCCAAAGTCATCGTCGTAACCGCGGCCATATTCACTAGGCATATAATAGTAGTACGTCCCATCCAGATTCAAGGTTGCAAAATCATCGGAATCGATCCGGAGCCTCACCTTGAACGAAGGGCTGATGGATTCCAGGCGGCCGCAGTCATAGGCGCCAATGGCATCGTACCTGCAGGTCTCGGAATAGTAATAGTAAAAGCTCTTGTTGAACTGATATCCGTTTGCCGCCGGGTCCCCCGCAGTCAAGTCACCACACCCCACCAGGAGCAGGGTCAACAGCGCCAACGGGCAAACAAGTGTTTTAAACAGTTTGACTTTCATCATCCGATAAAATAGAAAGTTCATCAAACCACAGGCATACCCCACGCCTTTTTTACTAACCAAAACTCATTTTTTCGCGCATTTGGAAGGTAGTTCCATTACACCCTACGAACCAATCCATCCTAAAAAAGCCAAATGGTTAGTAAAAAATTAATTTATCCACACTCCCTTTTCCCCATTTCCAAGGATCTTTACTAACCCAAAGCCATCTTACTGTCCATTTGGTCAGTAGCGATACCACCTCCACTCCAAAGCACCCTGTGATTTTTCACATTTTTACTAACCAAATCGGCCTCCACCCCTATTTAGTTAGTAAACCCGCCATCTGCCACTCATAAAAAAAAGCGAGCCGAAGCCCGCTTCTTAAATTCGTTGCATTCCAATTACGGATTGTCGTAGTCGCCGTTGTAGATTTGTTCTTCAGCGGCCTGGGTATTCTCGTCAGAGAATTCCTCGGGAGCCTGCAGATCGCGGGTGCTACCGTACTTGCGCTTTTCTTCTTCAGTCAGCTTGTTGGAATAGACAATTTCTTCCTGTTCCTGATTAGCAGCTTCTTCTTCTTCCTGCATAATCTTCTGACCCTGTTCGAGGCGGCGCTTGATGCGTTCGTCTTCCATCTGCTTCAAGTTGGTACCGACCTTGGCCTGTTCTGCAGACATGACGTTACGTTCGTTGGCTTCGTCCATGGCATCCTTGATACCTACCAGACGACCCTTGGAGTCCACTTCCAGACCGGCGCGGCGGAGGGTGGAAAGGGGCAGACGACGTGCGGCGACCTTGTAGTCTTCCTTAAATTCGTAGCCGTCAGAGGTTGCGATAGCATCGGCTTCATCCGGAGTCACATACTCCAGAGCTTCCTGCCAACGGGAACCCTGCACACAAGAAGTAAATGCAACCAGTGCGTTATCCAAGGCTTCAGGATCGTCAGCCTTAGTTCCGCTACAGGCAGACAGAACCATAGCAGCCAAAGCTGCAAAGCACACCAGAATTTTTTTCATAGGACATTCCTCCGAAAAAATTTAAAAATCCCGCCTAAATATACACACTTTTACGAAATATTTGCAAATTTCAAAAAAATTTTTACGCATCTCTTTGCTACATTGGCATTCACCATGACAGAAAGCGCAGACATCTACCGTATAAACAAGGAAAACACCCAAGGCACCCCCAGGGAAATCATCCTTATCGGCACAGCCCACATTTCCCAGGCCTCCAAGGACCTCGTCCGCGAGACCATCGAGGCCGAAAAACCGGATACCGTCTGCGTTGAACTGGATGACGGCCGTCTCAAGTCTATCAAGGACCCCGACCGCTGGAAAACGATGGACCTGCGACAGGTCATCAAGAACAAGCAATTAGGCACCCTTATCGCCAACCTGGTGCTGGGCTCCTATCAGAAGCGCATGGGCGCACAGACTGGCGTCAAGCCCGGTTCCGAACTGAAAGAAGCCGTTGACGTGGCCGAAAACGCCGGACACGAGCTGGTCTTGGCAGACCGCGACATCAAGATTACCCTCCGCCGCACCTGGGCCTGCACTCCCTGGTATCGCAAGCTCAGCCTTTTGGGCGGTCTTTTCGCCAGCATTTTCGACAAGACCGAAGTCAGCGAAGAGGAACTGGCAAAGATCAAGGAACAGGACGCCCTGAACGGAATGATGCAGGAATTCGGCAAGTCCTTCCCCGAAGTGAAGCAGGTCCTCATCGACGAACGCGACCAGTTCCTGGCCAGCAAGATCAAGAACGCCCCCGGCAACAAGATTGTCGCTGTAGTCGGCGCAGGCCATATGCGCGGCATCGCAAGCATCATCGAAGAAGACAAGGAACTCCCCAGCGAAGAATCCATCAGTGTCATCCCCAAGAGCGCACCCATCTGGAAAATTATCGGCTGGGCCATTCCCATCGCCATCATTGCAAGCATTATCGCCGTGGGTATTCACGCCGGAGCCGCCAAAGCTGGAGAACTGAGCCTCCAGTGGGCCATGCTGACCGGCGGTGGAGCCATGCTGGGAACCATTATCGCCGGAGGTCACCCTCTGACCATTTTGGTGGCCCTGATAACAGCCCCCTTCACAGGCCTTACGCCCCTCATTGGCGTTGGATTCTTTACCGCCCTTACCCAGGTCTACATGCGTCCGCCCCGCGTGGCCGAAATGGAAACCCTTACCGACGACATCTGGCAGGTCAAGCGCTGGTGGAAGAACCGTGTGACCCGAGTGATCCTCTGCTTCCTGTGCCCGGGCCTCCCCGCTATCGTGGGCAAGATCCTGGCAATTTTCAATATTTACCAGGCTCTGTAAAAAAAAACAAATTCAGGCCGAATCTCATTTTTTAAAAGCCTCCGCAAGCACGGGGGCTTTTCTGTTATACAGGAACGTTCAAAAACACGGCATTCAACAAATTTTGAGAACACAAAATCAAACTTTCAAAATATTTGTTTAAATTTTGTGTAAAATTTAAACAAATATTCACCATCCCCTATTGACACGCCTTAATTCCAGGATTAAATTATAAGAAAGATTTTGAGAACATTAAACTTTAAGTAAAAACGATTGTCTCAAAATCAAGGTGTTATAAAAAGGGATGTGGGTATGAATTCCAAAATTTTCACAGCAATGGCCTTTGGCCTCGCCACCGTCGCAACGGCAGTTACTTCTCCGGACTTTCCTATGACCGGTTTCGCCACCCAGAACGGCGGCACCACCGGCGGCAAGGGCTACGGCGAAGTTACCGTCAGCACCACCAGTGAATTGGCCAATTACGCCAAGGCGGGAAACAAGATTATCTATGTAAAGCCGGGTACTTACGCAGGCCCCATCAACGTGGGTAGCAACGTAACCATCTACGGTTACCAGGGCGCAGTCATCACCCAACCCACCACCGGCAGCGCCATGAAGCTTAGCGGATCCAAGAACGTCATTATCCGCAACCTGAAATTCCAGGGCATCGGCGCCCACGACGATGACGACGAAGATTGCCTCCAGGTGAATCACGAATCCAAGAACGTCTGGATTGACCACGTCGACATTTATGACGGTCACGACGGCAACCTGGACATCACCAACGCTTCTGACTACGTGACCATTTCCTGGACCAAGTTCAGCTATACTAACAAGAGTACAGGCCATCAGTTCAGCAACCTCATTGGCAACAGCAAGACAAAAACTTCAGACCGAGGCCATCTCAACGTCACCTTCCATCACACTTGGTGGGCAGACGGCGTTGTGGAACGCATGCCTCGCGTGCGCTTCGGCAAGGTCCACGTAGCCAACAACCTGTTCGATAGCAAGGACGCCAGCTACTGCGTTCGCGCCGCTGTTGAAGCCGACATTCGCATCGAAAACAACGTGTTCTTGAACGTACAGAAGGCTCTAGACTTGTACACCAGCGACGGCACCATCACAGCAGCCCAAATGATCAACAACTATGAAGAAAACGTGAAGAAGAAGCAAGCTGGCACCGGCACCGCATTCAAACCCAGCTATTCCATGAGCCTTACGGACGTAAGTACCCAAGCCAAAGCTTACGCCCTCCGCGATTCCATTAAACAGTATGCAGGCGCCACCTTGCCTAACCCAGGAAGCAGCGGAACCGTCACTCCGGCAAGTTCATCCTCCGAAGTTCAAATCAGTTCTTCAACCACCGCCACCAACTCTTCCAGCTCCCGCAATGACATCTCCAGCAGTTCCGTAGCCGTCTCTGGCGAAGCAAGCCTTACAAAACACGGCTCAGGCAACTCCAGCCAGACCGTCGCCGCCGGCAGCGCCATCGATGAATTCTACTACACCATTGCAGGCGCCACCGGCGCAACCGTCACCGGATTGCCCGAGGGCGTCAGCGGAACATTGAAGGGTTCCGACTTCTACATTTCGGGAACCGTTTCTGCAAACGCAGCCGCAGGTAGTTACAAGTACACCATCACCACCACAGGCGGCAACTCCACCGCAACGAAGAGCGGAACAATCACCGTTACTGCAGGAACAGAAAGCGGCAAGACCGACGAAAACGGAAAAGACGAAAACAACAAGAATCCGGAAAGTTCCAGCAGCGTAACCAAAGAAGATTCATCCAGCAGCGAGCCCGTCGAAGATTTCTCCAGCAGCGAGCAGGATGCAGAACCGACTAGCAGTTCCGCAGAAAGTCAAACCCAGGCCATCGCAGCCACCACAAACTTCAAACACACCATCACTACAAATGGTCACGCCGTCACCATCGAAGGCGCCAAGGGCAAGTCATTCGCCATCTTCGATATGCAAGGCCGCCCACTAAAAGTCGGCATGATTAACAGCGAACGGATCGTAACCGACATTCCCAATTCTGGAAGATACATGGTCCGTATAAATCGCGTTAACCACATTATCTCCATTCGTTAGAATTCTTCCACCAATAAAAAAGCTCCGTTCAGAATCGAACGGAGTTTTTTCTTTTATGAGTTCAGCTTTTTTATATTTGAGTCAATGTCTACCGTCATCCTGTTCAACAAGCCTTTTGGCGTATTAAGCCAGTTCACGCCGGAGTCGGGTCACCCCGCTCTGGACACCTTCGGCTTTCCGCCCGGAGTGTACGCTGCTGGCCGCCTGGATCATGACAGCGAAGGCGCCTTGTTGCTGACCGATAACGGCAAGCTCATCAAGAAACTTCTGGACCCCAAGTTCGAACATCCTCGCACTTATCTCGCGCAAGTTGACGGACAAATTACCGAAGAAGCCGTGCGACGCCTCGCCGCTGGAGTAGACATCAAGGGGTATCATACCAAGCCCTGCAAGGCCCGCATCGTGCCAGCACCAGACTGGATCTGGGACCGCAATCCGCCGGTCCGTTTCCGCGCCAACATTCCCACTAGCTGGGTAGAGCTGACTCTCATTGAAGGAAAAAACCGTCAAGTCCGTCACATGACCGCCGCAGTGGGCTTCCCTACCCTGCGTCTGGTCCGCGTGAAAATCGGGAACATTCCCCTTGGCGATTTACAGCCTGGTGAATGGCGGGTTGTGACCGAGAAAGTGATTTAAGTTTGCCTTCTAAAAGATTGCCACGCCTTCAGCTCGCAATGACACTCTAAAAAAACACCCCGCCGGATTTTTCCGACGGGGTTGTTTTTATGCTAGGTCCCTCGACTTCGCTCGGGATGACACCGCGCTTTCGCGCGTCGTCAGTTACAGCAGACCCTTAAAGAAATCATTACCCTTATCGTCGACCAAGATAAAGGCGGGGAAGTCCTTAATGGTGATCTTGCGGATTGCTTCCATGCCCAGTTCCGGGAAGGCCACGATGTCGTTGGACAGAATGTTCTGTTCAGCGAGGATTGCTGCCGGACCACCGATGGAGCCCAGGTAGAAGCCGCCGAACTTCTGGCAAGCGTCGGTAACGTCCTGAGAACGGTTGCCCTTAGCCACCATGATCATGGAGTGGCCCTTGCTCTGGAAGCGCATGACGTACGGGTCCATACGGCCTGCAGTAGTAGGACCGAAGGAACCAGTGGGCATGCCTTCCGGAGTCTTAGCCGGACCGGCGTAGTAAATCGGGTGGTTGGAAACAACTTCCAGAACCTTCTTTTCGATGTCGGAAAGTTCCTGACCGGCTTCCTGCTTGTCCAGGATTTCTGCGATCTTGGCGTGAGCCATGTCGCGAGCCACGATCATGGTGCCCTTCAGGTTCAGGCGAGTTGCAACCGGGTACTTGGTCAGTTCAGCGCAGACATCCTTCATGGGACGATCAAGGTCGATTTCCACTGCAGCGGCGATCTTTGCTTCGCCCTTCGGCAGGTACTGTTCCGGATTGTGTTCCATCTTTTCGAGCCACAGACCGTTTTCGTCGATCTTAGCCTTGATGTTGCGGTCAGCAGAGCAGGAAACGCCGATGGAAACCGGGCAGCTTGCAGCATGACGGGGGCAACGGATCACGCGAACGTCGTGGACCAGGTACTTACCGCCGAACTGAGCGCCGATGCCAGTCTTCTGGCAGATGTGGAGAACCTTTTCTTCCATTTCCACGTCGCGGAACATACGGCCGCCTTCGGAACCGGTGGTCGGAAGATCATCATAGTAACCGCAGCTAGCCAGCTTAACGGTGTGGGTATTCATTTCGGCAGAGGTACCGCCGATAACGATGGCCAGATGGTACGGCGGGCAAGCAGCGGTACCGAGAGTCTTCACCTTTTCGGAGATGAACTTTTCAAGGTTCTTCGGGGTGAGGAGGGCCTTGGTCATGGGCCAGTAGTAAGTCTTGTTGGCAGAGCCACCGCCCTTGGCAACGAAGAGGAACTTCATGTCTGCGCCTTCTTCGGCATGGATGTCGATCTGGGCAGGCAGGTTGCAAGCGGTGTTCTTTTCTTCGTACATAGTCAGAGGAGCGATCTGGCTGTAGCGGAGATTCTTGGTGGTATAGGCATTGTAGATACCTTCGGAGATGGCTTCGAAATCATCGCAGCCAGTCCAGACCTGCTGACCCTTGTGGGCGACGCAGATAGCGGTACCGGTATCCTGGCAGAACGGGAGCACGCCCTTGGCAGCAACGCAGGCATTCTTCAGGAGGGTGAGAGCAACAAACTTGTCGTTGTCGGAAGCTTCGGGATCCTGGAGGATCTTTGCCACCTTCTGGGTGTGAGCCGGACGGAGACGGAAGCTGACTTCTTCAAATGCGGCCTGAGCGATCTTGGTGAGGGCTTCCTTGGAAACCTTCAGGATCTTCTTGCCTTCGAATTCGGCTACGGAAACGCCTTCCTTGCCCAAGTTGACGTATTCGGTGGTGTCACCGGTGTGCTGTACGGTTGCTTCGTACTTGAATGCCATAAATATGCCTCATGAATTCGGCAATTACAAATTACGAATTACGAATTACAAGATTTAACCAGGCAGCGCAGCTGCGATTATTCCTCTCATAATTCATACTTTATAATTCATAACTCGTAATTACCCGTAGGGTTAAAGTTACATGGGAAAAATTACATAATATTAGCGGAAAGCGGAAAGATTAAAGCGAAAAGAAACAGCTGTGAGGCGTGAGGTACGAGGTACGAGGTGCGAGCATTATTCTTTATACTTTAAACTTTAAACTATAAGCTATTCAGTTCGGACATTGGGAGCGGGAGCGCTAACTATAGAGTGGATAGTGAACAGTGAAGTGCCGCAGAGAAGTACGAGGCGTGAGGTGTGAGGTGTGAGGTACGAGGCGCGAGCATTATTCTTTATACTTTAAACTTTAAACTATAAGCTATTCAGTTCGGACATTGGGAGCGGGAGCGCTAACTATAGAGTGGATAGTGAACAGTGAAGTGCCGCAGAGAGGTACGAGATACGAGGTACGAGGCGCGAGCATTATTCTTTATACTTTAAACTATAAGCTATTCAGTTCGGACATTGGGAGCGGGAGCGCTAACTATAGAGTGGATAGTGAACAGTGAAGTGCCGCAGAGAAGTACGAGGTGTGAGGTGTGAGGTACGAGGCGCGAGCATTATTCTTTATACTTTAAACTTTAAACTATAAGCTATTCAGTTCGGACATTGGGAGCGGGAGCGCTAACTATAGAGTGGATAGTGAACAGTGAAGTGCCGCAGAGAGGTACGAGATACGAGGTACGAGGCGCGAGCATTATTCTTTATACTTTAAACTTTAAACTATAAGCTATTCATATCTGATCCCCCCCCTCAGCACATCACTCACCACTCATCACTTTTATCTGAACCGCCTCCGCCAGTCGCCGACAGCATCAAAATGCGGTTAGGCCGCTCTCCAAAGGTAAAATTTGATGGTCTGGTGACGTTTTTGAGGTATTTTTGTATCTTTTTTTTCATAAAACTCATCAAAACGGCTCAATATGAGTTATTTTTTGGAATGTTAAAGTTTTTAAATAAAGAGGAATCCTATGAAGATGAAGAATCTGATGCTGGCAACTATGTTTGCCTCTGCAATTGCATTCGCTGCTGAAGCTGCAGCACCCGCTGCCGCTGCTGCACCCGCCGCTGCACCGGCTCCCGCTGCCGAAGTAAAGGCTGAAGCCGCTCCTGCCGCTGAAGCACCGAAGGCTGAAGCTGCCGCTCCCGCTGCCGAAGCTGCTGCACCTGCTGCCGAAGCAAAGGCTGAAGCTGCTCCTGCCGCCGAAGCCGCTCCCGCTGCTGAAGCTGCCGCTGCACCTGCTGCCGAAGCCGCTCCCGCTGCTGAAGCTGCTCCTGCCGAAGCCGTAGCTGCAACTGATTCCGCTGCCGCACCTGCCGCTGAAGCCGCTCCTGCTGAAGCCGCACCGGTTGCTGAAGCTGCTCCTGCCGCTGACACTGCAAAGGCTGAAGTTCTCGAAACTAAGGCAGAACCCGCACCGGTTGATTCTGCTGCTCTCGCTAAGGCTGAAGCCGAAAAGAAGGCTGCCGAAGCTCAGGCAAAGGCTGAAGCTGAAGAACGCGCCAAGATGGAATCCGAATCCATGGGTTCTGCAAAGACCACCATCATGGAAAATCCCTGGGAATTCCTGATTGTCTCTGCAGCATTCGTTGCATCCGTCCTCGTCATCATCTTCACCGGCAAGGATTAATGACCGTTCGCATAAAACGTCTGGTCTAGTACCTGCGTCAATGCACACTCTCATAAGAAAAGACTCCGCTTATCACGGAGTCTTTTCTTATTCACGGTACAAGACAAAGGAGGGCTACGCCCCCCTTAAAATCTCCCCTGCTAAAAACCTGTCCCCAAAGGCAGGTTTTTGCGTTTTTGACCGTTCGCATAAAAAGACTGGTCTAGTGCCTGCGTCTTGGCCCAATCTCGCTAGATGAGACAAAGGAGGGCCACGATCCGCTAGGGAGGTGTTTTTTTTTCGCCAATTCATTATGACGTTTATTTTATGAGCGTCAGGAAGCATTAACGAAACCTCCTGCATGACAGCGGTTTTCTTTATGCGGAAAAGGCCCGGTTTAACACCGGGCCCTTGTCCATAAGGTTTGCTTTACCTTTCCGCTTTCACCTATATACTAGTAAGTGACGTAGCAAAGTACGTTCATGGAAGCGCTAACCGTGATCTTGGTTCCGGCGGCAGAACCGTCGGTACAAGCAGCAGGAGTAAGGTTTGCAGAGTAGTCAATGGTGTATTCCTCGCCATCGATATTCAGAAGGATTCCATTTCCGCTACCACCGCAGACCAGGCCACAGTTAACAGCTTGAGGCGGATACTGGGCAACGATGGTTTCGCCACCCGGGAAGGCCTTGGAAGAGTCTGCCATGGAGTGAGCCATAACCACATCAACCTGATTGGGGTCAACCACGGTAACCGGGTCACAGCTATAGGTCTGCACGGTTTTGTCTTCGTTGGTGACGGACACAGAAACCTTAACAGACTTCTTATGCATTTCGCCAGTTGCGGTCATAGAAGCCGAGGCACCAGATCCAGAAATAGCACCATCATCGGAACTCCAGCTATAGCCGGTAATCTTGGATTCGGATTCAGCAACCACATTCCAGCTCATGGTTTCGCCAGCATTGACAGAAGCCTTTTCGGCGGAGCAGGATTTCACCACAATGGGCACGCCCTGAACCTGCAAGGAACCGCACTGCACTTCGCTACCATCGACATTCAGGGTCGCAGTATAGATGCCGGATTCGGTATAGGTGATGTTCACGGAATTCATGCCGTTACCGGAAACAGTCTTATTCAGTTCCGGGAACTTCCAGACGAAGGGAGACATGATCGCATCGAAGACATCGCCGGATTCACGATAGAAGGACCAAGTGGCAATTTCACCTTTTTGAATAACGTCTGTAGAAGGAGAGCAGGATCCGTTCACGACGCCAGAGGGTTCGTTAAGCACTTCGTCAGAGCTTGCGGTTTCGGATTTCTTGGCGGAAGAGGACCTTGCCTGCTGTTGCGCAGCGGAAGAGGCCGGACCAACGTCAGAACCGGAATCAGGGGTAGCGTCGGAATTGGAACTGGTCACAACATCTACTCCGGCACTGGAGTAAACATTGGCTTCGTGAGAAGGTTCGTTAGCACTTGTAGCATCTTCGCCACATGCCGCCAAACCAAAGGCAAGACCGGCCGCCACTAAAGAAAAGTTTTTTGTAAGATTGCCAAACACAGTCATGCATGTAAATATAGATAAAAAACACGTTTTTTCACCTTTTAGTCTTTGTAATTTTTTTTCGGTGAAACAAGTCACGAAAAAAAGGCTATCTTGTTCCCGTGTTGATGGGATTTTTTCTAAAGGAGGCTTTATGCCGTTTTTTGTTGTACCCGTATTGTTGCTAGCGACAGCGTTGTTCGCTGTAGAACAGGAGCAACCGACCCCGTACGATCTGATTCGACCTATTTGGCCGATGACGTGGGATACCGCCGCTACTGATGAAGGCGGTACCGTACAGAGTTTTAGTAAGTACGTGCCCAACGCAAAGAAGCACAATACTGTGCCCGCAGTCGGTTCCATGCCTCAGGACTTCGTTCCCAACGGACTGATTCCTGACTCCCTGAACCAGGCATTCCGCGACGCGCAAAACCTCCGCATCGGTCGTATCCGTATTAACCAGGCAGGCTACCTGCCCGACGATCCGGAAATGCAGTTCTACTACGTTTCTGACGGAAACTGTACCGAAACCTATTCCGTCGTTGACCTGGATGGTAACGAAGTGGCCAAGGGTGGTACCTTCATGTCGTCTGGTCTGACAACGACCTCTTCCTGGAACATTAAGGCTGGTACCGACGCCGCAACAGCCAACCAGGGCCGCTATACATCCTCTGCCGACGCTCCCGAAGGCAAGGTCTGTATCGGTAACCTGACCCAGCTTGCCGGTGGCCTCGCCCAGGACACCCGCTACCGCGTGAAGGTCCTCAAGCAGTACTCATCAACATTCATCATCAGCCCCCGCGTTTACTCCATGGTTCGCGACGCCTTGCTGAAGTTCTACGGCGTCAACCGAAGCGGTAACTCTGAATCCTGGTTCCACAAGCCCAGCCATACCAAGGATGGTGGTGGCCCCGTGGTCAACAACATTACCGCTGGTGCAGCAGCAACCCCCATCTCCCCCAAGGAAGGCGACCTCCAAGGTGGCTGGTACGACTGCGGTGACCATCTTAAGGAATCTTACACCCAGGCTTATGCATTCATGGTTCTTGCCATTACCGCCGCCGGCAACCCGGATCGCGACGATGACAACTACGCCTACAACCACGCCGAAACAGTCAACACCGACGGTATTCCCGACATTCTCCGCGAAGCCAAGCATGGTGCAGACTACTTCCTGAGAGCTTACCGCGTAGCTGGCGGCATTGTAGACAATATGCCTGTTTCTGTGGGTAACTTCGGCGCTGACCACGGCTGGTGGGGCAGACCGGAAAACCAGGACGCCCTTCCCGCAACCTTGAAGGGTAGAGGAGGTCCTCATGAACGTGACGTCCGTCTGGGTGAACTGGGCGCCAACGTTTCTAGTGAAATTGCAGCAGGTCTCGCTATTCTCGGTAAGGAATACGCCTTCTACGACAAGGCTTTCGCCGACTCCTGTAAGATGGCAGCCGTAGCTATCTATGAATTCGCAAGAGCTCTCGCTCTGGACCAGCCGACCTACGGCAATGGTTTGAAGTTCAACAACAACAAGGAAAAGGGCGAATGGGGCACTCCCGCCTATAGCGGAAGCAACTCCTACATCGACGATATCAGTATCGCAGCAGTAGCCCTGCATTATGGAACCTACCCCGATTCCGGTATGAAGTACCTTAACGATGCCGTAGAAGACAAGACCATCGGTACCGATCAGGAACCTGGCGTAGGCTTCTTCCGCGGTGGCTGGATGGCAGCCAAGCGTGACGGTATGCGTAAGAGCAGTAACACCGACTGGGCAAACGTTCAGACCTACGCCCTGTACGGTTTCTACAAGCTCCTCCTCAAGAACGACAGTATTTCTACCCATTACGGAATCACTCACGACGAACGTCTCTGGTATGCAGAAAACGTCGCCTTCATGTTGGCTAACAACGTAGCAGCCCGTTCCGGCACAGGCTCCACCTCTATTCCTATTCCGAACCCCAGCGATGGAACCAAGAACGTTTCTGCAAGCGACCTCTGGTACCAGATGCAGACTCAGATGGCCTGGATTTACAACCGCTACCAGGCAGGCAACATCTTTGACGTGTTCGCATACGCAGACGTAACCAAGGACCTGGAAGGAGTTAGACTTCCCCAGAAGGGCGTTCAGAACTGGAATTCCGAAAAGATGAAGCAGCTCGGTATCAACCAGCTGAACTACCTCTTCGGTGTGAACCCCTGGGATATTTCCTTTATGATCGGCGTGGGCGACAAGAGCGACAACCACCCCCATCATCGTGCAGCAAACCCCGAAGGCAAGAACATGCCGGGTGCTGGTTATACCTATAAGCCCCCTGTAGGCGCCTTGTTCGGCGGTGTTCCTCCCGAAGGCGACAACGAATGGGATCCGTCTACCCTGAGCTGGGAAGACTACTACAAGTCTGAAACCTGTATCGACGCAACCGCAATGTTCCTTGCCGCAGCCTCTGCCGCCATCAAGGAAGAAGATCGCAACCGCGCACCTTCCGAAATCAATGTGGAAATTCGTTACGTCGGCTATAACAGCGCAATCATCAAGGTTGGCCAGGATGTCCGCGGCCCCGCAATGATTCTGTACAGCACCAACGAAACTGGTCCTTTCAATACTCCGGTCAAGGACACCATCAACAGTGTCACTCACGAATTCAACCTGACTGAACTCCAGAACGGAACCACTTACTACTTCAAGGTCATTTCCATTAACGCACGTAGTGAAGCCTACACCACCAAGTGGCTTGTAGACAGCACCAGCACCCCCTTCTCCTTCACGACGCTCGTAAGCCCTCCGGGCGATGCCGATATCCAGAACGTCAAGATCTGTAACCTGACTGCAGATACCGCCGAAGTCATGTGGTACACTCCTAACGGTCAGTACGAATCCAAGGTATACTGGGATACCGAAGTCAAACCCTACGACCAGATGATCTGCCCGGGTGCAGCAGCCCAAAGTTGCGACATCGTCGGCAACGCTGACGTTTCCGGCATCCCCACCAGTTTCCATTACGTCAAGTTCGGCGACCTGGAAGAACAGACTACCTATTATTACTGCGTCGAAAGTAACGGTTCCATCCGCTGCAACGACGACAAGGGTCAGCCCCTCAAGTTCACCACCCCCGTTACCCGCTACAACTTTGATGTCAGCGTCTATCAGTATGAATTCGGTGGAATGGACTTCCTGAACCTGAACCTTATCAATAATGAAGACCGTCAATTCGACAATATCGAACTGCGTCTCTACGTGACTGCAAAGCCCGAAGAAATCGAAGCTGTTCCTGGCGTGAACAACCAGCCGGGTACTTGCCCGCTGCTGATCGACTCCGATATCTGCCAGGCTTACGATGAAGCAGGCTTCAACAGACCTTGCGTAAATGCCGCAGGCGAAAACGTTGACGACTCTCTCCGCTATTACTTGCGTCATGCCGTTCCTGTCAAGCTGGAAGACACCTACAACCCGGCAACGGGAGAATACGACTGGTACATTCCTATCCCGCTGGGCGGAACTCTCATCAAGTCCTCTTCTCGTATGCGTGTTGACGTAGGCTTCTCTTCTGGTATCTATCAGAACAACATGTGCGAAACACTGCGTACTCCTGGCAAGAAGCGCTTCCTCGTCCCCAATACCAAGGACTGGACCTGGATGGCCCACTCTCGTGAAGTTGACGGTGCCGACTACGCAGGTGTTCCTTCCTGGGAAAAGGACCAGGGCGATATTGAACAGGCTCCTGTGAACCCCTACATTGCAGTTTACCGCAAGGGCGAATTCATTTCTGGTTTTAGCCCCTCTTACGACGAAATGATTAACAAGCGCGCCAACTACGAAATCACGATGAGTTTTGACGCCCCCTTCAACGTATCTAACGGTTCCTACATCCAGATTGACTCTACCACCAGCACCATGCATGTCAAGGGTCAGGCATTCATCACCGAAAGCGGTTACGTGAATTCCATCTGGGTAAACGGTGTCGCGCTGACCAACGAACAGCTGGCCAAGGCAGCCATTTACGACAATTCTACCGGTCGTTATGCCCTGGATATTCCGGTCAAGCTGACCATCGGTACCAACAAGGTTGACATTACCGTATTTGCAGGCCCGGATCCGTCATGTTCCTACTGCGTAGAAAACGGTGGTTGCGCCTTTATCAACCGTTCCTACTACATCCAGTTCAGCAAGGGTGACCGCACTCAGAGTTCTCTGTTGCTCATTGCCCAGGATGGAAATTCCGTCTCTAGTCCGGCTCCGATCGATGGTTCCAACAAGTTCCATATCGAACTCCGCGACAAGGACAACCGCAACAATTCAACGGTAACCGTTTCTGTGCATAATTCCCGCACAAAGGATTCCGCAATTGTAACCCTGAAGAGAACTGACGAAAATCTCGGTTACTTCAGCAGCGATATGCTCAACGCCTCTGCTAGCGAAGGAGGCCTCCCCCACATTCCGTTCTACGGCGGCGACACCATCATGGTGAAATACGTCGACGCAGAAGATGAAGATGACCGCGATTCTGCCTGGTTCTACGCTGAAGCCACCAAGCCGACCCCGAAGGAAGCAGTCGTGCAGAACAATGTCTGTACTTTGACTGGCGATGCCCTGACAAGTGCAACATTGACCGTAAGCTTCGACAACGCCTCCTTTGACGGCACCGACATCATCATGGATAGTATGATTGTGGTTATGGAATCTGAAGGCTCCTCCGAAGGCGATAGATTCACCCTAGTTCCCACAGCAACGGTTACAGGCAAGGAAATATCATTCTCCGTCGCAGACTCCCTGGTTGGTGCTAACCCCGTCGGCAAGGTGATTGTCTACATGCGAGAAAAGGGCACTGCAAGTTCTGCAGAAGTCGCTCTCACCGATCGCGTAAAGCCCAAGTTGACCAGCGTCTCTATCCTCGAAAACGAAGATCATGTGAATGCTCAGGATACCCTGAAGCTGGTATTCTCTGAACCGGTCAATATTGTTGATACCAAGAGCTGGCCTCTCTCCGTATACGAAAACCAGACTGCCGTGGATTTGAGTTCCATCAAGGTTGTCTCGGCAAAGACGGATGACAACGGCAAGAGCTGGCAGTACGTTATCGAAGGAAACGAAAACTTCGCAGTCAAGGCAGGTAAGCAGGCTGAAGTTCCCCAGGCCTTCAACATTACAGACCTGTTTGGCAATAAGCTCGCAACTTGCGCCCCCGTGACCATCATCGAAGCCGTTCGCCCCGTTCCCGTTCAGTACGCAAAGATTACTGACGTTACTGGCGATGGACAGCCCGATGAGATCTACGTGGAATTCGTAAGGGCTCTCCGCGACAAGGACATCCCGGACACCATCGATGTATACTGGGGTAACCCGGCAGTATACCAGGCATTCACTATGCCTGTTAACGGCTGGACCATGGAGAAAATCGAAGCAGGAACCGTTACGATCTACGACACAAAGCTGGACTCCGCAAACGGTACCTGGATCAAGGGTAGCATTCAGAAGACCTGTGTTGAATTCAAGGATATCATTGTTGTAGAAACAGATACTACCTGGAACTACACTTATCCTGCCAATGATTCTACGCTCGCGCCCACCGACAGTACCGTATTGAAGGTCGATACCACTTCTACAATGACAAAGCAGACCTGCTCTACCTACGAAACCAAGCAGGATTCCACTTTCGTCCCGAAGATCGACACCCTGGGAACCAAGGATTCTATTCTCTACCACTCCATCATCCGTGTGGCTGTTGAGAAGGGCATCTACAAGAATATGACCTACGGTTCCAACAAGGATCCCAAGACCAACGAATACAAGGGTACCGTGCGTCCCCGTCTCGGCCCCATTGAAAGCCAGATTTCCGACAATACTGCAGACCTCCATGATAACTGCGCCCCGATTCTCCTTTCTGCTCAGTGGCGAGGCTTCGACATCGGTGACGAGGAAAGAGGTTCTCAGGATGAAGTCAATCTGACCTTCTCTGAACCGATTGACACCGTATATCAGCCCCGCGTGGTGGAAAGAAGCCGCGAAGGTGCCGCAGGCGTATTCTACAGCCCCATGAATACTCCGACCCTCGCAATGATTCTTTCTTCTGGATCTTCCTCGATCCGTCTGAGTTACATGCATAAGGAAGCAGCAGCCATCTGGATTGGCGACTCCCTCCGCATGGTTTCTGACATAAGCCTCGGCACTCTCAGAGATATGGCAGGAAACTTCCCGGGACAGGAAACTCCCTGGGTCCCCGTCACCGGATCTGTATCCAACGTGAAGTTCACAATTGTCTCTACCGAACCGGTTACCAAGTCCAGAAACAATTATGATGTTTACTACGGCGGCACACCTTTTGCAAAGGGCGAAAACTTCCGTCTGACCGCAAAGAACAAGGCTGGCGAGACCATCATCCTGGCTGCAGGCGACAACGTACTCAACAAGGTAGGTTCCGCTCCGATTCCTAACTACAAGAGCGCAGGCCCTGTATTCGAAATCGAAGTCGCACTGCCCTTCGGCAACACCCGTGAATACGGTTTGGGCTTTGACCTGAGCATCTTTACAAACATCGGTGCCTATGTCATTAACACCCATTATGCCGATTCCACCAAGTACCTCAAGGATTTCATCTCTGCAGGTAGCACAATCACCTTCTATCTGGAATGGTGCGCTCCTGAAGATTACCCCATGAGTGCCGACGGAAAGAAGATTGGTACTGGTCCTTACATCGCCAAGTTCAAGACCCATGCCTCTAGCACGGTCTTCCCGGAAGTTAAGGAAGCTGGCGACACCAGAGAAGACATCAGCGGTTCTGACACCTTCACCAAGACCTTCGGGTTTAGGCGAATCAAGCAGTAAGATGCAGGTGTTATAAAACTTATGATAGCGAGAGAATGTGGTCCAGAAAGACCACATTCTTTTGTGTTATTTGAAACGGGTAGGAGTTTTTTTTATGAGTAAAAGTTTCAAGAAACTAGTTGGAATTTTATTGTTTTTAGGCATGGCGGCATCCAGTGTAATTGCAGCCGACCTTCCAAACCTTGACAGGACCGACAAGGTCCATGACCGTCGCTACCAGGACTCAGTCAACGTTTACGGCCGACGTTCTATTCGTCTGAACCAAAGTGGTTTTAGACCGCAGGATTACAAATACGCCTATGTGGCCGACCCAAAGGCCACCAAGTTCTCTGTCGTTGACGCCAAGACGGGGGCAGAATCCTTTAGCGGATCATTAAGCCTAATCCGTTCTAACGCCATCAAGCCAAACATTTGGATTAACGGAGCTTTTAATTCTCTTGAAAGCGTTTATGAATTCGGCGATACGACGGAAACAACCAATACAGAAAGTCTCTATAGGGCAGACTTCACCAAGTTATCCCCTACCACACCTGGCGAATACTTTGTCGTGGTGGGAAATGATACTTCAGCGACCTTCCATATCCATCCGTCTATATACAACGCCATTCTTGAAAACTCTCTGAAGTTCTTCGGCATTCAACGTTGCGGAAATACGAAATCCCATTTCCATGGAGCATGCCATCTGCAGGACGGTTCCAGAGTAGGCCATGACTTGACAGGTGGCTGGCACGATTGCGGTGACCATTTCAAGGTTGCAGAAACCGTAGGCTATGCCTCATACGTTTTATCCATGGTCTACCTCACCTACCAGGACAAGGCCGAAGACCGTTACGGGAACTCCTATGCCGACACGGTGTTTACCGATGGCATTCCCGACGTTCTGTACGAGGCCAAAGTCGGAACCGATTACATCATGAAGCTCTATAACGCTTCTGTGGAAGATGGTCTCATTGAAAAAGGCGATATGTATCATACCGTGGGCATGAGTGACTTTGACCATGCCTTCTGGGATTTGCCCGAACGTCAGGACAAACAGTCTCAGGCAAAAGGTGGTCCTGATCGACTGGTTCTCAAGGACATCGGAACGAACGTTGCCGGCGTTTATGCAGCGGCCCTGGCCAACGTTGCCGCAGGCTATAAAGTCTACGACCCCGATTATTCGGATTCCCTCCTAGAAGCAGCCAAGACAATCTATTCCAAGATTGTCAAGCCCACATTCATAAAATACGGAAGCGAAAAGGAAGGGGAATTTTCAGAAAAAGCCTGCGCTAGAAAAGGAAAGGCCACTTTCTACAAGACCGATCCTACCGATCCAATCCAGTTTAATGGTAAGGGTTACTACTCCGGCATGGGTCTCTGCGAAGACGATGCGGCAGCGGCCGCCACCTCTCTTTGGTACGCAACCGGAGACACGACCTATAAATATGACTTGTTCAACAACAAGGAACTGAATGTCAATAGCCATGCCGTATATGACCTAGCCTTCTTTGAAGCTGGTTATCTGGGAACAGGTCCGGGTTTCAACAATTCCTGGGCAACAGACTATCAGAATCTTTTTGCCTATGTCCTGTTCTCGATCCAGAAATTGATTCTTAACGATCCGCAAGTTACAGCCAAGTACAACATTTCTGAAACGGAACGAGATGCACTCACAAAGCGAGTCATGGCCGCTTTCCGCAAGCAGATCCAAACAAACACTAGCGGAGATTCCACCGCAGTTACCTATCCGGGATCCGCAGGAGAACCCAGAGAAAGCGAGACTAAGGTTCAAGTAACACCGCCCTACAACCTGGTATGGCCAGGCTTTGACTGGGGTGTTGTCCGTTACAATATGGGTTCGGCCGTCGCTGTGTTCCTTCTTTACGAACTGATGCAGGATGAACGCTACCTGAGAGTTTCTCTTGACAACATGTATTATGCATTAGGTGCAAACCCCTGGGATATTTCTCTGCTACTGGGCGCTGGCGACAAGAACCCGCAGCACCCCCATAACCGAGCCGCCAACCCCGATGGATATAATGCAGGCGCAATGCCCTACAAGTACAAGTGCCCCATCGGCGCCCTCATGGGAGGACGTGAACCCACAAAGACATTGATTGAAGACTGGAGCAAATTCACCTCTACAGAAACTTGCATTGACTTCTCTGCACAGCTTCTCTTCCCGGCTCAGAGTTTGGCACAAACCTTGCCCATCGATGCAGAAGGTCCGCTGTTCAGCAACATTGCAGGCACTCCGATTTCTGACACAGAAGCCATTATTAGCTGGGACGCAAACGAAGTCGCCCTGGTAACCGTATTCTACAACACCTCCCCCGATCTTTCTACCGCCAAGTCCGTGCAGCAATCAAAGGCAACCAAGGGCGGCGCCATTACCTTGGAAGGTCTGACCTTGGGTGAAACCTACTACTTCTTCCTGGAAGGTATGGACACCAAGCGCAATATGACCACCGATGACAATCATGGACAGTGGTACCAGTTTACCATGACCAAGGCCGCCACAACGATCAGCGGCGTAACCATCTGCCAGGTCGACAATAGGAGCGCAAAGATTTACTGGTGGTCTTCTGACCGCATGAATGGCGTTGTCAATTACGGCACCTCCATGAGCGCCCTGAACGAAGCTCAAAATGCAGAAGGCGGAGCTGTTCTGTTCCACGAAGCAAAACTTACCGATTTACAGCCGGGCACGACATACTACTTTACCGTTTCTTCAGGCATCACCACCGATAACAACGGCGGCACAGGTTACAGTTTCACAACGGATTCCTACGCCACCTACGCCGACCTGGAAATATATATCAAGCCCAGTTCCTACCAGGCAGAATGCACCAACTGGCAAGACTGCCATGAATTCTTCATTTCTATATCCAACAACGATTCCATCAGCTTCCATGATTTTGAAGTCAGACTCTATCTGGGTAAATCGTCAAACTTCCAGGTAATCACCTGGACTCCCCTTACCCAGAACTGGAATGGCAATGGAACCATGAAATCGATCAAGGAGATTTCTTTCGGAAACCCCACTCCTACAAATGGCGAGTACTACCTGCCCATTACCATCAAGGATACCTTGAGCGTTTCGGGCCAGATGATTTTCCAGGTCAAGTTTATGGATGGCGGAGCCACCTTCAAGGACTTTGATGGCGGCTGGTCCCTCATTCCCCATACAGCAAGCAGCGACCCGGCCTATTTCGCAGGCGTAGACCTTACACAGGCTCCCTACTTCACCGCCCAGGAAACTGAAGCGGTGGAAACCGATGCCAACGGCAACAAGGTTATTTCCTACGTGGAAGACCCCTACATCGTTGTTTACTATCACGGCAAGCATATCTACGGCTATGGCCCCGACTACACTCCGGAAAATGGTCCCCAGGTCAACCGCACCGTAGCCCTGAATTTCACCTCGCCCTTTATCAGCCCCCATTATTCTGTTGAAACAGTTGACTCCGCAATCTCCTATGTGGGATCCAGCACCGTAAGCCCCACAGGCTTCCTGGATGACCTGGAAATGAATGGAGTCTCCCAGGACTTCGTATACGACGCCTCTCCGCGTACCGACTCCTTCATCTTCAAGAAGGATTCCATTCTAGGTTACGGTAACAACTACGTAGAATGGGTCAGCTGGCACAACCATGGCGCCAATAAGAGTTCCCAGAATCAGTATGACTGCGCCTGCGCCATCTATAGGACCAACGTAGAAGTCGACACCATTACAACCCCGCCGGAACAGCGCTATCTTGTTTTTGACAAGAAGCAGTATGTTACCTACAAGGGCGAAAATGGAGCCCACAAGGCCGAAGTTCACGTATCCCTGCTAGACAGTACAATGGCCCTTATGGATACGGTTAGCATTACGCTGGAACTGACTACAGACAACAATACGGTTCAGTTCTATGCCACCTATGATGCCACAATCTCTATTACCAGCATCACCCTGATTAATGGAGAAGCCACATTCTATGTCGCCTCCAGCATTGCAGACACGACCATAATGTATGCCCGCAGCAGTGGCGGCTCCAAGATTGAGTACCAGCCAGCCTCTGCGGAACTATTCATTCAGGATCTGCCGCCCTGGCCCATTATCGAAGTGGCCAAGATGGTAGACACCGATTGCGACAACAAGCCAGACGCATTGAACATCACCCTGTCAAAGGCTTACGACGACAGTGCCTCCTTCATCGAGGTCAGATACCTTTATAAGTCCGATACCCTTACAACAACCAATATCGTCAGCCAATCCGGAAAGGACATTGTCCTCGCTCTCAATATCAGCGACACCACAACGAACACGAATCCCTCCGGATACATAGCCCTCCTCTCTAACTATAAGGGAGAAATCAAGAACGAGGAAGCTCAATACCTAGACGGTATCGCACCCACTTTGCTGTCAATCTCCGTTCTGGAACGTATGGACACCGCGAAAACAGATAAGGTGTACATGAAGTTCAGCGAACCGATTTCGGCCCCCGGCGAAATCTGGCCCATCCAGCTTTTCGCAACGGATAAGTCGACTAAGGCAGAGGCCCCCACCGTCTTGTTCTCTCAGCTTTACAACGACTCCTTGAACGTTTGGGAATTCGAAATTGCCTTCAACGCTGATGGCAGTTCCGCCGTAACAGAAGGCATGTTCGGCCAGCTGTTGACCACCAGTTCCATTACCGACAAGAGCGGCAACAAGGTATCTGAAGTCTGCGGGCAGCCCATCCTCCCCATAACTCTGAAGTTACTGCCAATCCCGCTGCAGTATGCAGTGATTTCCGACGCAGACGAAGACGGCTCTGCAGAACATATCGACCTGCAATACTCCCGAGCCATGGACAGAAAACACATTCCTGACCAGATATCCATTATCTTCGGCAAGGCAAAGCCGGAAACTCTGTGGGTTGCAGGCACCTCCCTGACCTTCACTCCGGACAGTCTCTACGCAAGCCTGAATCTCCCTATTCCCTTCAGCTACGGTAACACAAGCGGTCCTTATGATGGAGGAACCATCGGGATGAACAATGCAGGTAAGGTTGCACAGCACCTCGGTTCAGACGCATCCTACGAATCAAACGAAATTCTCGCAAAGGATTCTGTCGGTCCCGTGTTCGTGTCCGCACACCTCACAAGGACAGACAAGTTTGACCTGCTGGACATCGAAATTAGTGAACCGGTAAATATCCACGACATAAATCAAATTTTCTACCGCCAGAAAAATGGCGACGCGGATTCGGCAATCTATCAAAACACGATTCAGTCTTGCGCGCTACTCGGCGGAAATTCTCATATACAGGGAATCTACCTGCAGAATGACAAGATTACCATTAACGACGGAAGTCTGCTCCGTATGCAGCCCAAGGAATTCAGCGCCCTGGTGGACCAGAACGGAAACACCCCCTCGCTGAACAACCCCTGGATTCCTATTTCTGGTTCTGGTAATCCGACCATCAAGTTTGACATTCACCTCCGCGAACAGGTGACAAGACCCCTTGCTACCGACTTGAGCCTTCCCGGAAAGTCCGGTATAAGATTCTATGCACTTGACGTAAATACAAAAAAATTAGACCTTATAGAGAACGGTCAAATCGTTCAAACAGGAATCAGTCCCGATCTTCTCCGTGGAGCCATCTGGGAAATCGAGATGGAAGTCCCCCGTGGAGCCTCCACTTCGGAATCTGCAGCATGGGACGCACTCACATTCAAACTTAACATGCCTATCTACTCCAACCTGGGCAGCTATGTTAACCGTTCCCTGGTTCGGTACGTCTTGACTTCCGACAAGCATCTGTCAACTGCCGGCAAGATAAAACTCTACCTGGAATGGCCCAATATGGCAGTAACAGGCCTTCAGTCTGAAAATGGACGCTCTGTGGGAACAGGTGCCTACATATTCAAGGCTCAGATAGACTACATTTTCACACCGAACCTGTCTAAGGATAGTAAGACAATCAGCAGATTCAATTACAAGGATTCCTACGACAAAACCGAAAAGTTTGGTGTAAAACGAGCAAAATAAAATGTCCGAGATTATCTACTCAGATTCCCCATACTTGTTAATTCTATCGGCAATAGCACTTGTGCTATCCTGCTATTTTCCGACAATGCTCGGAAACAAGATGACGGTTCAGCTGATACCGAAGCCGCTCCGTCGTCTGATCTTGATTAACATCGTCTGGAACCTGTGTAGTATCATCGGCATTCTCTTTTTTAGCGGAATCATGGAACCCGGTTCATCGGCTCATATCGGGCGCCAGATTGTATTCGGGATCCAGGCTCTCGCCTGGATTAGAGTCGGTAATGAATGCTACCATATTGGAGAACAGGTATCGTTCAAGAAGCACGAAAAATTCCGCACCCTATCCAACACCATCGGAACTATTATCATCCTAGCATTAACTCTATTGCTAGCGATTGCTCCCGAAGCTTTGACCAGTTTGACTTTTTGGGAAATCCAGCCGTTTAAGGAACGTCCAATTTTCATTGCATTCGTTCTTATATACATGGTCTTCCTGTTGCCCAGCTACATAGCCGTCATTTATCAACTGGGACGAAACGGACTCAGCTCCATCAACGTCGTGGCGGCCAAGACCAGTTCTTACATGGGTGTGTCCTTCGCTATCATTGCGGCTCTGGCCTTCTGTTTCGACATCATCATTCCCTTGCTGAAGGGAGTCTATACCGGCCCCGAAAAATTCATACCGGGCACAACGCAGCTCATGATCTGGAACCAGTTCATGGCGGTATTCCTCACTCTTCTTTGCGGTCAATACTACACCTCGGTATCTTATAAAAATAAAAGTTCCTACTGGTTAGTTAACAAGCTGATCAGCAAGATGGAAGAAGGCATCATCTATTTCGATGACAACGGACAAATCGAGCATGCCAACCAGGGCGCCGCTAAGTTGTTAGGAATTTCCACGACCAACATGAAAGGTCGTTCCATCAAGAGTATCTTCCCGCCCAGTCTGGAATTCTTCAAGGAAACGGTCTACAACGACATTCGCATTACCATCAACGGCGAGACGCACTCTTTCAAGATTCATTTCTTCAAGAACAGTCAGACCTTGACCACCGTGCTGAACATCGCCTTTTTTGTAGACCAGTCAAAGACCTTGCTCCTACAGCAAAATTTGAAGACGTTGAACGACCAGTATGTGGAATACACTCACGACCTCGTCCGTTACCAGGACCGTCTAAATAGAGAAGCCAGCATCAAGGCCGAAAAGGAAAACGTCCTGAACACCTTGATTAACGCGCTCCCCTTTAGAGTGTGGTACAAGAACGAACTGGGTGTCTACCAGAAACAGAATCAGCTGGATCTAGAAAAGAACGGTGCCCGCGAAGGCGCCAGCGATGACGCTCAGGACATTACCAGTTTTGAACGGGATGCAAGAGAACTGGGCGAAGTCCGCGTACACCCCTCCATCGAAGATAAGGACGGCAAGGAGATTACCCAGGACGAAGCCAACGCGCTGGCCAAGAATGGGGAATCCTACGGATTCTTCGACAACATGTACATTCCTATTATCCAGGGCAAGGCCCCCTACAAGACCCTGTGTATCAAGGTGGACATGACGGAACAGCGCAGACTGGAACAGGAACGTAACATGCTCCGCGAACAGAAGTTCATCCATTCCCGCCTCGAAGAATTGGGTACTATGTGCGGTGCATTCGCCCATGACTACAACAACATTCTCGGTTCCCAGATTGGGTTCTGCCAACTTGCCCAGGAAATGCTTCCCGAAGGACACCAAGCCAGCATGTTCATCGCCGAAGCCCTGAAGGCCGCCCAGCGAGGCAAGACATCCCTAGAAGAACTGTTGAACGCCATCCGCGGAAACGCCAGCGCTGCAACGCCGGCCATGGTGTTCTCTCCCTACATGATTATCGAAGATGTGGTTAAGAAGGTTTCGCTGACTCTTCCGCCCAACATTACGCTGAACAGCCGAGAACTGGACCACAGCCTAAAAATCAAGGGCATCGTCGCCTCTTTGGACCGCATCATAAGCAACATGGCCAACAACGCTATTTTCGCCATGAAGAAGACCGGAGGCACCCTGACATTCACCCTCCACCAGGCAATTCTGGAAAAGGAACTGATTACCCCCTATGCGCCCCCCGTACCGGCAGGACAATACGCCCAGATGGACATTTCGGATACCGGCAGCGGCATGGATTCGGGAACCCTGGAACGCATATTCGCCCCCTTCTTTACCACCAAGGCACCGGGCGAAGGCCTGGGATTGGGCCTTTCTTCGGCCCTAAGACTGCTAAAAGAGGGAAATGCGTACTTCACTGTGCATACAACCTTAGGTAAGGGCACAACTTTTAATCTATATTGGCCTTTGTATATAGAAAGTGAAACTGAAACGAAGAAGGAGGACTAATATGTCCACTATTTTGGTTATCGATGACGACGAACAGTTCAACCTGATGTTGAAATCCGCTCTTGAAATCAAGGGCTATTCCGTCGAAACAGCCTCTAACGGTAAGGACGCCAAGGCCCTTTACCAGAACAAGACTTATGACGTGATCATCACCGACATCATCATGCCGGATGTTGACGGTTACGAAGTCATCCTGGACCTCCGTCGCCTGAACATGAGCGACCGTACCATCGCCGTTAGCGGTGGTGGCAGAACTGCAGCCGACGACTATCTGATTACCGCACAGCACTTCGATGTTGCCGCTACCTTCAACAAGCCGGTGGACCTGCAGGCTCTCCGCGCCAAGGTAGAAGAAATCATCAAGGCTCACGCCTAATCGGTTGTTTAGGTTCAGTAGTCCATGAACATCCTGATCGCTGACTTTGATCAGAAATTTATCAGCGACATCCAGCGTTCCTGGTCTGTAGCAGGCACCAACCTGCGTACTTGCAGTACCGAGAGCGAACTCATGCCTATTGCAAAAGAAGGTTCGATAGACCTTGCGTTTATCGAGGTTCCTTTCTTGATGCAAGACAATATGGATATGGTGAGCTACCTCAAGGAACGCCACCCGGGAATTGAAATTTTTGTACTGTGCGATGACCGCAACTGGCAGGGAGCAGCCAGCGCCATCACCCGCGGAGCCAACAGTTTCTTAAAGAAACCCGTAACGCTTTCGCTACTGGAAAGCACCGCACAGAAAATCCAGGCTCAGCTTCAGAACAAGTCCAACAACCAGCTCATGGAGTCTCAGGTGCTGGACAGCCTTTTGGGAAACACTCCCGAAATGCGAAAGATTCTGAAGACGGTCTACAAGATCGCCCCTACCAACAGCACAGTCCTCATCACCGGCGAATCCGGTTCCGGCAAGGAATTCCTGGCCAACGTGGTACACCGCTACAGCAAGCGAGCCAACGAGCCCTTCGTAGCCGTAAACTGCGGAGCCATTCCCGAGAACCTTGTGGAAAGTGAATTGTTCGGTAGCAAGAAGGGAGCCTACACCGGCTCTACCACCGACAAGAAGGGCTTGTTCGAATCCGCCAACGGAGGCACGCTCTTCCTTGATGAAGTGGGCGAACTTTCTCCTGCGACCCAAGTCAAGTTGCTGCGATTCTTGCAGAGTCATGAAATTCGCAGGGTAGGCGAAACCGAAGCCCGCTACCTGGACGTTCGCATTATCGCCGCCACCAACAGGAACCTGCAAGACCGCATGGTCAGCGGAAATTTCCGCGAAGACCTGTACTACCGACTGAACACGTTCCATCTGCAATTGCCGCCCCTTCGCGAACGAAAGGCTGCGCTTCCCAACCTGATTAAATACTTTATTCTAAAGAACAAGGAAAGTCAGGGCAAGGATATCGTAGATGTGGAACCGGCGGCCTTGTATGCCCTGACCAAATACCCCTACCCCGGCAACATCCGTGAACTGGAAAATATTCTGGAACACGCCATCGTGCTATCCGAGGGGGGCATCATCCGTTTCGAAGACCTCCCCGAAAACGTCCAGAACGTTTCCCGAGAAGCTACCGTCGCTATTCCCCATATCAAGCGGGAAGCAGACAGCGAGACTGAAGAATCTGCTGAGCAGAATGCCGCCACGGAATCTATCGATTACGGAACGGTGGTTTTCAACGCCCCGATCAGCCCCATTGCCATCGCCCACGAAAGCAGCCCCGCAACGCCGACTGTCGCCGCCCCCGCAGCAGCACCCGTCGAAGAAAACGACGACCTGATTACCCTCGAGGAAATGGAACGTCGATATATCCTTCGTGCCCTCAGCGTCTGCAAGAACAACAAGACCCTGGTCTGCAGCAAACTAGGCATCAGCCGCGCCACCCTATGGCGCAAGCTTAAAGACCTCAAGATTGAAATGAACGGGGAAGATTAGACTTCAACGAGAGTTGCCACCAGGCAGCTATCCTTGGTGTTACCGCTTCCATTAAAATCAATGTCCTGGGAACGTTTCCAGGCGGTCTGTGCGTTTCCATGTACAGAAGCCACCGCATCCCGGACATCGCGGGCAAAGGCGTTCAAATTGAATTCGCTGTAGTTGGAACTGACCATGAAAAAGCCACCCTTGTTCAGGATGGTCGCACAGTCTGCAACCAGCGGCATCAAGTGTTCCCTGACGTTAAAGTTCGCACCCTTGAATCGGGCAAAGCTGGGCGGATCCAGAACGATGCCGTCGAACTTGAGGCCTTTCTTCTGAGCCCAGTGAACGTACTCGATTGCGTTACCACGGAAGAATTCTCCCGGGCGCAAATCCAGTCCATTCAGCTTAAAGTTCTCGCGGCCCTTGTCCAGAATCTTTCCGCTAATGTCGGCATTGGTAGCGATTTCAGCACCGCCGAGGCGTGCATGAACAGAGAAAGAACAGGTATAGCTGAACAGGTTCAAAAAACGCCTGCCAGCACAGCGTTTACCTATTTCCAAGCGCACAGAACGCATATCCAGGAAGAGTCCCGGATTCACCGTATCCAGCAGGTCGATGTTGAATTGGGCAGGTCCTTCGTGAACAATTCCCACGGAATCAGCAGGAGAACCAACTAGGACCTCCATAGGGGCGTTTTCAAGGGACTTTCCAGCCCGAGAAAGGCGTTCCTTAACCACAAGGCATACGGGATTAAAAACGTCTGCTATGGCCGTGGCAACGGTCTTTTTCTGACTCAACAGTTCAGGTCCAAAAAACTGAATCTGAAAACGGTCGCCAAACTTATCCAGAGTCAAGCCGGGAAAGCCATCTGCTGCCCCATTGACAACACGATAGGCATCCGTCACATCAAAGAGAGGCGAACGTTTTTCGTGGGCTTGCAGCAGAAGATTCTTGAAGTCGGCCATAGAACAAATAAAAAGGAGCCCACAGGGTCTCCTTACTTATCCATAGTTTTGATCTGATTGACGAATTCGTCAACTTCCTTGAATTCGCGATAGATGGACGCAAATCGCACATAGGCGACCGCATCCAGTTTCTTCAGTTCCTGCATGACCAGGTTACCGATCTGATCGTAAGTCACTTCGAAATTTTCGGTAACGGTCAAGGCGTTTTCAACGTTGATCGCCAGCTGTTCCATATCAGAAACGGAGACAGGACGTTTCTTGCAGGAGTTGATGACTCCGCGAAGAAGTTTTTCGCGCTGGAACGGTTCATGTTCCCCGTTGCGTTTGATAACAGTCAAGGGCTGAAGTTCCACGTACTCACGAGTGGAGAAGCGGCGACCGCATTCCACGCACTCGCGACGGCGCCTGATGTAGGAACCGATAGCGCGGCTATCAACGACCTTGTCGTTATCTTTTTTGCAAAACGGGCAAATCATATTGGTATTGAGGTATGAGGTCGGGCCTATGGCCCTAGAGGAGTGAGGTTCCGAAGATAAAACAGAGATTTCACACTTGCTTTACCCCAAAGCCTTGCGCAGCAAGGCGAGCTCACACCTCGAAGGCGCAAAGCGCCGCCCTCACAGCTAGTTATTCTTCTTGAATTCCTCTACGTTAGCCTTGTATTCAGCCAGGTATTCCTTGGCTGCGGCAACAACGGCTTCCGGAGTGTAACCGAATTCCTTTTCCAGGACGCCAGCCGGAGCGGAAGCACCGAAGCGTTCCAGACCGGAAACCTTACCAAAGCCACCTACAACCTGAGCGAACAGCAGCGGGAGACCGCTGGACTTGGCAAACACCGGAGTCCACGGAGTGATGACGGAGTCGCGGTATTCCTTGCTCTGGCTCATGAAGAGGGCCGGGCTAATCATAGAAACAACGCGAACCTTGAGGCCTTCGGCACGGAGCACTTCAGCAGCGTCGTGAGTCAGGAGCACATCGGAACCGTTAGAGACGAAGGTGAGGTCCGGACGGGCGGAGCCGCAGTTATCACTAACAACGTAAGCACCCTTGCGGCACTTGGCAGCTTCAACCTTGCGATCGCCGGGGAGAGTCTTCACGTTCTGGCGGGTCAGGATGATGGTAGTGGGGCTATCGTTGTTTTCGAAAGCCATTTCCCAGGCAGCCACAGTTTCAAAAGCGTCAGCCGGACGGAGGACCAGCATTTCAGACTTACCGTTAGCCTTCTTGAGGCCTTCCAGAAGACGAATCTGAGTTTCGTGTTCGATGGGCTGATGAGTGGGACCGTCTTCGCCAACGCGGAAGCTGTCGTGGGTGTACATAAACTTAACAGGCAGACCCATGAGAGCAGCCATACGGAGCACCGGCTTCATGAAGTCGCTGAACACGAAGAAGGTGGCGCAAATCGGGTAGAGACCGCCGTGGAGAGCGATACCGCAGCAGATAGCACCCATGGTCAATTCTGCAACGCCAACCTGGACGAAGCCGCCCTTGAAGTCGTTAGCGCGGAAGATACCGGTCTTGTTCAGGAAGGCCTGAGTGTTATCGGAGTTAGAAAGGTCAGCAGAAGAGCAGATGCAGTTCTTCACATTTTCAGCCAGGTGGCCGAGGATGGTACCGGAGGTAACGCGAGTTGCAACGCCTTCCTTCAGTTCCAGACCGGAGAGGTCGATCTTCGGAGCCTTGCCGGAGAGCCATTCCTTGAGGGTTGCAGCCTTTTCGGGATTTGCAGCGTCCCAGGCAGCCTTGGCCTTCTTCCAGGCTTCAACTTCCTTGCGGAGTTCGGCCTTGCGGGCTTCGAATGCTTCTGCAACTTCGGGGAAAATTTTGAACGGATCAGCCGGATCGCCACCCAGATTCTTGACGGTAGCGTCGGTAGAAGCACCAGCGGCATTCAGCGGCTGGCCGTGAGTGGAAACAGCACCTTCGAAGGACTTACCGTCTTCAGCAATGGCACCCTTGGCCATGGTGGTGTGACCAATCACGATAGTGGGCTTTTCAGTTTCTGCCCATGCTTCCTTGAAAGCCTTACGGAGAGATGCAATGTCGGAACCATCAGCCACGTCGATAACGCGGAAGCCCCATGCTTCGTACTGCTTCTTGAAGTCGTGGCTCATCACGTCTTCGCAACGGCAGGACAGCTGGACCTGGTTTGCATCGTAGAAGAAAATCAAGTTAGAGAGTTTGAGGTGACCAGCAACGCGGCCCACGCCGTAGGCGATTTCTTCTTCAAGACCGCCGTCGGAAACCAGGCAGACCACCTTGTGGTTCAGGATGTCGCCGAAACGTTCCACCATGAAGCGTTCTGCAATGGCGTTACCCAGGGCAACTGCATGACCGATGCCCAGAGGACCACTGGAGTTTTCGATGCCAAGAGCCACTTCAACTTCCGGATGACCGGGAGTACGGCTGTTCAGCTGGCGGAAGTTCTTCAGGTCTTCCATATTGAGCTTACCCTGGAGGGCAAGTTCGGAATAGAGAAGTGCAGACATATGGCCCGGATCCATGAAGAAACGGTCACGAGCTTCCCAATTGGGGTTTTCAGGATCGAAGCGGAGGAATTCTGCGAAAAGCAGGCTGATAGCATCAGCTGCACCCATGGCTCCACCCGGATGACCGGACTTAGCCTTCTGCACCATGGCAGCGGAAAGAATTCGAACGTTGTCAGCCGCTTTAGTAACGATCGCGTCTTGCACTTTTTTACCTCTCTCTATATAATAGGCGATGAGCCGCCCTTAAAATTTGAGCCAAATTTAGTTTTTTACATAAAATTCTCAAGGCCACATATCCCACTACGTGAACGAAAACGGGAATTTCAGCCCCAAGCAGTACACAGACGTTCACTAAACGAAACAAAAAACCTCATTTCTATAAAAATTTGAGTGTTTCTCTGCCATCTTATTTTTTTTATGTTCATTATCATGAAAACGTCTCGTTGTCCTATCTGGGTCTTTGTATGGTCACTCATCCTGGCGACCAGTGTCTGGAGCATACCCGCCCCCGAAAAGAACTACGAGGTAAGACAACCCGACGGAACCACCCTAACCGTAACCAAGAAGGGGGACGAAAGATTCCATTACGTCGAATCCGTTGACGGCTACCCCATGACCCGCGACAGCAAGGGCGTACTCCGTTACGTAGGCGATGACGGCAAACCCTCTTCCAGAAAGCCGCACAAAAAATCAGACGCCCTCAGCAAACTCCGCGAACAAATCAGCAACCCTATCAATCCGGACGCCCCGGCAAAAATGGATAGCGCCAATACGGAGCAATCCACCCCGTCGCCCCTCCGTATGCCCGCCGTAAATCCCAACCTGAAATCCGGAGAAAAAAACGTCCTAGTCGTCCTCGTCCAATTCCAGGATGTGAAATTCTCATCCGAGAATCCCCAGGCCGTTTTCGATAGTCTACTCAACCAGGAAGGATACAAGCTAGGCGGAAATCAGGGCAGCGCCAGAGATTACTATGTAGACAATTCCCTTGGCATATTCAAGCCCCACTTTGACGTGGTCGGTCCATTCACTGTCAGCAACACAGTAGCCAATTACGGAGAACTATCCCGCAACGGAACCATGGGGGCGCAAAACGCCTTGAAGGAAGCGCTGGACTCTCTTAAAAAACAGAATTTTGATTTTAGCAAGTACGACAACGACAACAACCGTTACCTAGACTTCGTCCACATGATCTTTGCCGGCTTCGGCGCCCACGATTCCAAACAGGATTCATCCATTTGGCCCCATAAATGGATATTCAGAAGTCCCTACAGGGTTTCGACATCCCTGAGAAAGACCTACTACGTAGAACCCTATGCCTGCAGCGCCGAACTGGATGGAGCAACGAACCTGCAAGATTCCACGACAAAAATAACATCGGGTGTCGGGCAGTTCCTTCATGAATTCAGCCATCTGTTAGGTCTTATGGACCTGTATTCAAACAACGATACCATTTTCACTCCTTCCACCTGGGACCTTATGGACGCCGGAGCCTACGACCGTCTAACGACTAAAGAAGCGGCAGGAACGGTTCCGCCAAATTTATCTGCATTTGAGAGACTTTCACTGGGCTGGATTTCTACTACGGAATTGAATATAAAAGGATCCGTCAAACTGAGTGGCCTCCAGAACAACGTCGCCCTGCAAGTGACCAGCCCCAAAAATCCCGACGAATTTTTCTTGATGGAATACCGCAGTTCCTCGGGATGGGACAAAGCCTTGCCTACCCACGGCATGCTCATATGGCATATCGACTATAACAAGAATGCCTGGGATTCCGCCGCCGTAAATACGGGCGTTCACCTGCACGTAGACATCGAAGAAGCCAGCGGAAACGGAAGCTATCAGAACCGAACAAGAACGCCATTCCCCGGAAGTGCGCGAGTCAGAAGTTTTAACAAATTCATCACCTGGGGCAACACAGACCTGGGGGTATCCATTAGCAATATTTCCGAATCTCGCAACTATTCCTACATCACGTTCAATGTGGATATGGACGCCGACTCAGGAAGCATCGACCTGATGGAAGGTACTGCAGAGGACCTGATGGAAGTACCCTCGGACAGCGTTCCCGTGGATGAAGAAATCATCGATCTCCAGGTATCTTCCAGCAGCAAAGCGGAAGTGGAACCGGAGCCTGAATCCAGTTCCGCCCCCTGGATTGAAATCGCCGAAGAGGACGTTGCCGGAAACAGGCTTTCGCAGACAAATTTTGAAAGCACGCAAGTCAAGACCTTGCAGGTTTTCTCTATGAACGGTCAGCTTTTATTCCAGGAAGAATTCACCGGCAGCATGCCCACAGAAAAGCTTCGCCATTATAGGCAACCATTGATGCTATCGGTAAGCCGCAACGGCAAAAAAATCGGGCACAGTTTATTTATATTTAGGGAATGAATTCTCTAAAGAAACTTTTGAAAAATCTGGCTCATGGTGGAACCATTGTCGGTCTTATCGTAGCCATCATAATTCCCTTTCTCATTTACCTCGGACCTAATGTAGGCCACAAGTCCACCATACAGATGCTGGATCTTAAATTGCCTATGCCCCTATTCCTCGTGCAGCTCGCCGCAGGGATCGCCCTGCTTGTCATGCTTCACAAGGATTTACGCGATTGGCTCAAGTCCATCCTTCCGGCGAAACCTTACTGCATCGCCATCCTGGTCTTTACAGCAGCCATTACCATTTTTGCCGGCACCCAGATTGAGGCCCGCCATCGAGTCCAAAGCGATGAAAGCATTTTCCTTTCTGTTGCACAGAACATGTTCTACAACCAGGAATCAGGAACTTGCAACCAGGGGTACTTCGAAAACGGTTCCCTGAACTGCATCGCCAAATCCAACAGCTTCAAGACCAAGGGTCTGGCATTCCTCTACCTCATCGGCATGCCGTTCCTCGGCACTGATCTTCATTGGATATTCAACATGGAATTGGCCATGCTTCCTCTGGCCATCCTGCTCATGTTCCTGGCCGTGGTCGCCTGGACAAGGCAACCGCTCCTAGCCTTCTTCGCCTCCCTGTTAATGGCGCTACAACCCACCGTACTTTTCCAGTTCCGCGCCATGTCCGTGGAACCCCTCTACATTTTCCTTTCGGCCCTGGCACTCCTGGTTTTCAAATGGACCTATGACCGTAACACAATCAAGCATTGGGCCATACTGGCACTGGTTCTGGCCTTCTTCGCCCAGACCCGTCAAGAAACAGTATTCTGCTTTGCGCCCTTCATCCTGTTTGCATTACCCAAACTGTTGGATTCCAAAAGCGCCAAGTGCCCCACCTTCTTCGTTATCCTTTCCGTATTCTCTACCCCCGTTTTGCTGACCATCAGCTACTTCCAGGGTTTCGGTTTCCAGGGGGGCGAATTCAGCGCCCACGGCCACTTCCTTGAAGACCTGGTCAAGAACTGGCAAGAGATGACCTTACCCCTCAAGGAAAACGGCGAACTGACCAACCCCTTCCTGACTTACTTCAACTATCTGTTTGCCGTTGGCGGAATCTACCTGCTATGCAGAGCCGTCTGGGATTCCGTTAAGGGATCCGGAGAAAGCCGCTACTTCTATCTGAAAATGCTGGCGTTCCTGCTCCTCTATCATATCCAGACCTACATGATTCTTGAAAACGTCTCCGGGGATTTCGGCATCCAGATCAACCAGCGCTACAGCCTAGTCATGATTCCCAGTATGGCTTTCGTGGCAGCACTGCCCATAGCCCACTTGATCCAGGCATTGGCCAACAGCCTAAGTGACAAGAAGCCTTCGCCGGTCACTCTGATCGCCATTATGATACTGGTCGCCCTCGGCTTTACCGGGTGGACGTTCCACTACAAGGCAGACTTCAACAACAACATCATGTATAACCGCAATCACCTGACCGTAGAAGAACATTCCATCCTAGAATGGCTGGGAGAACTTCCCAAGAAACCGAGGATGTTTATCTATGGCAGACCTTGGCACTTTGTCGGTTACGGAATTTCTTCCATTCATTATGACAGGGCCAGAAATCTGTCCTCCGAAGATATGCAGAACTTGATAGATCGCTACCAGGGAGAAGTCTATTATATCCGTGGACTGGATTGTTGGGATAGCAAGACCTACCACAAGAAAGCAGTGGAACACCGCATCCCCACCACTTGCGACGTATTCGAGCGCGAAATGGAAATGGACGGAATCAAGAACATCCTTATTACGAACAACTACTGGGTTCAAATCGCCAAGTTTAACGGTCGCAAGAACTACAATACTCAAAAGATTATTGACGTCCAGGAACCCAAGCTAACCGAAGCACAGCCCGCAGAAAAAAACTTGAACGAGGTTGATGAAAACACAGACGTAAATAAAGTCGTCACCGACACCTTGAGCATTTCCTACTCCCTAAAGGAATCTAGCGAAGCCATCGCAAACTGGGAACTGATCATTACTCTGAACAACAAGATTATGATCCGCAAGCCTTACCAATTTGGTGAGTTCCAGCAGGTCACCTCGACGGAGGCCTTGCAGCCCGGTTTCAACCAGTTCCGCTTTATAGTTAATGACACAAGTAAGCAGAAAAAACTGGCAGACAAGGTGATTAACTATATGAACAAGGAAGGTGGCGCCATTCCGCTAACCGAATTGAATTATGAAAGTCATCAGCAAGGCTGGGGCAATCTTCACTTCAACACAAGCATCGAAGGGAAGAAGATGACCGTTGACGGGCAAAATTACGACAGCGGACTGGGAACCCATTCCCCCTCCCAGACGACTTACGATGTCGGCGGCAAGTACTCCCTATTCCGCACCACAGTGGGTCTGGATGACGAATCCCTCTGCAGTGACGGCGTTTTTGTAGAAATTGAAGGTGACGGAAAGGTGTTGAATTCTACACCGGTCTTCACAAATGGTACCGCACACACCTTAACAGTTCGTATTGAAGGTGTCCAAAAGCTAACTTTGAAGTCGACCCCCAAGGGCAGCAAGGACTGCACTCACGTAGACTTCGTAAATGCAGTTCTTATTCCCTAGTTTAAATCGGTTAGGTTAAAATGCTTTTATCTGTTATTATTCCCGTCTTTAACGAAGAAGAAATCGTTGCCAAGACATACGAAGTTCTTGAAGAAGAACTGAAAAACGTGGAACATGAATTAATTTTCGTGAACGACGGATCCAAGGACCGCACTCGCGAAATTGTAGAAGGTTTACTTCCCAGCAACCCCAACAACAAGATCGTGAACTTCAGCCGCAACTTCGGTCACCAGGCAGCCTTTAGCGCAGGCCTGGACAAGGCTTCTGGCGATGCAGTCGTCATTATTGACGGTGACCTGCAGGACCCGCCCAGCCTGATTCACGAAATGCTGGAAAAGTGGCGTGAAGGTTATCAAGTTGTCTACGCCCAGCGCAACAAGCGTGCCGGCGAAACCATTTTCAAGAAGTTTACCGCATTTGCATTTTATCGCCTTATCGGCAAGTTGACCAGCATCGAGATTCCGCCCGACACAGGCGACTTCCGTCTTATGGACCGTTGCGTGGTGGACCAGCTGAAGAACCTGCCGGAACGTAGCCGATTCCTCCGCGGTCTCGTGTGCTGGGTAGGCTTCAAGAAAATCGGAGTCAAGTACGATCGAGCCGAACGTACTGCAGGCACCTCCAAGTATCCCCTAAAGAAGATGCTCCGACTGGCGTTCGACGGCATTACTGGATTCAGTTCCGCCCCCTTGAAGCTCAGTTTCTACGCAGGCATGTTTGCCACAATCGTGGGACTCGGTCTGTTCGTCTGGTCCATTATCGAAAAGATTTTCTACCCCACCACCACGGTTCCCGGCTGGGCATCTCTCATGACGGCCATCGTGTTCTTTGGCGGTGTACAGTTGATTTCCATTGGAATCATGGGCGAATACATCGGACGAATCTATGACGAAGTCAAGCAGCGTCCCCTGTACATCGAAGACAAGAAATAGTAGACAGCCACGATTGATGAGTGGCGAGCATTGAGATTTAAACAAGGCGGCGAAGCCGCGTTAAACAGAGCAGAAAGCAACGCAGTTGCGAGCTCGAAACTGAAAACTGAAAGCAGAATATGAACAACAAATTATTCGTTATGAGTGCCGCTAGTGGCGCAGGCAAGACCACCCTCAAGGACCTGGTCATCAAGGACTTTCCGGACATCAAGTATTCCATCTCTGCAACCACCCGCCAGCCCCGTGCCGGTGAAGTCGATGGCGTTCATTACTTTTTCAAGACCAAGGAAGAATTTGAAGAACTGATCAAGAATGACGGTCTGATTGAATGGAATGAAGTTCATGGAAACTACTATGGAACTCCCAAGAGTTTCGTTGAACAGACTCTGGCCGAAGGCAATCGAGTCCTGTTTGACCTTGATGTTTTCGGCAAGGTGAATTTTGACAAAGTCTATCCCACCGCAACAGGCATCCTGATTCTCCCGCCCAGCGACGAAGAATTGGAACGTCGCCTCCGCGGTCGTGGCACCGACTCCGAAGAAGTCATCCAGCTCCGCCTTGCAAACGCCAAGAAGGAAGTTGAATTTGCTAAAACTCAGGGCAAGTACGAACACATCATCGTCAACGACGACCTGCAAAAAGCCGCCGACGAACTCCGCGCCATCCTGAAAAAGAAATAAAAATTCGTTGAAATAAAACAGTCAATCCCGAACCCTCTCGGGATTGACAAACAAAAAAATCGTTGAAGCGAAACTCAACGACCAGAATGTGCAACGCACATTCTGAGCAGGGGGTCCAGGAGGGCAGTTAGCCCCCATGCATCTTTATAGAAGCTCTCTTTAGGCGATCGTTCAAGGCCATCCCCACCCCAACATTGGGAATCGGGTCCACCAAGATCAAATCGTATTCCGGCAAATCCAGATCATGCATGTAGGCATACAGTTTGGCGGTCGCTTCCAACATATCTCCCTTTTCGGAAAGATTAAGGGTAGCGGGAATCGGCCCGACGGTATCACCAAATGCAATACGCACAGTATGTTCCGGAAGTTTGAATCCGGCAGGAACCTCGCCGTAATAAAGAGGCACCTGAGGGCGGTAATGGGTATCGCACTGGCCAGGAGCGGCCATGGGTTGACCCGGCTTGGATGTAGATTCCTTGATAGCCACCTTGCCCAAGACCTTCTCCACCATTTCGGGAGTTATGGCACCGGGGCGAAGAACCGTAGGAATTTCCGTCACCACGGATATGATGGAACTTTCAACGCCCACGTCGCAGGCGCCACCATCAACAATACCCGCCAACCCACGATCAGCCAGCTGGTCTGCCACATGCTGGGCGGTTGTGGGGCTCACGTGCTTAAACAGGTTTGCGCTAGGGGCCGCCAAAGGCACACCAGCCTTGCGGATAATTTCCTGGGCAATGGGATGAGCCGGGAAGCGTACAGCTACAGAAGGAAGGCCGCTAGTACACAGGTCAGGGATGCAATCCTTCTTGGGAAGGATCAAGGTCATGGGACCAGGCCAATAAGCTTCAGCCAGCTTGTAGGCCGCCTCGGGAATATCCTTGGCAATATCCTTCAACTGTTCCACATCGCAAATATGAACAATCAGGGGATCAAAGGTCGGACGTTCCTTAATGGCAAAAATCTGTGCCAGAGCCTTAGGCTCGTATGCATTGCCGGCCAAGCCGTAAACCGTTTCGGTAGGAATAGCCACCACCTGCCCGTCTGCCAAAAGTCGGGCGGCTTCATCCACTGATGTCCAAGGGGGAAATTTCATGATGGCCCAAATTTAGAAATTTGACACCGATTCTGCTAGATGCAAAAAAAGGATGGCCCAAAGGACCATCCTTAAATTTTTGCATTTATCCTTAGGTTTCCGCTTATTCTGCGGTTTCGGCAGCGGGAGCCTCTGCAGCAGCAGCAGCAGCTTCTTCAGCCTTGGGTTCATCCTTGCGGCCAAAAGCGAACACCTTGTCGCAGGCGGAGTTAAAGCGGTTCCAAGTCTTCTCGGAATGTTCACGGGGAACGGCACCCACTTCCTTCCAGAGGCGACGGAGGTGCTTCACCTTGTTCATGGAAGCGCCCACGGTAGCTTCGCTCAGGTCGGTCAGCAGGTCTTCGGCCTGTTCGCAGAGCAGCAACTTCTTCTGAAGGTTGTTCTGGCGAGCCTGTTCCTGAATGTCCAGCTGGTCACGACGGCGGGTGAAGAAGTCATCGCAGATTTCGCGGAAGCGCTTGTACATAGTCATGTCTTCGGCTCCGCAAGAACCGGCTTCACGCCATTCCTTCTGGATTTCGCGGACAGCATCGGCCAACTGGTTGGAACCGGCGCTTTCTGCAAATTCAGAAACCTTGTTGATCATTTCCTGCTTCTTGGCCTTGATTTCGGCAAGGGCGGCAGCCAGGGTTTCATCGGCTTCTGCCAGGCGGGCAAGAATCTTATTGTAAACGGTATTGAAGCGATCGCTGATAGCTTCTACGGCTTCCTTGGGAACCATACCCAAAGACTTCCATTCTGCTTCGGCGGCCTTCAATTCTTCCAGGGAAGTCTGTTCGCTAGTACCTTCCAGCTTTTCGCAAAGGGCGGTCTTGGCCTCCAGATTCTTCTGCTTGGAAGCATCCATTTCTTCGAAGTGAGCACGCTTCTTTTCAAAGAAGGCATCGCAGGCGGTACGGAAGCGAGTCCAGATTTCGTCAGACTTGCTCTTGGGTACGGGGCCAGTAGCCTTCCATGCATCCTGCAGCTGTTTTAACTTGTTAGAAGTTGCATTCCAGTCGCTGGATTCCTGAATGGCTTCTGCTTCCAGGCAGAGGGCAACTTTCTTTTCGTAGTTAGCTTCGCGGGATTCATCTTCAGCCTTCAGGTTTTCCTTATGCTGAGCATAGAAAGCGTTGGTAGCGGCCTTGAAACGTTCGGTAAGGGCAGCCACGTTTTCCTTGGGAACCATGCCGATGTTCTTCCAGGATTCCTGGAGTTCCTGAACGGACTTGAACTTGTCCTTCCAGAAAATTTCAGCATTGGCAACCAGTTCTTCGATCTTCTGGCAAATGGCTTCCTTGTCGGCCAGGTTCTTAACGCGTTCTGCATTCATCTCTTCGATAAAGGCAGTGCAGTTTTCCTTGACCTTTTCATAGTAACCCTGGAAGCGATCGCGGTAGTCCTGAAGCTTTGCTGCAGATACGGGGCCGATTTCCTTCCAGCGGTTGCTGAATTCGCGGAGCTTGCTAAGAACGTTCTGGCTAGCTTCTTCCTTGGTCAGTGCTTCCATTTCGGTCAGCAGTTCATCGCGAGCCTGTTCGTTACGCCAGTTTTCCCACTGCTGCATTTCCTGGAAACGGCTGGTTGCAGCCTTATATTCCTGCCACAGGTCGTGGTACTTGAACTTCTGTTCGCCAACGATTTCCTTCCACTGGTTGTAGCATTCACGAACCTTCTTGTTCAGTTCGCGGAAGTCTTCATTTTCGTCGAAGGACTTGACCTTTTCGATAATGGCCTTCAGCTTGACGGAGTTTTCTTCAACCATCTTCTGAGCGGATTCAGTGAAGGAAGAAATCTTTTCGGAAAGCTTATTGCGGAGAGCATTGTAGGACTGAAGGATCGGATCTTCACCTTCAAGCAGGGGCAGCTTTTCCCATTCGCGGACAATGCCGTGAAGGTGCTTACCGGTAGTTTCATTTACGTCGGTGTCAGCCAGAGCCTGCAGACGTTCCAGCAGTTCCGGACGGGCGGATTCGTCAGCAGCGTCTACAGCAGGAGCATCCACCACCACAGGCTTGCGGACTTCCTGAACCTTGAAGTAGGCGTTGTTAAAGCGCTTGATCAAGGCGGCATCCATCATGGACTTGCCTTCGGCCCAATCGTTCAAGATAGCGTCAACGCGTTCTGCGTTATCGGCCAACTTGTTTTCGGAAACCAGCTGTTCCAGTTCTTCGAGGCTAGCAGAAAGAGCGGCAATCTTGGCGGCCTTTTCGGCGGCAGCCTTTTCAGCGGCAATCTTTTCGGCATTGGCTTCATCGCAGAACTTATTAAAGCTTGCATAAACTTCATCCAGGGCAGCCTGCTTGTCACCCATGCCCAAGGCGCGGGCTTCGGCCATCAGTTCTTCAAACTGAGACTTCACAGCCAGAGGATCCTTCTGGGCAGCCAGGTGATGTGCCTGACCCAGCAGAGCCTCCTGCTTACCTGCCAACAGAGCAGCAGCCTTCTTGCCACCATCTTCGGCTTCCTTCTTGGCGCGAATCTTATCGGCCACCATCTTACGGACGGAAGTATGCTTGGAGCTCTTGGCGATGTCAGCCATAAAGGATTCAGAAGTCACCTTTTCGGCAGCGGCCATGGCAACGGATTCCTTGGCATCGCGGGTAGCCACAATGGTAAGAACGCTAGCCTTGGTGCAAGACTTCACCAGTTCTTCGCGAATGGCATCGCAAGTAGCGGCAGCCTTCAGCAAGTCATCGGCGAAGTGAGTATCCTTAATTTCAGAAAGCAGTGCAATATCTTCACTCGTTGCAGAATCCAGGGACTTCAGCTTCTTGACGATTTCTTCCAGATAGCGGTTCTTTGCCAGGGACTTTACACTTTCGTCGGCATCATTCTGAGAGATGCGCTTGAGAGTATCCAGGCTAGCCACCTTCTTGACGGCAGCTGTACGAACACGAACATCCACGTCGCTGGCAAGACCTTCAATAATGTCCTGATCGTCGACTTCGTCTACTGCCTTGAGGCGGATAGCGGGGTCAGACTTTTTCCAGTTCGGTTTTACAAAATCAAATAAGCTCATAAATTTCTCCAATAGGTAGACAAGCCCTTGGGGGCTCGTGTATAGCATAATCTAACTAAAAAAAGTTTTGTCAATAAAAAAATGGCAGAAATTAGGTGCTTTTTACACTATTAACTATCTTTGTTGCCGTGGCAAGACGAATTCCCAAACTAAACGCACCCGAAGAAGTTCATAACAAGCTCAAACCCGAGCTGCTGACCGACTTCTGCGAAGTGTACATCCCCATGGCTCCCGATGTCTATACATACGGAGTCCCTGTTGGCGTCACCCTGAAACGCGGTGATGTTGTATGGGTTCAGTTCGCCACACGCAAGAAGCCTGCCCTGGCCGTAGTTTCCAAGGTACACCAGCAGCGGCCCTCATTCCAGGTGCGCCCCGCCTACCCTCACCAATCCGGATTCTCCTTTAACGAACGATACATGGAAAATCTGGAATGGGTCGCCAGGTATTATATAAGCACGCCAATGAAATCGCTATTTGTTTTTTGGCCTGCCGATTTTGAAAAGTTCCTGGACGCCCTGGCCGCATCGAAAAATTCAGACTTGCCGGCAGACACCCCTAGTGCAACCGTAAAGCCATCCGCAGAATCTACCGCCCAGCCGCCGCTGACGTTAGAACAAAATAACGCACTGCAGTCCCTAGTCGCCGATCTTAACGGCACAGGTTTCCGCGGCACCCTCCTTCACGGCGTTACCGGTTCCGGCAAGACCCGCATTTATCAGGAGTTAGCCCGAGTCGCCCTGAGCCAGGGCAAAAAAGTTTTAATCCTGGTTCCCGAAATCGGTTTGACACCGCAGACTTCCAAACGGTTTGAAGACTTTCTGCAAGTTCCCATCGTGGTTCTGCACTCCGCCCTGTCCGCCCCCAAAAAGCGAGAAGGCTATCTGTCCATTATGCGCGGTGATGCAAAAGTAGTCCTTGGTACCCGCAGCGCCATTCTGGCTCCCTTCGACTTTGACCTTGTCATCTTAGACGAAGAACACGATTCTTCTTTCAAGCAGCAGGACCCTGCCCCACGATATCACACCCGTGAACTAGCATTCCACTTGGCATTCAAGCATGGAGCCCTTGTGGTTTTAGGCAGCGCAACTCCTTGCCTTGAAACCTACACAAACGCACAAACCGGAAAGCTAAAGCTGTTGACGCTAAAGGAACGCGCCACCCAGGCACCCATGCCTCACATCGACATCGTAGACATGGGCAAGAACCGCCAGCAGAAAGGCATCATGCTCTCCCCCGCCCTCCGCGAAGCCCTGACCGAAAACGTGGCCGCCGGAGACCAGGCCATCATCCTGATGAACCGCCGCGGTTATTCAAAGGTTCGAGTCTGCACGGAATGTGGAGAAACCCTTTACTGCAAGAACTGCCACATTCCTCTGGTATATCATAAGCAGTACCGTTCTCTCATGTGCCATTACTGCGCCACCCTCTACCCCGTAAACACCCCCTGCGGCAGCTGCGGAGCAGACACCTACGAATTCGTGGGCGGAGCCATCGAAATGCTGGAAGAAGAAATCAACGGCTGGGTTCCCGGAGCCAAAGTCATCCGCATGGACCGCGACACCACCCAGAACGTAGGTGCCACCGAAAAAATTCTGGACCAGTTCCGCAGCGGTGAATTCAACATTTTGCTTGGCACCCAGATGGTTGCCAAGGGCCACGACTTCCCCGGAGTTCGCTTGGTAGGAATCGTCGGAGCCGACAGCGGCACAGGCATCCCCGATTTTAGAACAACCGAACGTCTTTACCAATTATTGAGTCAGACGGCAGGTCGAGCCGGCCGAGCCTCCCGCAAATCCGACGACCCGCAAAGCGACCAAGGCCGAGTCTTCATTCAGACTTTAAAGCCCTCCGAGCCGGTGATGCAATTTGCCATTCACCATGACTTCGAAGGTTTCGCCTCCATGGAAACTGACGACCGACAAGCCGCCTGCTACCCGCCCTTCTGCAAGCTGGTAGAAATCAGCTGCGGCAGCAAGGACCCAGACCTTTTACGCCATACGGTGGAACGTCTAGAAAACATCCTCCGCGCCGACAAGAGCTTTATGGTATTAGGCCCCGTAGACGCCTTCGTCCCCATTGTGCAAAACGTACACTGGACCAGACTCTACATCAAGACACAGGATCTGGCCCCCGTGCGGAGAATTCTTTCGCCCATCGTCAACTCCCCCAAACCCTGGGTTATGGGAGTAGATATAAAGGTGGAAATTCAATAGGAAACGCATACAAAAAAAAACGGATGTTCCTTATAGGAGCATCCGTTCTTCATTAGAAACGTTTTGACTTAGAACACAAAGGTAATCACACCAGCCAAAAGACCTGCACCGGCAACGCCATAGAAAACGTTACGGAGCGTCTGATGATGGTCGATATCATCTACAGCCTTTTTCTGAGCAGCCTGTTTTTCTTCGTAATTGCTGAACACAGAAGTGTTATAATCGTTAGCAACATCATTAGCCTTTGAGTTCTCATAGATGCCCACACCTACACCACCGGCAATAAGAACTGCGGCAGCAATTCGGGTCCATGCGCGCCAAGTCCAGGACTCGCCAGACTGCTGCTGAGTCGAAGGCATATCGCTACCGTAGGCATATTCTGCAGTAAGGCCGCGGGTTTTCAATTCACCAGCAAGAATAGAATCGGACTTGGCTTTCCAATTGACAAATTCAGGTTCATTGGCAAATTCATTCACAGAGAAAGAACCGTCCACGTCAAAGGGAACTCCGCCACGGCTCAAGTAAAGATTGGACATTGCGATATAGCGGTCGCCAGCCTGAGTCTTCAACGGGAAATTCAGATATTCCACTTCGGTCTTGAAAGGAGCGGAACGATCAAAGGTTGCAGCCTTGTCAATCGGCATTTTCATCACACCGCTAAACAAGAACGGAGTTGCGACGTCCAAGGAATCCACCACGGACACGCTGAAGGTTTCAGCTTCAGAATCATAAGAACCAATGGTCACCTGAGCCTTGGGAGCTTCGGCACGAATAGTCTCCGCCTGAACAGCAACCATGTAGTCGTTCAAGACTTCAATGGCGCGAAGCAGACGTTCACGATACTTGTCACAACGGGAAATCAGTTCACTATACTGACGGTTTCCTTCTTCTTGCCACTGATCCCTACGGCGAGCGAATTCTTCGGATGATTCGTTGGGCTGCTGGGGAGACAACTTGGGGTAAGTGGCCATAAACTTGTTGATCATCTGAGTACGTTCACCATCAGTCTGTCTGATACGATTTTCGATGATAACCACACGAGCCTTATACTCTTCAGACTTTGTGGAATTCTTGAGCAGAAGTTCAGAAAGTTTGATTTCACCTTCTCTAGAGAAAATGCTCTGTTCTTCAAGAACAACATCAAGTTTCAACTTGGTATTGGCCTTCAATTCAACTTCTACAACTCTTGTTTCGTAAGAGGGATAAGAAACGGTCACCGTCAACTTGCCAGGAACAACGCTTTCGAACTTAGCGGGAGCTTCCAAGGACTCACCCGTAGTAGAGAGAACCACTTGAGCATTTTCGGGGAAGGTACGCACTTCTACATCGGAGTACATACCAGACTGAATTTTTCTGATTTTATCAGCCGCTTCTTCAAGTTCAGCGATACGCTTTACTGCAACGCGGGAACGTGCTTCAGAAAGTGACTTAACTTCCTTGTCGTAGACAGCTCTGCGTTTTTCAAAATCAGCCATCTTTTCAAATTCGCCCTTGGGAGCCAGAGGGGGCAATTGAGCCTTGACATCGGATTCAATCTGCTGTACGAAAATGTGAGCGGCGGTAACGCTGTCCATAATCAGCTGCAGTCGGTTGGAATAAATGTTAAAGTCGTCGGTATCCTTGGCGGTCAACTTATCCAGATCCAAAGCAGAACCAGCAGGAGCCACATTAGCCACAGGGGTAGGACTCTGCGGAGCCGGTTCTGATGCTACGGGAGCAACCGACGGTACGAAAGTAGCAGGTTGTTCGGCAGCCGGAGCGGAGGCCGGAGCAGGAGCGGGCTGTGCCACAGGAGCGGGTGCCGGGGCAGGAGCCGGAGCGGGCTGGGCCACAGGGGCGGGTGCCGGGGTAGGAGCCGGAGCGGGCTGTGCCACAGGAGCGGGTGCAGGAGCTGGGGCCGGAGCGGGCTGTGCCACAGGAGCGGGTGCCGGGGCAGGGGCCGGAGCGGGCTGGGCCACAGGAGCGGGTGCAGGAGCTGGGGCCGGAGCGGGCTGTGCCACAGGAGCGGGTGCCGGGGCAGGAGCCGGAGCGGGCTGGGCCACAGGGGCGGGTGCCGGAGCAGGCTTAGGAGCAGGTTTTGCCGCGGGAGCAGGTTCATCCCAACCAGCGTCGTCCCAACCTACAGAATCCCAATCATCAGCCAAAACAACCGAACTGCAAAGCACTAGCGCTCCAAAAAGAACTTTTAAATTCATATCGCGTCCCTCAAAATCTTATGTAATAGAAAAGATACATTCTATATGATTTATATGCAACAACTCACCACTCAAAAATCAACCCTAAAGGGTATGTAGGAAAGCAAGCATAGGGGAAATTAGATGCCAAACTTCTCAAAATTTTCGTAGGTATAATCTCGGGTAAAGGCATTAAAATGCCACCATTCACTTCCTAGAGGAACCCATCCCGCCTTTTTCATAATAGAACGAAGTTTATTGCGATTGTCTATCTGCTGTTGAGTCAAACGACCACTTTGCAAAGCTTCAGACTCCCCTACAGAACCCGCACAGCGTTCAAAGGAATCAAAATCAGTCCCCATATCCAGCAAGTTTCCTTCTGCATCCGTAAGACTCAAATCCAGAGCAAGTCCGAAATTATGAAGTCCCCCTTTCACCGGAGAAGAAACGTAATGGGAATATGGAGTTCCTCGCACGGTATTCCTCAGGGCAGCCTGAGCGTAAACAGGTCGAGCGGCATCAAAGATGACCAGCTTGGCTCCCGGGAATTCCTGTTCCATGACATGGATGGTTTTCTTCAGTTTCTCGTAGGCTTCTTTGCGGACAAAAGCCCGCTGCACGCCGCAATACAAGTCATGTCCCGTTACGTTATCAAAAGTCGCATAGCGTAAATTCATGCGCAAGCCTTTCATACGGGTAATTTCCACAAGGCTGGAATCCTGTTCGGCAAAGGCAATCCACTGCTTTACTGCGGAACAGAATCGCAAAGGTTTTTCGGGCTTAGGCGGAACAAAGGCGACATCCGTAGGATTCGCCAATGCCATACCACAAAGGGCCAAAATTACAAGAAGGCGGAACAAGCTAAACTAGAACTGAACTTCTACACCAAACTGAGGGTACAATCCCAAGCCCTTAGCCATAAAGGGAACCAGATCATAACCGTCAGCAGAATTCTTCTTGCGGTCATCACGAGTTACATAAGAACGTTCGCGGTAGTTGTCGGAACCCAGGAATTCAACATCCAGATTTGCAAAGATGTTATCCAGTTCCAGATAGAACCTGGCCGTACGGAAGAAACTCTTCTTGGGAATCAAATCCAAATTGACGCGAAGGTCTGTGCGGAAGAAATCCGTAAACTGGTGATAATCTTTCAGTTCTCGAGTGCCAATGGAATTGGCTGTAGCCGGGGTAATCGAATAGTAATACAGCGGACGATGCAAGGCTGCATGATGAGTCAAAATTACAGACACGATAGAGTCCTTGCGGGGATAGTAGCGGAAGTGAGAAAGAATATCAAGACGGGAATTGGCTTCCCAGGGCAAGCTCCTACCGCCATCCAGTTCATATTCACCGTAGACAGAGCTGATGTTTGTCGCCATGGAGAAATGGTGAGAAGTCTTTAATTCTGCAGAACCCGAAGCACCGGCTACCCAGGCGAAATCCACCGGAGTCACATCATTATAACGGGCATAGGCCTTAGGCAAGGGCAGCAGCGGATCCGCATAATAACGACCAAAACCAGAAGCCTGGGCAATGAAGTACTTGGAATTATAACCAAGGCCCAGCTTAGCGGAAACACCCGATTCCAGACGTCCCGTCAGTTCGCCATCATCAAAGTAAGGTTTCCAGTCGCTGCGGTAGGCGGCATTACCAAAAAGGCGCCAGAAAGCAGTATCGGTCTTAGAAAGATTCTGCTGATAATCGAAAGAGGCCGTAGGAGCGGCTTCATGTTCACCCGCATCGGCAACAGCACCCAAAGAAAGAATCTTCTGAGAGTAGTCGCTCTTCCAGTTCAGACGACCCGCTCCAGAAAGCACTCCCGTCTGATGATCCTTGGATTGAACACCACCAAATTCAGGATACTTATGTTCAAGAACATGATGTTCATACAGAAGAGCTCCGCTTAACTTTGATCCATAGATATCACCTTTGAATTTCTTATCCAGGCCACCGCTAAGAGTTGTGTGGGTCTGTTCGTAGCTGTCGATGAAAGCCTTTGCCATATCCTGGTCGGTACTGCCCGGGCTACGGAAACCAATCGTATCGCGCAAGGTGTCGCCCACATGTTCGCGAACCATACCTGCGTGGAAGCTGGTACCAAAACGGGATTCATATTCGGCGCCAATGACCAAGTAAGACTGCACACCTTCAATGATATCGATAAAGGCCACAGAATCAATGCGTCTAGAAGTATCCTGGTGTACGCTATATTCGTCGGAACTATACAAGGTTCGCAGAGCCCAGGTATTTCCTTCGGAATCCGAGCCGTTAAACTGGGCATAAACATCCATGGCGCTCAGGTCATAGGGGTTCGATTCAGCCACCTTGCAATCCTTGCAATCATCGGTATTCTTACGGAACTCAGAGAAGAACTTTTCTCCCATGTTCTTCAACATGTCTGCGTCCAGCATTCGGAATGCAAAACGGAAACTATCCCAGAAGAGCCACGGAGCATCCACCACAACTTCTCTCATGGTAATGCCAGCAGTTCCTCTCAAGCCCCAATCGCCCTTGGTCTGTTCGGGAATGTATTGCACAGAAGTTGCCAGGCCCTGACCGATGGGACCTTCGCCATAGTTGTCATGAATTTCGATACCGCTCAAGGTATGAGGGTTAATCACAGAAAGGTTACCCGGGAATCCCACATCCAGATGACGCATGTTGGGAATGCGGAGACGACCTAGATGGTAAGCCACATCACCGGCACGGGAACCATCATAGTAAAGAGCACTACTAAAATCCTTCTGGCCAGAAATACCAGGCATCTGACTCAAATGTTCCGTAAGGTCGAAACGCATACCGGCAGCATCTTCAAGCTTATCCAGATTAATCTTGCGTTCAACTTCCCACTGAACTTTTTCGGCGCTACCGCCAACAATGGTACTTGCACCCAGGCTACGAACGTTGGTACTCAAGGTAACCACCATATCGAACAGGTCGGCAAAATCCTGAAGTTCCACCACAACGCTATCAAAGCCATCTTTCTTAAAGACGAGGGATGCATTACTGGAGCTTACGGTATACTCAAATCGGCCATCTGAATTCGTTTCACCCACGGACTTACCCGACACATAGGTAATAGTCACATCCTTAATGGGCAAGTCATTTTCGGCTTCAAGAACCACACCCGAAATTAGGGTCGGCGTAGCACCGAATGCTACGACAGCAAAAAATACCACAGACAGAAAAACGATAAGGCGTCGAATACTCATACTAGTTAAATTAGAAATTTTATATTTCGGTATACCATGCTCAAGATTTATTTAGTACAGATGGAAGCGGTTTTAAACGATAAAACCGCAAACTTCAGGAAAGTCCGTCAACTATTAGACGAATGCAATCCCAGGGACGGCCTTATCATTCTCCCTGAAATGTTCGCCACAGGGTACATTCCCGAAGAGCCTGCCAAATATGCAGAAGACTTCGGCCATGCAGATGCAGGACTCACCGCCAACTTCTTGAGCACACTGGCCGACGAAACTGGATGTGCAGTCCTTGGCGCTGGAATTTCTACAGTTCCCAATAAAGGTCAGAACGCCCCCCTGATGCAAAACCATTCCAGCCTTTATCTGCCCGGTCGCAAAGAGGAAGCCGCCTGCTATAACAAGCGAAAGCCCTTCTTCCCCGAAGTGGATTTCATCCCTGGCGATTCCGTTAGCTTATTCAAAATAAACCAGTGGAATGTCGCCGCCGCCATCTGCTACGACCTGCGTTTTCCGGAACTGTTCCGCGACGCCGTAAAAGCCGGGGCAAGACTCATTACCATTCAGGCAGCCTGGCCCGTCATTCGCAAGGAACACTGGATCACCCTGCTGAAAGCCCGCGCCATCGAAAATCAGGTTTATGTAGCCGCCGCAAACCAATACGGAAATTCCATGATTATCTCCCCCACCGGCGAGGTTATCGCCCAGGGAGAAATGGGAGAAAAAGTGATCCAGGGGACCATTTTATCGGCTCCGCAAGAGGAATACCGCAAGGCATTTCCCGTCCTGAAAGGAATAGTCTAAATTGGAATGATTTAAATCACAATATCAAAACAACGTCATTTTCGGCAACTCATTGAGTATCAACAACTTACAGAATCTTTTGAAAAATTTTTCTTTGAAAATGTGATGTAGATGACAGCCAAATGTCAAAAATTAATTGTATCTTTCTTCATGTAAAACGGATATCAACGTCAAAAAAGAGAGAGAGGTGCATCATGTCAAACGAAAATAAGTTGCAGTATGTCAAGGCGTTGATTAAAGCAGGAGTTACCCGCGAACTGGTCCTCAAGATTACCTCGATTTCTGGCTACCAGTATTCTCAAATTCGCCGCGAACTCGCCGCCTAAAAAGCCAAGGCAATTTAGCTTCAAAAAATGAAAATAATCCTTGTTATACCCGCGCAGCCTGCCACCCTAAATCAGGAACGGCAGGCTGTGCTTTTATCATGCTTTCGCGACGGATCCCTGCTTTTAGAAGGCAAGGACGGAAAGAAACCAGCCCAGTTCTATATGTCTATCAAGGACAATTTTCCCTGGAGCGAATTTCTGAAGAAGATGATGGTGGCCTGGCAGTTGAGCGACTACTCAGGCGTTCCCAACGAGTTTAAGCCACTGAAGAGAATTCCTCAGTTTGTTTTAGACGAAATATTGAACGAGACTCAGGAAAATCAGCTGAAAGTTCTTGCCGCCCTAAGGCAGCAAGGTTACTTCGGGACGCTCCCGCAACGCAAGGACAAGTAGGGAGTCCCTGAGACCCGAGGCACAGAGACCCTGAGACCCTGAAATAAATTCAGGGTGACGTTCTGGGTGACGTTTGGATTCTAAAGGATCAGCATGCCGTCGCCGTAGCTGAACAGCTTCAGGCGATTTTCTACAGCCATCTTGTAGGCGGCCAGAGTGTTTTCGCGGCCATAGAAAGCAGACACCAGCAAGATTAGGGAACTCTTGGGCCAATGGAAATTGGTAAGCAAGCCGTCTACGATCTTGTAGCGATAACCCGGATAGAAGAACGCGTGAGTGACACCGCTCTGGGCACGGACAACGCCGTTGTCGTCGGCGATGGTTTCTACCACGCGGGTACTTGTGGTACCCACGGTAACAACGCGGCCACCGGCGGCTTTTGCCTCGTTAATGATGCGAGCATTTTCTTCTGTAAGTTCGTAGTGTTCACCGTGCATCTTGTGCTGAGTGAAATCCTCTACAGAAATATTCTGGAAGGTACCGGGTCCCACATGCAGTGTAACTTCGGCGACCTTGACGCCCTTGTCCTTTAGAGCCTGCAGCATCTCTTCGCTAAAATGGAGGCTTGCCGTAGGAGCGGCAACGGCACCGGAATACTTGGCAAAAATAGTCTGGTAAGCCTTCTTGTCTTCTTCGTCATCGGGGCGGTTAATGTAGGGCGGCAGGGGCACGTGTCCCTGGGCATTCATCACCGCTTCCAGTTCAACGGGCGTTACGGCAAAGCGCAGAACACGGGAACCGTCTTCGTTGATAGATTCTACAGTGGTCTTAACGCCAGCGATTATCAATTCGCGGCCCACCTTAAAAGCCTTACCCGGGCGAACCTGAGCCTCGTAACGGGCAGAACCATCTTCGGCAGGAATCATGGCCTGCACCAGCAAGGTTTCTACTTCGCCGTCATGCATGGTCTTTCCATAAAGGCGGGCAGGAATCACCTTGGTGTTGTTCACCACCAGGCAGTCACCGGCCCTGAAAAGATCTACGATATCGGCAGCCTTCATGATATGACGTTCACCACCGTCCTTAGGGCAATGCAAAATGCGAGTCTTGCCCTTGCCCGCCGTGCGGCTGGCAATCAGTTCGGGAGGAAATTCAAAACTGTAGTCAGAAAGATTATGTTCCATGGTTACGCATCCATTTCGGCCAAAGCCTTCAGCAAACTTTCACGAACCTTATTCTTGAGGGATTCCGGCTTAAGAATAGAGATTTCCGTAGAAACACCCATGAGCCAAGTAACAAAATCAGGGGTGATGCGGAGTTTTACATCCACAACCATATTGCCGTTCTTATCGAGACGGCGGGTTGCTTCCGGGAAGAAGTGGGAACGTTCAAACTGAGTCTGAAGCCACTTGGTCTTGACCAACAGGGAAACATCTTCAGGAGTGATTTTAGAATCGGTATACTTGGCGAAAGCATACTTATAATGGATCTTCGCATCGAAGGGTAGCTTAGGTGCGGGAACATTCGTAATCGTCACGTTGGAAATTTTTTCGAACATGAAGTTCTTGAACACCTGAGTTTCTTCATAAGTTTCATCTGCGGCTATCAGATACAGGGTATCCATACGCATAATGACCTTGATAGGATTCACTATCTTCGTCTCTGGTTTTTCAGAAGAGGCGGAGTGAGTGTAATTTATGCGGATCATGGAACCATCGTGAATGGCTTTCAGCACCTTGTTCACCATGGAATCCTGCAATTTATTATCGCAGAAAGGACCGTAATCCAGAATGTAGTCCGGGTCCGTAGAAATGGCATCGGGTTTGAAGTCTTCGGGATCGGTGGTCTGCATGGAATCAATCACCTTTTCCAGCAGTTTGATAGTCTTCAAGTCGGCCGCGTTAGCGACAGAAAGGCTCTTCTTGACCTTTTCAAGTTGACGAACCACTTCCTGGTTGAAGTTCATCTCCTTGTCAGTTTGAATAACATAATAAGTTTCGCCATTTTCCTTAAACTTACGGAGTCCGCAGTTTTCCTTGGCAACGACATCCAGATGACGGAATACCGTACGAGGGCCGCAATTCAACAAAGAGGCAAGCTGTTTTACAGTGACCTTACTTTTTAGGAAGCCCTTGATATTATTGATTTTTTCGTAACCACTTGCCATAGGATTTCTCCAGTTACAGAAGTTTTAAACGGTTTTCAATGGAAGCGGTCTTTGCCTTCTTTACCACAGACAGGAACGCAGCCTGTTTTTGAATAACAGAACGCACATGACCTTCCAGCAGGAATTTTTTGTTCACGCAGGAAACCTTTACCACAGCCCCCTGCATAATGGAATGCAAGGCCAGATCCGTTTCCAGTTCCTTGCACAGCATTTCATTTTCAACTTGATCGGCAGGAATCACGGAAATGGCACAATGAAGCGCCAACACACCAGAAATTTCAGCCACCTTATTTTCCAGATCCCTGGAGTAATATTTTTCGTTGCAATAGGCGGAAACTTCTACATGGCCGAATAGGACCTTTACATCATAATTGAACAGGTGGACATTGGGTGATTCCAGCAAGGCGATAACCGCACGTTCAATTTGAGTATCCGTGATGTAGGAGTCCGTCTGGATTCGGGTAAAGTCAACACAACCACGCACCTTAGGGAGGCCGTTAATGCAAGCCTTCATGGCACGTTTAATGGAAAGGTTGCGGACCATTCCCTTAAGGTAAACCACACCCTGCCCCACTTCAATGGAAACCTTGGAAGCATCCTGCGGGAACACCTGTTTTACCTTGCCCAACACCGCCTGGGTAAGTTTATCGTTAGGCGCATTCTGAGCCTGCAACGGCAAGGTAATGAACAACAGGGTTTTGTCTTTTAACAAAACAGCCAGCTTGTCTTTTTCGCCATCGTTCACCATGCCCACGGCAACGCCGAACTGGTCGCGAATGGTATGGTAGACCTGATCTCCAAGAAGCGTGTGGGCACTTTGTGCCGGCAGCAACCGGTAACCATCCGTAGACTCTTCTTTCTGGATTGTCACCTTGGGGCATTCTACCTTTTTTTCGGGACCGCTACCATAATCCAGAACCATGATATCTTTTTCGGGGCCCTGGAAGACACTTTTTACAAGACCAGGCTTAAGACTCTTCTTGAAGTAGAGCCAGTTACCCGGAGCCACACGGTTATGCCCGAAAATCTTGGCGTAGTCGGAATTGATGTGTTCCTTTCGGCAGAAACAAAATTCGTTAGAAAAGGCAACAAAAAGGGCCGTGCAGCGGGTACAGCAGCACAGCACCGGAATATGAGGGTCCAAGCCCCCATAAGTGGTATAGTTTTCCTGGGCAAAAATATCGTGGTCCGTTACCTTCTGGCAACGGCAACAGAATAGCCTCTGACTGTACAACCTATGAGGAAACTGAACACGCATTGATTGAGTGGTTAGTGGTCAGTGGTTAGTGGTTAGTGGTTACTGTTTACTAACCACTGTTTACTAAACACTATTTGTTACCCCATGAGCGGGAGGGCTACGTCGATACGGCGGAGGGTTTCTTCCTTACCCAGGAGTTCGAAGAGTTCCCACAGGCCAGGACCAGCGGTAACGCCAGAAACTGCCAAGCGGGGAGCGCCCACCAGTTCGCCCACCTTGTGGCCGATGCGTTCTGCCAGAGCATAGAATTCCTTTTCGATGACCGGGGTCTTGAAATCTTCGATGGAAGCCAGCATGTCGCGGACCTGCTGGCAGAGAGCCTTGGAGCCGACCCCAAAGTGCTTCTTGGCACCCTTTTCGTCGTAAGTTTCCGGAGCCTTGAAGAAGTAGGTGGACATGTCAGCCAGATCCTGCACGAAGTGTGCGCGGGGCTTCAGGTTCTTCACAATTTCCAGGAGACGTGCTTCAGGTTCGGCGCTCAGGTCGAAGCCCTTGGCAGCCAGACCTTCCTTCATAATGCCGAGGAGCATGGCGTCGTCGCACATATGAATGTGCTGGCCGTTCATCCACTGCAGCTTCTTTTCATCGAAGGAAGCAGGCTTGGGGTTGATGCGTTCCAGGGTGAAGCAGTCAATCATTTCCTTGATGGTCATGACTTCACGGTCGTCACCCGGATTCCAGCCCAGGAGAGCCAGGTAGTTGACCAGAGTTTCGGGCAGGTAGCCCAGGTCGCGGAAGTCGCCCACGGAGGCAGCACCCTTACGCTTGGAAAGCTTACCGCCATTCTTGTCGAGAATCACCGGCAGGTGGCACCATACAGGAGGTTCCCAACCGAAGGCCTTGTACAGCAATTCGTGCTTGGGAGTAGAAGAAATCCATTCGTCACCGCGGAGCACGTGGGAAGTACCCATCAGGTGGTCATCGCAAACACTTGCGAAATGATAAGTGGGGTAACCGTCGCGCTTGATGAGAACCAGGTCGTCCAGCAGTTCATTCTGGTAAGAGATGTGGCCGCGGATCATGTCGTCGAATTCGGTGACGCCAGTTTCGGGAACCTTGAAGCGGATCACAGCCTTTTCGCCAGCGGCGATGCGGGCTTCAGCTTCTTCGCGAGGAATGTTACGGCAGTGGCGGTCATAACCGGTCACGGAGACGCCGGCCTTTTCCTGTTCGGCACGAACTTCCTGGAGGCGTTCTTCGGTGCAGAAGCAGTAGTAGGCATCGCCGGAGTCCAGCAACTTCTTGATCTGTTCGTTATAGATGTGCAAGCGTTCGCTCTGGAAGTAAGGACCGCAATCCTTTTCGCAACCCGGACCTTCGTCCCACTGGAGGCCAAGCCACTTCAGGTCGCGCATCAAGTCGTGCAGTGCAGTTTCGTTATAACGCTTACGGTCGGTATCTTCGATACGGAGGTAGAACACGCCGCCCATGGCCTTTGCAAAGAAGTAGTTGTAGATAGCAGTACGGGCACCGCCAACGTGGAGGTAACCGGTGGGGCTGGGGGCAAAACGTACACGGACGGGACGCTTGTTATTGCAGCAATCGCACATATTGTATTCCTTTTTTAGGGCAGCCGCGCAAGAGATCTTGTCACAGCTCCATAGTTTAAAATTTTCTATGTCAAAATTTAGCAATTTCAAAAAAACAAGATTTCCTCGCAGTCTCCCACGAGGCTAACAAAGCACCTACATAAAATGTAAAACCAATCCACGAGCAGACAATTTTAGCGAATATTTTTCCCAATTCCATCACGTTTCCCATTGAGCATCAACAAATTGACTCATATGTTTCTACATTTCACCTGCAATTTATTCATAGCGAATTTGTCTTTTGGCAAATCCGCGTAGCCAAAGGATCGATATGGAAGCTTTAACCGCTTTTCTTGATACCATCGATGGCTATGTTTGGGGAATTCCCCTCATTGTCGTCATCTTGTTTGTAGGCCTCCTCCTCACGGTCCGTCTGGGCTGCCTGCAGGTGGTAAACCTCCCCAACGCTCTGCGTTACATGCTCCACAACGAAAAGGGCGGCCAGGGCGAAGTCTCTAGCTTCGGCGCACTTTGCACCGCACTTGCCGCAACCATCGGTACAGGTAACATCGTGGGTGTGGCAACCGCTATCGGCACCGGTGGCCCGGGCGCACTCTTCTGGATGGAGGTAGCAGCCTTCTTCGGCATGGCCACCAAGTACGCCGAAGGCGTTCTGGCCGTGAAGTACCGCAAGATGGACAAGGACGGCAAGGTTCTTGGCGGTCCTTTCTACTATATCGAAACAGGCATCAAGGAACGTTTCGGCTGGAATATGAAGTGGCTGGCAGTGCTCTTCGCCATCTTCGGTGTCTGTGCAGGCGTCATGGGCATCGGCACCATCACCCAGGTGAACGGCATTACCAGCGCCATGGCTCGACTCACTCCTAACGCAGCTGAATTCGTGAACATCGGCGGAAACTCCGTCAGCATCACCACCGCCATCGCAGGCGTTCTGGTCACCGCATTCTCCGCCTTCGTGATTATCGGCGGTCTGAAGCGCATTGCCAAGGTTTCTACCTATATCGTTCCTGTCATGGCAATCCTCTACATTCTCGCTTGCATGCTCTTGCTCATGATGAACTTCGCTGCTATTCCCGAAGCGGTCCAGACCATCGTCCGCGCAGCCTTCAACCCCAGCGCCGTGACCGGCGGTGTGGTAGGCACCATCTTTATCGCCATGCAGAAGGGTATCGCCCGCGGTATCTTCAGTAACGAAGCTGGTCTCGGTTCCGCACCTATCGCAGCGGCCGCCGCAAAGACCAACGAACCGGTCCGTCAGGGCCTGGTCTGCATGACCGGTACTTTCTTCGACACCATCATCATTTGTACCATGACCGGCCTTGCCATTGTGGTTTCTGGCGCTTGGGATCCGAAGCTTGGCCTGGAAGGCGTGAACATCACCATGGAAGCCTTCTCCCGCGGTCTCGCATTCTTCCCCGGTGGCGCAACCATCGCTCCTTACTTCCTGGCAATCGCTCTGGTGTTCTTCGCATTCACCACCATTCTGGGTTGGGCCTACTATTCTGAAAAGTGCCTGCAGTACCTGATCGGCGGCAAGAAGAAAAAGGCAATCCTCGCCTACCGCTGGATTTATGTTGCTGCAATCTTCGTCGGTCCCTACCTGACCGTAAGCGCCGTTTGGACTTGCGCTGACATTTTCAACGGCCTCATGGCATTCCCCAACTTGATTGCCTTGATTCTGCTGAGCGGCATCGTAGCTCTCGAAACCAGGGACTTCCTGGATCGCTTGCACGACGGCAAGGTGGGCGAATAAAAATCAATGATTCAATAGCGCAGAAACCAAGCGCTAGAATTAAAAAGAACAGATGGCGACGAACCATCTGTTTTTTTTTACTGTCAGTTAATCCTCGTAGTGTCCCTTACAGGAAATCACGTCGACGACGTCTCCATTAACTCGGTACACCAAGCGATTCACATCATCGATTCGACGACTCCAGAAACCGGATAGTTTACCTTTCAAAGGCTCCGGTTTGCCGATTCCATCTTCGGCACTTCGTTCAACATCCTTAAGGAGTTGATTGATTCGTTTCAGGGTTTTCTTGTCTTGGGACTGCCAGTAGAGATAATCTTCCCAGGCTTTATCAAACCAGTTCTTCTTCATCATCCCCCCCAACTTCAATCAGTTCATGAACAACCCCCTTCCCAGCCTTAATGGCCGCAGCGCCTTCTTCCAAGAACTTCATATTGCTTTCGCTATAGAAGGGATCCGGAAGGGAAATTTCGAAAGGGATGCGATTCTCCCTGAGAACCGCCTTGACGAACAAGTTGAGGGCAGAGGACGTAGACAGCCCCACCTTTTCGCAGAACTTGTCGAAACGTTCCTTGTCCTTGGTTTCGATTCTTGCGGAAATTGTAGAAAGGGCCATAATTAAACCTCCATTTTCCGACAATGTAATACATTCGCTTGCATTTTGCAAGCCATCACAACATTTTACTGATATTTCAGCCATCCTTTTCCTTTTTCACGTTATGATTTCGCAAATCAAGCCTTGTTATGGCCTGAAGCAAGAAAGTGTTCCTGCTATTTTCTATACACGTTTTTAAAGGGAAAAATGTTTCACATTCTTGCGTAAAATGATTGTAAAAAAACTAATTTGAAGCGCACAATTACCAATCTCCTTTCATAGGCGGTCACATGGACAAGAAATTTGCAGTGGTTCTCCCGGCCGGTGGCCTGGGCAAGCGCATGGGCGGAAACATTCCCAAGCAGCTGATGCTTTTGGGCGGCAAGCCTGTTTACCGTTATTGCCTTGAGACGTTCCTGCAGATGGACGAAATTGCCGAAGTGGTGATGGCTGTACCTGTCGACTGGAAAAGCCATTTTGAAGATGAACTTTTCGGGGCAACATCAGGCAAGAATAGCGCAGGCCTCACTCCAGAAATGCGAGCCAAGTTGAAGATTGTTGTAGGCGGCGCAGAACGTTGGCAGTCCGTAGAAAATGGAGTCAACGCCCTGACCAGTTCTGCGGAATACGTTCTCGTTCACGACGTCGCCCGCCCCTTTATTAGCAAGGAAATCATTCTTGACGTTTGCAACACCTTGGTGACCAAGGGGGCATGCCTTGTGGCAAAGCCTGCCGTAGACACCATCAAGATCGCAGCAGACGGCCGCGTTGAAAAGACCATCGACCGCAATACCGTCTGGATGGCACAGACCCCCCAGGCAGCCCGCATCGACGTTCTTAAGTCGCTGTACAAGCGTATCGCTGCAGAGCCGTTGAACTTTATTCCTACAGACGAAGCCAGCATTTTGGAATTCTTCGGAGAAACCGTCTACATCGTCAAAGGCGCGGCCGCCAACGACAAACTGACTATGCCCGAAGACTTCGAAATCTTCGCCGCAAAGCTGAAGTAACAAACAGGATTCTCATATTATTTTATTACATTGGTAATTCAGTATATTGGAGTTTTGGGAAACTCAACCTTGTTGGTGAATTAGGATATGAACATTTTAAGAGTCGTGGCATTTATCGGCGCGTTGGCAGCATTTTCCATTGCCAGCCAAACCGTATCCATTTTTGTGAAAGACCCTGCAGAATTAGAGAATCTTCAGCAGAACTTGGAAAACATCAAGACCGAATTAGGCGAAAGCAATCCTCAAATTGACGAGCTGTTGACCCGAGCATCCAAGATTGCAGAAATGAACAACCGCTGTTCCATGATTTCCATCAACGACGTGCTGGACGAGGAATGCGGACATTTCTATTCCGTGGACCTGCCCGAATTCGAAGCCCAGTACATGGAACTGACAGGTGAATTAAGCTTGAACGCCGTTAAGGTTGGAAACACCCTGGCAGAGCGCACCGAACAGATTCAGGTCTGCGCAAACACCCTGGGCGGAATTCTCGTTTCCAAGGAAAAGATGTTACGCATGGATGGCGAAATCGCATTGGAACCTTTGAATCTAGAAGGGGCCTTTGACGCGACCTATGATTTCAACCTATACTTTGATGCAGAGCGCATGAAGGTGCAGCAAAACCTGCTGGAACGCTGGGTGGAAAAGTGCAGCGAAGTCGTAGTCCGTCAAGCACACGATGAATTCGCACCCCTATTCGTCGATCGAATCAAAGTAATAAATGACTCTCTAGAAAAGAACAAAGCCAATATGAAGATCGTGCTGGAACCTGAATACCTGGATTTTTATCTGGATATGAACAGACCGGTTGCGGGTTCCTACTTTCTAAACGGAGCGCAGATCTTTAATGTTGAATCCCTACCCTCCGGCAGAAACTTCTCGCACATCATCGTCAGTGCAGTAGACAAGAAAGTGAACCTGCCCCTGGGAACCGACGGCAAAATGCAGAACTTTAGAGGCCGTGTGGAATTCACAGCCGCCTACCAGGAAAAGGACCTGATGGGCCGCTGGATTTGGGGAAGCCAGAAGGACATTCGACGCGCCAAGGCGAAGGGAGATATTTCCTCTGAAATTGTTATGGGTGATTCCACAAAACCTGCACCAGTCGTCAAGAAGTTGGCTTCCATTGACACAACTGCACTCATCACTTCTGTAGCAGATTCCGCAGTCCAGGAAACACCGAAGGATGTTGCCGCCAACGATGCCGCCAAGGACGCTTCCGCACAGGACAAGGGAAGCAAGAAATCCTGGATTCCGCCCGCTATCGCAGGGGCTGTCATGATTGGCGGTGGTGTAATGGCCGCAGTCTTCAACAGCAAGGCCAAGAAGGAAAGCGAAAAGAAAACGCTTACCCGTAAAGAATACGACGACCGTTGTGATAAGATTGAAAACGCACAGACGTTGCGCGCCGTTGGTTTTGGTATAGCCGCCGTGGGCCTTGTAGGCATAGGCGTCACACTGCTTTTCTAAGGAGAGGATGATATGAAATTGAATAATCTGAGCAATCCCTCCCGTGTCATCCTGAGCAACCTCGCCCGCGTCATTCTGAGCAAAGCGAAGAATCCAGTCCTTGCCGCCTCCCTCGTCGCATTTGCAGCCTGTTCCGACTACCTGGAAGACTTCCAGGACAAGTATGACGACGGCAATGCCTTCGCCGAAATAACCAGCGACAGCGACAATGGTGACGACGACGGCAGCAGCGACAGCAAACTCAGTTCTTCCAACGGTGGCGACAGCGACGTCGAATCTTCCGACAGCACGGACAGTTCCAGTTCCGCTGCCGACCCAGGCAGTTCTTCTTCTGTTGCAGAATCCAGCAGCAGTGCTTTCAAGCCTTGCACCGGCACCGTGATTTATGACGCGGAAGAAGATTCGGTGTATAATAGATTTGGTCGAAAATTTATTACGTTTGTCCAAGAGTATGGCTCAGATTGGAGCAAAACAAGTCCAGACGGAGTAACAGCATATCTTCCTCAGGAGGGCTTATTAATAATGCCTTTGGTAGAATCCCCAGATACCATGAATATTGAACCTTGGGGTGGATTCTGTGTTGAATACACTGGTTCAGGAGTTCTACATGCTAACGTCGTCGATGGGAGTAGCGCTAATAAACCTATTTTGCTTTACAAAGAGATGCCTAATACAAATGGCGAAAAAAGTTCATTCACATGGTCATGGAATGAAAATGTAGGTTTGATGGAGAAACAAGAAGACAATGGCAGCTCAGAAGGATTTTCAATAGAAAAGGTAGAATCAATCAATTTTATCAGCTATTTGGGTAATAGTTCTATAACCATTCATAAAATCACAACATTGAAGCCCAATGTTTCTATTGACGAATACTTAAAATGCGACGGCTCGACTATTACACCACAACATATCGAATACTGGTCGTCCTTAGGTTCTTTTCAGGAAAGAACATATCTAAAACCCGGTAGTGAATACAATATTACTTTATTAGGAAACAACACTGTTCTTGTGAATCATCCAGACGATCAGGTAAGGTTGGCCCAAGCCAAAGGTTTCTGTATAGAATATTCTTCAGACAAAAATTTCTTGTTATCATTTCACCGCTACGAGACGAACGGCACACTTACAAATGATAGTGCAAATGTCTCCATTTACAAAGGGGAGAAAAAGATTTCTTACATACTATGGCAGGATTTAGAAAGAAGATTTGGTAGTTTTTCTTCAACTAATATACATTTACTAACATTCAGTGCTAAACAAACCGAAAACGACACAACAAATATATTAATCAGTCGAATGACTCTAATCAATTAAAAAAACAAGACAAGTCAGTATATAAAAAAGGGACTGATGAAGAAATCATCAGTCCTAATTTTTTTCGATTCACACTCATTTCCATCTTCGAGCGTTAATTCCAGTACCGATCAGCATTAAGAAAATGATGGGAATGTATTTACAAAACAGTTAGCTTTAACTAACTTTAAGTCATCGGAAGGAGGGTCACATGTCAGCCTTATCTCAATACCATGACTTAATCTTGTGCGTCGTTTCCGCCCTGGAAGCAAGAGATTCCTACACCAGTTTCCATTCCTCCCGCGTAGCGGAAATGGTGGAAGCCCTTTGCAGGTTTTTAGGCATCACCGGCGATCAGGAAGAACTATTCCATATTTCGGCACACTTGCATGACGTTGGGAAAATTGGCATACGCGACGACGTTCTTTTAAAAGCAGGACGATTGAATGATGAAGAATGGGAAATCATGAAATCCCATTCTTTGCAAGGTTACGAAATTTTACGGAAGGCAAAGCTATTTGAGAACGTAGCTATCATTGTACGCGGACACCACGAACGCTGGGACGGTAAAGGTTATCCCGATGGACTGTCCGGCGCAAACATTCCCCTGGGTTCAAGAATTATCGCAATCGCCGATTCCATCGACGCCATGATTTCGGACCGTCCCTACAGAAAGGGCATGGATGTGTCCATCTGCAGAAGCGAAATAGAAAAGAACGCCGGAATCATGTACGATCCCGACGTGGTTAAAGTCGCTTTGGAAAATTGGGATGATTTAATTAAATCGGGCACTGCCGTCTGCGCCATGCAGAGTTAAGTTCCAATTTTAGTCATACTTTTGGCACAAATAGCCATGGTAGAAGCATTGTGCAAAAATGCCGACGTGGTGGGAGAAAGGAATCCGAAGAATCCACCCGCAAGCAAACCCGTATTAAAGGCGACGATGAACTTATAGTTGGATTGGATTCGATCCATCAGCTTTTGGCTCAGAACGCGAAGCTCAGCCAAGTCTTCCAGATTTTCCCCTCGGAGAGTAACGTCCGCAGTTTCCCGGGCAAAGTCGGAAGCATCGCTCATGGCAACAGAAACGTTTGCCGCAGCCAAAGCGGGAGCATCGTTAATGCCATCCCCCACCATAATGACGCGTTTGCCTTCTGCTTTCATCCGTTCCACGTAATTGTGTTTGTCTTCGGGCAAAACTTGTGCGTAGAACGTGTCTATTCCCAGGATTTCAGCGGTACGTTCCGCAGCCTTCTGGCTGTCGCCGGTGATCATGACCACATTCTTGATGCCCGTTTCTCGCAGGCGTTTGATAGCGACGGCAGCCTCTTCTCGCGGAGGGTCGCTAATGCACAAGACACCAGCCAACTTGCCGCCAATACCCAAGTAGATGACGGATGCGGCACCGCCCACTTCTTCGATGGTCGCCTGCTGTTGTTCCGTCACGAGAACCTTTTCGTCTTCAATAACAAAATGCCTGCTACCGATGACAGCCCTCTCACCTCTAAGGGTTGTGGCAATACCATGAGCCACAATGTACTTTACATCCGCATGCTCTTCGGCATGATCGATGCCACGTTCCGCGGCACCATTTACAATAGCGCGGGCCATGCTGTGAGGGAAATGTTCCTCGATGCAGGCAGCTATCTTTAAAATTTCTTCTTCGGAACGACCACCAAAGGCAATAATCTTCTGAAGCTTCGGTTCTGCCTTGGTCAAAGTTCCCGTCTTATCGAAAACGACAGTATCAGCCAAGGCAAATTCCTCAAGATACTTGCCACCCTTTACCGTCATATTTCTATCGGCGGCCTCACGCAAGGCTGAAATTACGGAGATAGGCGTAGAAAGTTTAATGGCGCAGGAATAATCCACCATCAAGATGGAAACGGCCTTGGTAATGTTCCGGGTAAACAGAAGAGTCAAGCCAAATCCCAGGAAACTGAAGGGGACGATGCTGTCAGCCAAATGCTCTGCGCGGCTCTGAATGCCAGCCTTCAAATCTTCGCTATGGTCAATGAGCTCGATGATTTTCTGAATCTTGGTGTTGTCATTCACCGCACGGACTTCCACGACGATGGAACCTTCGTCTAGGAGGGTGCCCGCAAATACTGTCTTTCCCGCATTCTTCAACACAGCCTTTGATTCGCCCGTCATGGTGGATTCGTTCACTAAAGCTTCGCCTTCTACAACTGTTCCATCCACAGGAATCATGGCACCATCGCGGATTCTCACCAAGTCACCCGGCACCACGTCCTTCAAGTCAACTAAGGTGTCCACGCCATTTTTAACCACCCAGACTTTGTCCACTTTTACAGCAAGGCTGCCCGTAAGCGCTGTGCGGGTGCGAGCCTTGGTGTAATCTTCCAATAAGCCAGAAACCCCTAGCAGGAACATAACCGTACCTGCGGACTCATAATTTTTCTGGAGCATGGAGGCTCCAATGGCGGCACCATCCAGAACTTCGACGGTCAACTTACCTTCTGCAAGAGTGAATAATCCCTTAGCCACATATTTGAGGCCGCGGAAAACCGTTATGGCCGTTCGAATCGGCAAAGGAACAAACCAGCGCATCAGATAGCGGCGAGCTATCATTTTGCACAGGCTGTTCTGGAAATTGTCATCCAGGGATTGCAACTGGTAATCCGTATCCGGATCCACTTCGGGCAATTCCCTCGGTTTTAAGGCAGTTACAAAATCCAGAATCATCTGGCGATTTTCAGCAGTTATTTCTGCAGATTCATCGCTGCCATAGTTCAGCAAAAGGCTTCCATTGGCACTATGGATTACCGCAGACTTTACGCAAGGAATCCCCACGCAAGCCTTATGGATACGGCCTTCAAACTTAGGTTCAAAGGCGTAAGGACCACAGCGAAAACGGATACGCCCCGGCCGATCGTATGCGATTCTGAATTTCATAAACTTACCTACACAAGATGACTTGACAAGAAAAATTACTTGTCCAAGCCTGCTTCGGACTTGGCGTCGTTGCAAATGTCGTTAGCTTCGTCTTTCATATCCTGGAAGGCAGCCTTGGCATCGGCAGAGAACTTCATGCCGTGAGCAAGGCCAGTTACAGCAAGTTCACGAGTTTTCTTTGCCTTGAGCACTTTCTTGGTAATAGCGGAGCCAACAGCACCAGCAACCACCAACCAGAACTTTTCATTTTTGAAGATAGACATAGGTTACTCCTTGTTAATTTTTAACTAAGTTAGACACTCTAATTTTGTTAGCCAATTTAACTTTGTTAGACCAGCTAACTTTTATTTTAAGCCAAAGCTAAAGCCTTGCCCTGTTCCTGACACTTAGCCTTTGCGTCGTCATCGGGAGCATTTTCAACAGCCAAGGGTTCATCCACAAGGTTCAAGCCCGCGGCAACTGCATCCTCTTTCCAGGGAGTCATATATTCGCCGCCGCCCCAGCCGTATGAACCGAAAAGAGCCACCTTCTTGCCAGCAAGAGCAGGTTTCATCTTTTCATAAAGAGGCTGAAATTCGCTGTCTTCCAATTCTTCGGCACCCATGGCAGGGCAACCTAGAGCAAACTTTTCAAACACCGCTGCAGAATCTGCAGAAAACTCGGTGGTATGAAAAATTGAAACGTCTCCGCCGACAGCTTGTGCGCCAGCAGCAATTTCCTTCGCCATCATTTCGGTATTTCCGGTTCCGGACCAATAAATAACTGCAATTTTACTCATTTTATTTTTCCTTTTTTTTAGTAAATCAACTTGCGACAGTCAAGCGTTCCAAGGAAGCACCCTGTTCAAATCGAGTCCAAAGAATCTCCTTGCATTTTTTAAAGACCTCAAAAATATGCATGGAATTTTGAACGTCGTTATAAACCTTCCAACAGCCTATTTGCTTGTAATTTCTGCCTCCGTTGGCGATAAAATCCCGCACATCATCCAAGGGATATCCCAGAAAAACCCCTACTTCATGGGGAAAACAAACAGATTTCATCATGCGCTTTCGAAACGATTTTAGCAAGGAATCCACATCGAATTTCGCATACCCGAATCTTTTCAGGAAATTCTGGATTTCACAAGAACAGGTAAGAGATCTAAGCGCACAATCCCTATAGACATAGATGTAATAACAGCCTCTTTTCTCTGCAACAACCTTGACAAAAACGCCTTTAGGATTCAAAACCTTATTCCAGCGGGAAAGAAGATTGCATAACAGAAGGCCGTCGGCAATTTCAAGGCAGAATAAATTCCCCACCTTTACGCCAGCTAGTGTAGGCGCACATTGCCGAACGAGACATGAATCAAACATTCTAGCCATAATTAGATTAGTCTAACTTTAATTTTTTGCCAAATATATCCCGCCCGCGGCATTTACCGGGGCGGGAAACCCTCCAGCTCAATGAGGTAACATAACTTTGAGCTGGCGGAGGTTTTATGGCATTTTCTTAAAAGGCGAAGACGGTTTCCACACCAAGCTGCAAGCTAATGTCGTCATTGTCGCCGTAGTCATCACCCAGGGGCTTATTCAGCATACCGAAGCCGGTAATTTCAAGACCTTCTACAGGGGCAAAGTAAAGACGGAGGCCTGCAGCAAAGGAACCCAAATCCTCATCGCTATCCAAGGTGTTGCTGTGGTATTCCAGCGGGATTCCCAAGGTAAGAGCGCCCACCAAATTCAGGCTGGGTTCCACATAGGCAAAGAAGTATTCCGGGATTTCTTCACCGTGATCGATGGGAGCATCTTCGTCAAAGAGAGCGTAGAATGCGGTTGCCTTGATGTTAAAGCCACCCACTTCAAAAGAGGGTTCCACCAGGAAGGCATGAGTTGCACCCGGTTCATCTTCACCAAGGGCATCCACATGGAGACCATACACGGCGTGGAATCCGAAGCCGCCAAATTTCAGGTTGGCATCCACACCAGCGTGGAGTTCATTGTGTTTCGGTTCCTGATAGGACTTGTAATCCACATAGGGGCGCAAAGTGTGTTCACCTAAGCCCAATTCATAAGCCAAGTGAGCGTCATAGGCGACGCCTACGCACGTTTCCTCACCATCTTCTTCAGCGCAAACTTGATTATCGTTGTCACCGCGACCAAAGCCGAGGCCAAAAACAAAACCATTAAAGTCAACTTCAACTCCTCGAATATCGTGTTCAGCCATACCAGCGGCATTGTCGGCAGGATCGTCGTAGCCGTAGTAGTTCAGGAAAGCTCCCTCAGAAAAAGTCAAGTCACCGGCCTTGACCACAAAATTTTCGCTCTTGGTGTACTGAACGAATGCGCCATTGTAAATAGCGGCAGGATCAGTAGATTCGCCATCCGCTTCTAACTGCACCTCTGCAGACCACTGGTCATTAAACTTCACACCCACATTAAAATCAAAAGTAGAGGCATAGTTATGGGACTTTGGACCATCGCTAAAAAGATCGCCGGTGTAGGCATCGAATTCCACTTCACCAGAGAAAGAGACTTCAGGGCCCTTAGATCCCTCGACTTCGCTCGGGATGACAGTCGATCGCTCTTCGGCGTGGGCGGAAACTGCGGCGAGGGAAACAGCCATAAGGCCAAATGCTAAACGAGATTTCATTATTACTCCTTAGGGTAGATGTGTGTGATTTAAAAATCTTCTTGCCAAATTTTTGCAAATATCGTGCCATTGAAAAACACCTTGTTTTAGGCGATTTTCCTTACATAGCATGAAAAAAGAGAAAACTTGTTTACGAAAGATTGTCGTGTTTAAAATTAAAATATTAGACTAGTCTAACTCAAGGTTTGTAAATTAGGGCCGTTGGAGGAGACACGTTCCAACGGCCCCGATTTACGTTTTTGATTTAATAGCGATTCTCGATTCTTTTTCGCTAGTCTTCAAAACGCTTCTGCTTGTTTGCCTTGATACCGAAGAGCTTCAGGAAGATTCCAGTACCGATCAGAACAATGACTGCGGTAACGATCCAGTGGGTTTGTCCGCCAACAGGTATCTGGTAGAGCAGCACTGCAATGGCCCAGGCAAGAAGCGTTTGAACCGTAGCCATAAGGATTCCAAGACCCAGACCGATTTCACGAACCACAACGCCCATGGCAGCAAGGCAAGGTACATAGAGCAGGATAAATACCAGGAAGGCAAACACCTGCCAGTTGAATCCATCGTGACCACCGTTGTGGAAGTAGGAGCGGAGGTTTGCATAGATGTCGGCGGTTTCGCTCAGGTCGCCTTCTTCAAGAGCCCCCATGGCATCTTCATCCAATTCGATACCGGCAGCGGCAAGCTTTGCAAATACAGCTTCGCGAGTCTTTTCGTCCTCCTCTTCTTCGCCAAAGGTTTCAATGGCAGCAAATTCTTCGCAAGTGAGAGACTTAGATTCAAGAATCTTGTCCAAAGTTTCCTTCTTAAGTTCAGCAGCAGCCTGGCCTTCCAATTCCCCAGAGGTACCCAAGATGTCGGTAAGAGATCCAACCACTTCGCTGAGGTTTGCAGGGATAGAAGAAACTGCTTCAATGAATGCAGCCTTGAGATCAGGAGCACCATCTTCCTCTTCTTCGGCGGGGCATTCATCGACACCGGCGATAAGAGGCTTTTCTTCTTCGGCGGGAGCTTCTGCAATCGCAGCGACTTCGGCGGGAGCTTCTGCAACTGCGGCGGTTTCGGCAGGTTCCGCACTGGATTCTTCGCTTGCGCTCAGAATGACGCTAGGAGAGTCGCTCGGAATGACAGCGGAGGATTCGCTCGGAATGACACGGGATGCGGTTTCGCCTTCGCTCAGAATGACGTTGGAGTCAGCAGAAGCAGCAGTGCTGTCGGTAACAGCCACACTTTCTCCTTCTGGTGCCGGGGCGGTTTCAACAGCCGGGGCTTCCTCAGCGACAATTTCTGCGGCTTCAGAAGGTGCAGCGGGTTCAGCCTGAGGGCCTTCCACCGCTTCACTCTTCGGGGCCATGGCGTAGAGGGAGTTCATGGTACCGATAACGGCTTCCTTAGCCAACAATCCGGTAAAGAGGGAAACGGATGCGGGCCAGTTGTCTTCTTCAACGCCAAAGGGTTCAAATACAGGCGTAATGGTCTTACCCACAGAAGAAAGCAAACTGTTTTCGGAATCTGCGTTACCGGCGGTAAACTTGCCATCCACATAGCCAAAGGCATTGAGGAAGCCAAGAACGGCCACAGCGATAGTAATCACCTTACCGGCGCGAAGCACGTAGTCCTTCAGCTTGAGCCAGGAATGAATCAGCAAGGACTTGATCTTCGGCAAATGATAGTTAGGAAGTTCCATCACGAAATTGCTGGACTGACCCATGAACAAGGATTTCTTCAGGAACAGACCGTAAATGATGGCGAACACAATACCCACCAGGTAAAGCAGGAACACGATGGTTCCAGCCTGCTTTCCGAAGAAGGCTGCAGCGAACAGAGCGTACACCGGCAAGCGGGCGCCACAGCTCATGAAAGGCACAAGGAATATGGTGAGGAAGCGCTCACGCTTACTTTCAAGAACGCGGGAACCCATAATGCCGGGAACGCCACAGCCAAAGCCCACCATCATAGGGACAAATGCACGACCGGGGAGCCCAAGGAATCGCATAAAGCGATCCGCCACGAAGGCGGCACGAGCCATGTAGCCAGAGTCTTCCAGGAAGGTCAGGCACAGGAACATGAAGAAGATTACCGGAATGAAGGTAGACACGGTCTGGATACCGGCGCCAACACCATTGGCAAGAACTGCAGAAACCCAGGCGGGCGCACCAATCACATCGCTAAGCAAATAGCCCAGGCCATCCACAAAAATGGCACCGAAAGAAATATCAAAGAAATCAATAAAGGCGCTACCGATGGTCACGGCCACCCAGAACACCAGGTACATCACCAAAAGGAAGATGGGAAGAGAAAGCCAACGATTCAAAAGGATTGCATCCAACTTATCAGAATGCGTTTTCTTGGCGCGATCACCAACGATTACCGTACCGGCGATTTCGTGGGCCATGCTGTAGCGGGCATCGGCCATGACGAATTCAGATTCTTCGCCAAGCTTTGCAGTAACTTCATCCCTGTTCAAGGCAACACCGGCAGCAGCAAACTTGTCTGCATAGCTGTTACTGTTACCCAGGTACATCAAGGAAACCCAACGGGGTTCTGCGTCTAGCAACTTTGCCACAGGAGCGACCAGAGATTCCAATTCCTTCACCACATTCTCCACCTTGTCACCATAGGTGAGACCGGCAGGGATGGCAATAGGGCTAGAGATAACATGGGCCATCTGGCTAATGAAATTGGTAATGCTCTTTTCGTTCACCGCAGAAAGAGGAATGGCGGGAACCCCGAAACGCTTGGAGAGTGCTTCAAGATCAATATGGAGACCGCGCTGTTCAGCGATATCCATCATGTTCACGGCGATGACCATAGGCTGCTGCATATCCACCAGCTGGGTGGTCAGGAACATGTTACGTTCAATGTTCGTGGCATCGACGATGTTTACAATCAAATCGGCTTCGCGAGTGAGGAGGAAATCGACAGCGGCGCGTTCGTCCTCGGAGTTTGCGAAAATGGCGTAAGTACCCGGAAGGTCCACCACACGGATGTGGCGAGCGCCCAGGTCGAAGAAGCCTTCCTTCTTTTCTACAGTGACGCCAGGCCAGTTGCCTACGCTTTGGCGCGAGCCAGTCAAGGCATTAAATAAAGCAGTCTTACCGCAGTTCGGGTTACCTGCAATAGCGATTGTAAACGGTTTTGGTGACATGATATTCTCTTTTCTTTAGAATCCCGCGGATCGGGTATTAGATTCTCTTCAGGTTCAACACATTGCCTTCTTCCCTACGGAGGGAAAGGCGGTAGTTCAAGACACTCACTTCAATGGGATCCCCCAGAGGAGCAATCTGCATCACTTCCAAAGTGACGCCGCGGACAAGGCCCATGGAAAGGAGCTTGGACTTATAACGGGCATCGCCTTCGTTGTAGCCAACAATTTCCACCTTGTCGCCTTTCTTAAGTTCAGAGAATTTCGGCTCGACGTTCCACTTCTTGGTTTTACCGTCGCAGCCACAGCCGCAATTACAGCTCATTTTTTGTTACCCTTTGCAACCTTCAACTTCTTTACAGTTGTGATTACAGTTTCCGAAGGCTTCATGAAGTCTTCAATTTTAGACAGAGTCTCTGCCGACAGGATATGTTCCATACAGCAAGCGTCCTTATCAGCAATAGCTTCAGAGACACCGAGACGAATTAAAAAACCTTTCAAAAGAATGTGACGATTCAGCACATCGGCAGCAGCCTTGCGACCTGCATCCGTCAATTCAATACCGCTATAAGGTTCCTGGGTGACCAAGCCAAGCTTTTTCAATTCCAGGATGGCCTTTGCCACAGAAGGCATTTTAACCTGCAGGGCAGCGGCGATGTCTTTTACGCGAGCGATGCCATGAGCCAGGCGCAGCATGTGCACCATTTCTAGATAATCCTCTAGGCTCTGGCTGAGCTTTACGTGTTCGTTTTCCATTGTTACCTCTTTTTGTTAGCCAGAACTAAATTTAGTAAGCCTAGGCTAATTAGTCAAGGCTAAATTTGATAAAAAAATTATCTTTAACTAACTTTTGTTAAAAATCAGACTTTTACACACCCTACGTCCCCCCAGTATCTAAAATGTGTTCGTATTATTTTATTACATTCACACAAACAAGCAGACGGTTTTTAGTTAAAGCCGCCTGGGCTTGGCGGTTTCTAGGATATGAACTTTTTGAACATTGCAAAACTTATGGTCATACTGGCAGCAGCCTCTTTTGCTAGCCAGACCACATCCATTTTCGTTAAGGACCCGGCCGAACTGGAAAACCTCCAGCAGAACCTGGAAAACCTTAAGACAGAGCTGGGCGAAAGCAACCCTCAAGTGGATGATTTGCTGAATCGAGCCAGTAAAATCGCAGAAATGAACAACCGTTGTTCCATGATTTCCATCAACGACGTTCTGGACGACGAATGTAGTCACTTCTACTCGGTGGACCTTCCCGAATTCGAAGATATGTATATGGAAGTGACCGGCGAGGTGCGCCTGAATTCCGTCAAAATGGGCAACACCCTGGCCGAGCGAACCGAGCAGATCCAGGTTTGCGCTTCTGCACTTGGCGGCATTCTCGTTCCCAGGGAGCGATTGCTAAAACTGGACGGCAAAGTGGACCTGGAACCCCTTGATCTTGCAGGGGCCTTTGACGCGACCTACGACTTCACCCTGTATTTTGACCCCAGCCGACTGAAGCAGCAGAAAACTCTAGTGGAACGCTGGATGGAAAAATGTGGCGACGTGGTGATTAGAAAGGCCGGCGATGAATTTGCCCCCTTGTTTGTCGATCGAGTCAATGCCGTTAACGACTCCCTTGAAAAAAATAACGTCAACATCAAGATTATCCTGAATTCCGAAAAGCTAGACATTTACCAGGATTTAAGCAAACCCGTTTCTGGAGCCTATTTCTTGAGCGGAGCCCAACTGTTTGATGTGGCAGCCCTTCCCTCCGGCATGGATTACGCTCACTTCGTGGTAAACCTTCGCGACCAGAAGGTGGAGCAGCCTCTGGGTACTCAAGCGAAATTGCAGAATTTTAGGGGACGTGTGGAATTTACAGCTGCCTATCAAGAAAAAGATTTGATGGGACGCTGGATATGGGGAAATCAAAAAGAAATTAAACGAGCAAAGGTCAAGGGCCAGATTGCCGCCAATGTAGTCACTGGCGACACATCCAAGCCCGCCCCCGTGGTAAAGAAGTTGGCTTCTCTTGATACCACGGCATTGATTGTTTCTGTAGCGGACACTGCAGATGTCAACGAGCAAGAAGATGAAGCCGCCAAGAACGCCGCCAAGAACGCCGCCAAAGACGCCGCACAGAACAACAGCGGTTCCAAGAAATCCTGGATTCCTACAGCCGTTGCAGGCGTGGTGATGATTGGAGGCGGAGTCATGGCCGCCGTATTCAACAACAAGGCCAAAAAAGAAAGCGAAAAGGAAGCGTCTACCCGATCTGAGTATGACGACCGTTGCGATAAGATCAAGAGCGCCCAGAACATGCGCGCCGTCGGTTTTGGCATAGCCGCCGCTGGCCTCGTAGGCGTAGGCGTAACGCTGCTTTTTTAGGACGGAGAAGAAAGATGAAGTTTTTTAGCGTAGCAAAGGACCTTGCCGTAGCCGCATCGCTTTTTGCGTTCGCGGCCTGCACCGACTATCTGGAAAATTTCCAGGACAAGTATAATGACGGCAACGACTTCGCAGAAGTGGTAAGCGGCGACGACACTGATTCTACAAGCAACAACGGTGATGTCAATTCCGCGGGCGGTAACGGCAGCGAAACCAGCAGCGCAACAGATAACGCAGCCGGTTCAAGTAGCAGCAACGCAAACAACGGTTCCAGCACTTCAAATGGAAACACCTCTTCCAGCAGCGAGCAGAAGACTGGCCTAAACGATGAAGGTTGTACGGGCACAGTCATTTACGACGCAAATAAAGACGTCAACAAAAACGTTTTTGGCAATCCGATAGAAGCGGACGACAGCGTCGGTTTCATAAAGGATGTCGGAGCAACCGCAAAAATCTACTATAGCACAAAACTTCACTCATTAAAAACAGACATTGCCTCCTCGGACAACTCCTCATCAACAAGGAACATTACATCGTGGGAAGGCCTCTGCATTGAATACGCCACCGATGGTCCTGCAAACCTATACCTAGGCATTGAAAACAACTACAGACTACAAGTGCTACCAATAACTAACGGCGAAAAGAAATCATTCAAATTATCATGGGAAGACCCCAAGAATAGCAACAACATTATAAAAGGTAATTTTTCAACAGACAAGATAAAATTTTTCTCCTTCGAGAACGAAAAGTCAGACCCAACAAATATAACCGTCTCTAAAATCACAACACTCGCCAAAGTCAGTTTGGAGGAAAACTCCTCCACGGAGCAACACTGTACAGGTACGGCTATTTACGAAAATGGCAAATACAAATTGGGACAAGTTTTCGATGCAGATAATGTTGTTAACTTAAAAGATCTAACCATCAATAGTTCTAATAATCAAGTGTTCTTTTACCTTGATTCAGTTAAATCAGCCCTTTTGAATAAATACAGCATAATACACTGGGACGGTCTATGCGTAGAATACTCAGCGACAGCTGATTTAGCCGTTACTGTACGCGATGCCGAAAAACAACAAGACCAAAACAATCATCCTCAAGTATTGAAAATTTACGACACAACACAAGGATTACTACAGTCCAGACAATTTTATTGGAACGAATGGTCTGAATCCAACGGCTATTATAGGAATAACATCATAAATTCCTCAAGCGTGATTTCATTCAGTCTCGATGATCCCAATTCTACGGGATCAGTCAAAATCAACAAGATTACCACAATCGCCAACGTGCCCGAAGACAGCCTTTTGAAGCCAGCCACTTGTGGCGGCAAAGAAATTTATAATGCAAAAAAGAAATCAAACTCTTCCTTACAAGGATACCCATTACAGATCTCAAGTACAAATCATTCAGAAAATTCCACCAAGGACGGACTCGACCTATTTTTTTCTAACGATACGACCGAAAACTACATTACCATACCTGTAGCGGATGTTTTGAGCGAAAAGACAATCGATGCGAGAGAATGGAAAGGTCTCTGTATCGAATACACTTCGGAAGACTCCTTATCTTTACAAATTTCAAAGTTAATCTCCTCTGGGTGGAAAGTGGAAAATTGGGAATCGGCCGCGATTCCCGAAAGGGAAACATCTCATCCACTTATGGTACCTTTTGAGAAATTTCAAAATTTCAAAACAGCGGGTTTCAATACGTTCTTAGAAGAAATAAACGAAATCGCCCTTGTACGGAAAAACGATCATAAGACTTCTTCCAAAGCAACCATTTACAAAATCACGACAATAAACCCCAACGTCACTATACGTAATCACTTTTAATAATTTCAACCCATACGAAAAGAGAACAAAATGAAAACTTTATTTACAAAGATGTTATTGATCGCAGGCCTCGCCGCCTCTGCAGCCCTCGCCCAGGAATCCCCCGCAAAGAAGGGTCATGATGCAGGCGTTGGCGTTCGTGTCGCTTTTGATTACGACATGATGTACGGTTTTGAAGAACCGGATGACGACTTCACTGACGACCCCACAGGCTTCGGTTTTGAAGCGGGTCTTACCGCACGCGTTGAAATGGTAAACAATCTGTACTTCGTTCCGGAAGTGGACTTCAATTACAGCAGCACAAACCACAGCGCAGGCCGAAATGAAAGAACCTACTCCAGCATGAATCTGGAAATCCCCCTGATGTTCCGCGGCGTTGTAGCAGAACGTTTCTACGTGAATGCAGGTGCCCAGCTGAATCTCCGTCTCGCCAGCAACGTAGATGCCCCCACATACCACACCGACCCGATTACCCACAAGGAAGTCAAGGAAGAAATGGATGACTTCGAACAGGGAGCTTTCAGCTTCGGCATTGTGGCCGGTGGAGGAGTTTTCGTAATGGACCAGGTTAGCATTGATTTGCGTTTCTACATGGGCATGTCCGAACTGTTCCCCGACGCCGATTACATCGGCGGTGGATTCAGCAACATGGATGAAATCAAGCACCCGTCTTCCATCGATATGGCTGGTGCAAAGATGATGAGCATCAAGCTCGGCGTTAACTTCTGGTTCATCTAATCCGTTGTTTTTTTCAGCATGAAACTGCTAACCGATTTTTCGTATAGCGAATGCCTCCCCATCGTGTCTAACGACGCCATGAGGGCATTAGATAACGACACAAAGGTCTACAACACCCGAAACGATTTCGCATCGTCTGCCGATGCTTCCAGAATCAGTAACACCCCCATTGGAGCAGGTTACATCTTGATGAAGGAGGCCGCCCAAGCCCTCCGTGACACAGTGCTGGATTTTCTGAAAAAGAAAAAAATGCACAAGAGCGTTGCGGTCTTTATTGGCGGCGGCAACAATGGCGGCGACGGTCTTGTTCTTGCAAAGCTCTTGATCGAAGACGGCATTCCTTGCACGGTCTATTCTCTTGCAAAGCCCGATGCCTTCAAGGACGAAGCTCGCATGGCCTGCGATGATTTTATATCGGCAGGAGGCAGACTTCATTCCTGTGAGCAGCTCCCCCTAGCACCCCACTTTACCCTAATAGTCGACTGCATGCTGGGTAACGGGGCCTCCGGAGAATTACGTCCCGCCTTCGCACAAGCGGTAAACACCATCAACAGCTGGAAAATTCCCGTATTGGCTGCAGACGCCCCTACCGGTTATGATTCCCAGCAGCACATAATGTGCGACCCCTGCATCCACGCTGCAGAAACATTGCAGTTTGGCCTCCCCCGTCTGGACGCCTACACCTCTGCAGGCGCCGCCGCTTTCGGAACCGCACTTTTGGCACAGCTCCCCTACCCCGACGAATTGATCCGCAGGGTAGACGCAGGCGTATTCCTGGCCAACGAAAGCATGATTCCCGACCTTCTGCCGGAACGCAACGAAATCGGCGACAAGCGCGCCCAGGGAACCGCCATGATTATCGCCGGTTCTTCCAATATGCCCGGCGCAGCAGCCCTTTGCACCGCATCGGCTCTTAGAAGTGGCGCAGGCCTTGTCACCTTGGCCACACCCAAGTCTAACTTGCGCACACTGCAGGCAAAGCTTAGCGAGCCCGTATTCTGCGGCCTTGGAGATGACAGTTGCGATTGTCTTTCTGTAATGCACCTGATGCACCTTCAGAGCGTCGCCTCTAGGCAGACGGCCATCGCCATCGGCCCTGGCATCGGAACCACCCAGGAAACCCAGGACGCCGTCCGTATGTTCCTGACAGGCTTAAGCACCCCGGTGGTCATTGACGCCGACGCCATTAACGCCTGCGGTTCCGCATACTTCTGCATGGAAGGCGGCCCCGCCAACGCCATCATTACGCCCCACAAGCGCGAATGGGAACGCAACTTCGGACCTCTGCCGACCAACGAAAGTTACTACCCGGAATACTTGCGTCATTTCGCCATGCAGTTCCAGCTGACTATCGTGCTGAAGGGTTCCCCCATTTACGTCGCCCTCCCGGACGGTCGCGTATATGTGATTCCCGCACGCAACTCCGGCTTGGCCAAGGGCGGTAGCGGCGACGTGCTTACAGGCGTGATCGTCTCTCTGCTTTCTCAGGGCATGCCCACTGGCGAAGCAGCCGTTCTCGGTGTGCTGATTCATCAAAAGGCAGGCCGCCTGACCCGCGAAGAACTGGGGCCATTCTCCATGCTCCCCAGCGACGTTATCAAGAACTTGTACAGAGCTTTCTGTTAGAACATTCTACTTTCGAACCATGGCCGAAAAAACTTTACTCTTGCTCGACTCCTACGCTCTCGCGTTCCGCATGTTCTATGCCTATTCCCAGAACCCGCTTAAAAACAGCGCTGGCGAAGATGTGTCCATGATGCATGGCTACTGGGGCGCCGTCCTTAGGATTCTTGCAAAGCACAAACCCACCCATTTCGCCATCGCCCGCGACGTGGCTCATACAAAAACGTTCCGCCACGAACTGTACCCGGATTACAAGGCCAATCGCGGCCCCATGCCCGAAGAAATGGCCGCCCAGATGCCCCTGCTTGGAGAATCTCTGGAGGCAAGCGGCATTCCCCTTTTGTCGGAACCGGGTTACGAAGCGGACGACGTGATGGCAAGTACCGCCGTGGCTGCCGCCGAGGCCGGTTTTGACCATGTGCTGATTATCAGTAAAGACAAGGACATGAGCCAGATCGTGAACGAAAAGATTCATTTGTTCCATCTGGAAAAAGGCGCTGACGGTATTGACTTCGGTCCGGAACAGGTTCTGGAAAAGTACGGCCTTCCGCCTGAAAAAATCCGCGACTATCTGGCCTTGATGGGAGACGCCAGCGATAACGTTCCCGGCGTTCCCAAGGTTGGCCCCAAGACCGCCATTACCCTGCTTGAAGAGTATGGCGACATGGATAATATTTACGCCAACATAGACAACATCAAGAAGAAAGGTCTGCACGACAATCTGGCCAACAACAAGGAACAGGCATTCCTGAGCCGCGAACTGGTAACGCTTCAGACCAAGCGAGCCTTTAACGGAAATTTGGATGCCCTGGAATATAACGGCATCCATGTAGACACCTTGGCCGACATGTTCAAGGAGCACGAAATCAACAGTCTGTTGAGATTGCTGGAAAAAGTTCCGAGCAAGACTGGTTTTGTGAAGCCGGCAGACGCCGACAATGCCGCAGACGAAACTACTGGAGAAAACAAGGAAGTAATCCGTGTCGATTTCGATTTGCCCAAGGATATTCTCCCCACCTACATCTGCGTAGACTCCACTGAAATCTTTGAACAGATGAAGGCCGAGTTTGCAGCCGCCCCCCTGATTGGCGTAGACACGGAAACAGACGGCCTGGACCCCATGCAGTGCGGGTTGGTTGGATTATGCTTGTCTGCAGATGAAGCCAAGGGCTATTACATCCCCCTGAACCATCACGACGAAATCGGGTTCCCCCTGCCCGTGGCCAAGGGAGCCAACTTCGACATCAACGCCGTTAAGCAGTGGTTCGTTGAGATTTTTAGCCAGGATGAATCGGCAGAAGTTCAGCACACCTTTGTGTTCCACAATGCAAAATTTGACCTGCACGTTCTGGCCCGCGCCTTTGATTTGACATTACAGCAGATCGAGAAAGCAAACATTATAGACACTCTCATTGCCGCCTGGATGTTAAGCCCCGGCGAAAATGGACTGGGTCTGGATAACCAGGTGATGCAGCGACTGCAGCACGAGATGATTCCTATCGAGAATCTCATTGGCCGCGGCAAGAACCAAATTACCTTCGACCGCGCTCCCATTCCCCAGGCCACCGAATACGGCGCCGAAGATGCAGTTTACACCTTGCGCCTGTGGGCTCCGCTGCAAAAGCAGCTGCAGAAGTACGATTACGAAAAGTACTTCTACCAGCAAGAAATGCCCATGCTCAAGGTTCTGTACCAGATGGAAACCGTAGGCATCGCCGTTGACGTTCCTAGCCTTAAAACTCTGGAATACGAACTGCAACGCCGCATCGAAAATCTGGAAAAGGAAATCTGCGACATGGCTGGCTGCGAATTCAACATCGGCAGCCCCAAGCAGTTGGCAGAAGTCCTGTTCGACACCTTAGGCATGCGCCAGGTTAAAAAGCGCAGCACCGACGCCGCCGTACTGGAAGAACTTTTCTACGAAACCGCCAGTCCCTTTATTGCAGCCATTCTGGAATACCGCGAACTGAAGAAAATGCAGAGCACCTACATCAGCGTGCTGCCCACTCTGGTAAATCCAGAAACCAGGCGCATCCACACCAGCTTTGTGCAGTGGGGTACTGCAACAGGTCGCCTCAGCAGTCGCGATCCCAACTTGCAGAACATTCCCGTGCGTAGCGAACTGGGCAAAAAGATCCGTGCGGCCTTTGTTCCCCAGGATCCCGAGAACGTAATTCTTGCAGTGGACTACTCCCAGATTGAATTGCGCATGCTGGCTCATTTAAGCGGTGACGAAGCCCTGATTGATTCCTACCGCAACAACATCGACATTCACGCCCGTACCGCCGCCGCCATCTATGGCGTACCTCTGGAAAACGTCACTAGCGATATGCGCCGCGATGCCAAGGTGGTGAACTTCGGCGTGCTTTACGGTATGACCGCCTTCCGCCTGAGCCGCGATCTGAAAATTCCCATGGGTCAGGCCAAGGATTTTATTACCGGCTACTTCGACATGTTCCAGGGCGTTCAGATGTTCATCGAGAGCACCAAGGCCAACGCCCACCGCGACGGCTACGTTGAAACCCTTACCGGCCGCCGCCGCTACATCGCAGGCATCGACAGTTCCGACCGCATGGAATCCCAGATGGCAGAACGCATGGCCGTAAACACTCCCGTGCAGGGCAGCGCCGCCGACCTGATCAAGATTGCCATGATCCGCATCCAGAAGCGCATTAACGATGAAGCCTTGCCTCTGCGCATGATGCTGCAGGTCCACGACGAACTTGTTTTCGAATGTCCCCGCGACCGCGTCGACGAACTTTCCGCCATGGTCAAATCCGAAATGGAAAACGCCATGAAACTTCAAGTTCCCTTGGTAGCCAGCGTAGGCTTTGGCGAAAACTGGCTTATCGCCCATTAAAATTTGCCCAGCACTAACCTTAAAAAAGAGGAATATATGGCCAACGAACCCCAAAAGAAAATGTCTAACAAGACCGCCATCGCATTGATTATCGGTCTGCTGGTTTTGTGCAACGCCATTGTTCTGCTGGCACGATAACATGTCCGCAAACATGAAGTTGCTCCCGGCAATTTTGACGGCTTTGTTTTTCGTCGCCTGCAGTGACGATTCTTCTGCAGACGTGGGCTCGATTCCCGAACCGTCTTCTTCAAGCGTTGAAGTTCCCGCCCCCGAATCCTCCAGCGACAATACGCCCGCCGAACCAGAATCCTCCGCAAACGAAATTCAGTGGAATCGCGCCAACTTGACCTGGTACGAATCCTACCCTGATGAAGGCAGCGAAGAGTGCATTGAATATAATGGTTGCGAATGGGCAGGTTGGTTTGCAGGTCTAGATGAACAACAGACCCCAGAATGGGTGGCCGAAAACAACATCATTGCCGTTCACGAAAAGGACTGGAATACATACAAGTTAAAGACATTCCGATTACGTAAAGGCGGTCACGAAATTGACGCCGTAGTGTACGATATGTGCTCTGACGCAGACTGCGACGGTTGCTGTACCAGGAATGCAGGCGCTCTCGGATTCCTCATCGATATCGAGGTCAACACGAAGGCCCGTTTCGGAGGGCAAGGTTCCGGCGTTGTGGAATGGACTTGCCTCGACTGCAATCCATAAGCATCATAGACTTATCCCGTTGAGTAAATTTCAACTTTTATAAAAAGGGTAGACGTTTTTTTTCGTACGTTCCACCCTTTATTTATATAGTTTGGTATTTGTTGTTAAAAAAAAGGGTTGATTATGAAAAAGAGTGTATTGGGAGCAGCTCTTGTAGCAGCGTTTGGTTTTGCCCAGGCAGAACCGCTTCCTACCGCCACGGAAATTTTTGAAAAGATGGGTTTGGGAATCAACATCGGCAACACCATGGAAGTGCCGGTAAATCCCACCTGGTGGGGAAACAAGTTCCCTACAGAAGCTTATATCGACACAGTAAAAGCCGCCGGCTTCAACACCATCCGCATTCCTTGCGCCTGGTATAGCCATTCCAACGCCATGAGTCGCGACTCCAGCACAACAGATATTGTCCCCGGAGGCAGCGCCAATGAAATTGCTTCTAGCTGGATGGATTCCGTACAGACCGTTGTCGATTACTGCATGCGTGCAGGCCTCGTGACCATCTTGAACATCCATTGGGATAGCGGCTGGTTAGAAGAAAAACTGAACGACGCCGATAAAGAAAAGGTTAACGAACGTCAGAAAGATTTCTGGACACAGATCGCCACCCGCTTTAGGAATTATAACGAAAATCTGCTTTTTGCCAGCGCGAACGAGCCCGCTACGACCGACGGCAACTACCAACATGAAACAGAAATCCTGATGGATTACCATCAGACGTTCGTAAATGCAGTTCGTGCAACAGGTGGAAATAACGCAAGCCGTACCTTGATTATTCAAGGACCTTCCACTAGCATCGACCGTTCCGTAGAAGTCTACCCGGCAAACAAGATGCCTAAGGATGTAATCGATGGTCGACTCATGTTCGAAGTGCATTACTATGATCCGTCACCGTACACCATTGTAGACGAGCCAGTAAACTGGGGCGCCACTGTGGAACCGCAATATTACTGGGGCGAAGAAAATTACGCCACCGGCGCAGACATCGTTCATAACTGCGGTTACAACCCCTGGGGTGGCGCTATGGGAACCCCCTGCAGCGCCGACGATGCCATGAAGGCCTTCAAGAAGATGAAGGAAAACTACGTGGACAAGGGAATCCCCGTAATTATCGGGGAATACGGCGCCAATGACCGCGTGAATATTCTTGAAGGTGATGACTATGCAAGGCACCGTAAGGGACGTATCGGCTGGTACACCGCCGTAGCCACGGCCGCTCTAGAAAACAAGGTTGTTCCCATCGCCTGGGATACCGGCCACGAAGGCAAGAATAACATGACCATCATTCAGCGTCAATCAGTTGACGCAGCGGTCTTCGATGTCGAGATACTGAACGCCTTGCGAAAGGTCTACGGCATGGGAGATTACGTGAACACAGGCATCACCCACGTCGATGACTTCACCAGCGAGAATACAAACAAGATTCGCACGAAGCCCATTACCAACATCAAGGCACCTACAGGCGACAACCGTATTTTTGACATGAACGGAAACCTGGTTCGCGGCAAATTGCGTCCCGGCTCCTACATATCAAAACAGGGCGGTACAACCACCCGCTTTAACGTAAAATAGTCCGACAAGTTTTCTTTCCTCACCAAAAGAAGCTGGCGAATTGCCAGCTTCTTTTTTTTGTTAGACGTTTTCTGTCGGCTTTAAACCGCCAAAATTTTCGCTCTGAAAGTCCAGTTTCCAAGATGCTTCTTGTTCAGGAGCAAATCCTCGTAGACGATTTCCCTAAAACGGTTCCGTGAATAGAATTTGGCATTGTTCTGGGAATTGGTAACCAGGTAAAGGTCGCCGCCACCATTTTTGGCAATGTAAGAGAAAATGCCTTCTTGCAGCATGCGGGATCCGTAGCCCATTCGCTGGCATTCAGGCGCCACGGCGAAATTGCTCAGGTGCCAGTGTGGTTCCTTGATGCTTTTGCAATGACGTTCCAGGCGGTCCATCATACTGGCATAACCCAGCAGGTTAAACATTCCTCCGGAAAATGCCGCCCGGAGCGCCCCGTTCTTCAGGTATTCCCCCAAAGTCATGGTCTTGTGCCAAGGAGCGTCCATGCAGGCACAACAGACGATACGATCGCCCTCGACGCCCACAAACAGCATTTTTCGCTTGAAATAGATGTTCACCGCCGTACGATGAATGGCCCAGGTAAACCTGCGGTAGCGTTTTTCGCACTTGGGGCGGTAAATATTGCTGAACTCGTAAGGCATAAAAGCCTCGGAGCACACCCTAATACATTCCTTTAGTTCTTCTTTTTTCGCTAAACGGAACTCCATATCCTAGCCCTTCCAATCCAGTTAAACCTAAAGTATGTTATTTATGGGCAGAAAAATAGGTCAAATTTCTTATTTTTCGCAAATTTCGCCATTTTTACATAGCGCGCCCCTGGTGTGACGTAGACCTCATCTTTTGATTTGGAACACATTTTATGGCTTACAGCCGACCGGAAAGGTAAACTTTCATATACATTTGTTGAAGATATTGCACCGCTTATTTTGACGCACATCAAAGTAATGGTCCCAAACAGCCATCCCCTATTTAACTTTAGCCTTGGTTGTTTGGTTTTTGGTTGGTTAAATGGGATTTTCCCGCAAAAAGGAGTAACGATGAACGTCTCTAGACTTTTGAGCCTGGTTGCAGGCTTTGGCCTCATGGCAAGCATTTCCGCTTTCGCCCTCCCCAAGGCTTCTGATATTTACCCCAAGATGGGTTTGGGTTACAACATCGGCAACACGATGGAAGTGCCCAACGATCCTACCAACTGGGGCAACATTGTGCCGAACAAGACCATTATCGATGGCATCAAGGCAGCCGGATTTAACACCGTCCGCATTCCCTGCGCATGGTACACTCATTCTACAAACGGCGTCATTGACGAAAATTGGCTCAAGACAGTCAAGGACGTAATCGACCTGGCTATCGCCAACGACATGTACGTGATGCTGAACAGCCACTGGGATAACGGTTGGCTGGAAGACAACGTTTTCGACGGCGCCCATATCGACCGCAACGGACAGAACAGCACTACCGACGCCAAGGCCATCGCCGAACTCCAGGGCAAGTTCTGGACCCAGATCGCCAACTATTTCAAGAGCTACGACGAACACCTGATTTTCGCCTCCGCCAACGAACCGGGCGTTAACGACCACCGCGGTTCTGGCGCCGCCTACACCGACAACGGTCAGCTGGGTTTTGGTGCAGACCGAATGAACATCCTTAAGGATTACCACGAAGCTTGCCTCAAGGCAGTGCGTGCAACTGGCGGCAACAACGAAACCCGTACCGTGATCGTGCAGGTTCCCCGTACTGAACACGACAAGGCCGACTTGCTCAGCGCCCAGTATCCCGAAGATCCGGCCGGTGCAGGTTACACCATGGCCGAATTCCATTACTACCCCTACCAGTTGGCCTTTATGCCCGCCGACGAAAGCTGGGGTAAGGTGTACTACTATTGGGAAGACCAGACCACCGGTGCTGACGCCGCCCATACTTGTTCCGGTTCCGCAACCGGTTCCAAGAGCGACATCGAAAAGACCTTCTCCAAGATGCAGAAGCTGTTCTCTGACAAGGGCATCCCTGTGGTGATCGGTGAAATGGGTATTGCAGGCCACTACACCCTTAGCGGTTCCGACCTGGAAATGCACCAGAAGGCTCGCGCCGCCTGGTACGGCTACACCGTGGCAACCGCCAAGAAGCACGGCCTCGTTCCCGTTGTGTGGGATACCGGCTTTGAAGGCACCTCCGCCAAGATCGAAGACGGCTCCATCAACGTGAACAACTTTACCATTATCCGCCGTCAAGCAGCTTACGGTTCCGATCTGGGTTCCGTTGTTGACAAGCAGGTCATGAACGCCATGGTCACTCAGTTCGCCGCTGCAGAAGAATACACCCCCGCACAAAAGATTGAAGTCAAGGAAGGCGACAAGGCACTTTGGGTTACCTACAACACCAAGATCAGCACCGCAAGCGAAACTGGTACCGTCCGCCTCAACTTCAACGGTGGCGTAGACTGGTCCCAGTACACAGCAATTTCCTTCCAGCTCCGCACCGAACCTGTTTCCGTCATTGGTTGCGTCGGTGATTCGACCAAGGGTTGCAATGGCTACGCCTGGACAAGTGTCGACGCCTTTGGCATGAGCACGGCAGCAAGCAGCTGGTCCGACTTCCATCTGGGAGCCATGGAAGACTTCAAGAGCGTACTGAACACTGTTACCATCAAGCTGGTTGACGCCGATGGCGACAAGGCAGACGGTCTCAAGTTCAAGGACAAGTCCAAGGTGACCGCATTCGGAATCAACATTTACGCCACCCAGCTCCAGGGCACCATGTACCTGAACAACATCGTCTTGATCAAGGCTGACGGCACTTGCGATACCCTCCAGAGCTTCGACGCTGATTTGCCGGATACCGATGGCATTGCCAAGGCTCAGCTCATTGTCGCCAACGCAGACGGCACCGGTCCCGAATTTGTTGCAGGCATCAAGGCCGTGGCCGCTGTCAATAGCAAGATGTTCGTGAACGTGCAGCAGGGTTATGTGAACGCCACCTTTACCGCAGCCAAGGCAGGTGAAGCTTCCGCCAAGTTGATCAACGGTCTGGGTCAAGTTATCGCCTCCCAGAACTTCACCGCCCATGCAGGGGCCAACACGGTTCAGCTCACCACCGGCTACCGCGGCGCCGCCATGTTGCTGGTCAAGCAGGGCAGCCAGAAGTTCATGCAGAAGGTCATCCTGAAGTAATGAACTAGGTTCGCAAAAAAGTACTGCATACCTTTGATTACGGCCCCTCCCTGGAGGGGCCGTTTCTTTATAAAGTATGCGTTGTAAATTCCGATACCCATGTTGAGAACTCTACACCGGCTTTTTCAACAGCGGCACGAAAAAACAACTAATGCTCCAATCCGGAATATAAATTGTCCTTAAATAAAACTAAGGAGCAATTATGAACTTCAAAAATGCATTCGGTCTCGCCTGCGCCACTTCTTTGCTGGCAAGCGCTTCTGCATTCGCAGCACTTCCCAAGGCCGCCGATCTGGCAGGAAAGATGGGATTCGGTTTCAACATCGGTAACTCCCTGGAAGTCCCCAGCAACCCCACAGCTTGGGGCAACCCGTTCCCCACCCAGGAACTGCTGGATTCCATCAAGGCTGTTGGATTCTCTACCGTCCGTATCCCCTGCGCTTGGGATTCTCACGCTCCTAACGGTGTCATTACCGAAACCTGGCTGGACTCCGTAAAGACCGTCGTTGATTTCGCAATCAAGAACGACCTCTATGTGGTACTGAACATCCACCACGAAGGCGAAGAAGGCTGGTTCCAGACTCACATCGGCGAAACTGTAGAAGCCGCAGTCGACACCAAGATGAAGAACTACTGGACCCAGATTGCAAACAAGTTTAAGGATTACGACGAACACCTGCTTTTTGCTGGTGCCAACGAACCGGGCTCTAACCTGGGTGATAATGACTGGAACGCAGCCCATGCTCAGACCTTGATGCATTACTACCAGACCTTCATTGACGCTGTCCGCGCTACTGGCGGCAACAACGAAACTCGTACCCTGATTATCCAGGGTACCAACACCGACATCGACAAGTCTGTCACCCACATCAAGCCCAACATGCTCCCCACCGACAAGCAGGCAGGCTACATGATGTTCGAAGTCCATTACTATAGCCCCTACCAGTACACCATCATGCCCAGCGAACAGGACTGGGGCGCACCTGGTGGCGAAAAGATTCTGACCCAGTATTTCTACGGTGATTACCAGAGTGCCGATGCCAAGCGCAACGCAGGCTACAACGCATGGACAAATTCCGTCGACGCTACCGTCAGCACCGGCGCCTACGTCGACAATCAGTTCCAGAAGATTGCCCAGGCTTACGGCATCCCCGTCCTGATTGGTGAATTCGGCGCCAACATCCGCTACCCGGAACTCAGCGGCGAAGAACTGCAGAAGCACATCGAAGGCCGTATCCAGTGGCACCGCGACGTGGCCAAGGCCGCCAAGAAGAACGGCGTCATCCCCGTTATCTGGGACATGGGTAACGAAAGCACCGAAGCTTACGACAATATGGCTTATCTCCGTCGTCAGTCCGCTCCCATGGGCAAGCTGCTTGACGCAGGCGCCATCAACGCCATCCGCGAAGTTTATGGTCTCCCCGCCATCAGCGGCGCCTCTACTCCCAGCTCCTCCCAGGTTGTGGAAGGCGACAAGGCTGTTCACATTTCTTACAAGACCGTACAGTCTGACACCAGCGAAGCAGGTACCTTCCGTATCGACCTGAGCGGTGCAAACTGGAGCGACTATGTGGCCATTTCCTTCGACATGCGTGTCGCCGGTACTGTTGCAGGCCCCTGCCTGGATCAGACTCGCGACGGTTGCGGCGAATACGGTTGGGCAAGCGTTTCCCTGTTCAACATGTCCGGCAACTGGAAGTGGAAGGAAGTCAGCCTGGGCAACGTGGATTCCCTCGCTGCACTGGGTCTGAAGAACTACAAGGTTGAATTTGGTGAAAGCGCCAACCAGATGGCTATCGTCGACGCCAAGGGCATGAAGGCTATCGGCATCAACATTTACGGCACCCAGTTCACCGGCGACATGTACCTGGACAATATGCTCCTGTGGAAGGCCGACGGTACTGTTGACACCCTGAACAACTTCGACAAGAAATCTGGCACCTTCGATGGTATCGCAAGCGGTTCTCTCATTGCAGCAAACGCAACCGGCGACTGGGGTACATCTACTACTGCCGCCATCAAGAGCATCGCCGCTACCAACAACAAGGTGATGGTCACCGCCCAGAACGGTCTCGTTACCGCCACCTTCAACGCCCACAGAAGCAGCCAGGCTTCCGTCAAGTTGCTCAACAGCCTTGGTCAGGAAATCGCCTCCAAGAACTACACCGCCATGCAGGGCCTCAGCACCGTTCAGCTGAAGACTGATTACCGCGGCTCCGCTCTCCTGGTCATCAAGCAGGATAACGTGAAGTATGTTCAGAAGGTAACCCTGAAGTAAGCGGTAACGCTTCTAAAAAACTCAAAATCCTTGCGCGACTCAGGAGTGTGTTCCGCAAGGCGGGTCGGTAAAGTGGCGACATAGCCGACCCGGAGATTGTCGCCAAAAATTTGGTCCCTTGGTTTGGGAAGACGGTCGCAGACGTGCGGCCGTTTTTTTATCCGTCCAGTCTGAAGATTTCGTCTAGCTGTTTGTCGTCCATGTCGGCAAGCCAGGTTTCGCCGGCGTTCACCGTCATCTGGGCAATAGCCTTCTTGGATTCCAGCAGGGCGTTGATCTTTTCTTCGAAAGTACCCTTGGTAATAAAGCGGTGGACCTGCACATTGCGGGTCTGCCCGATTCTAAAGGCACGGTCCGTGGCCTGGGCTTCGATAGCCGGGTTCCACCACAAGTCATAATGGATCACCTGGGAAGCCGCCGTCAGGTTCAAGCCCGTTCCCGCCGCCTTCAGAGAAAGAATCAGCACCTTGGAATCAGGATTTTCCTGGAAGTTCTTCACCATGGCATTACGCTGGGTCTGGGAACAGCCGCCGTGATAGAAATCCACCTGCAGCCCCATTTCTCGCTGAATCACTTCCTGGAGCAGGTCGCCCATTTCGCGGAACTGGGTAAAGATTAAAGTCTTTTCGCCCTGTTCCTGGATAGAGGCCAGCAGGTCCAAAAGCATACGGAGCTTTCCGGAATCTTCCACCTTGCCCTCCCCCACCTTCAGGAATGTTCTGGGATGGTTGCAAATCTGCTTTAAGGCCATAATCATCTGAAGAATCAGACCCTTGCGCTTGAACAGGCTGCCACCCGCCGGCACTTCGGCCATTTCCAGGACATCCGCCGTGGAATCGTCCATAGAAATGACGGATTCCCCATTCATAGCCGCCAACTGGGCCATAAAATCGTCCAGGGTATGCTTGTAGAGAGCCGCCTGGCTCTTGGTCAGTTCGGCGTATTCGTCCTGCTGGATCTTATCGGGCAGGTCGCTAATGATGGTCTTGTCAGTCTTCATGCGGCGAAGCATAAAGGGGGCGGTAATATTCTTGAACCGTTCGGCCACCGCCTGGTTATTGAACTTCTGAATAGGAGTCTCGTACTTGTCGCGGAACTCGGCCTGACCCGGCAAAAAGCCGCGGTTACAGAAGTCCATGATGGTCCAGAATTCCAGCAGACGGTTCTCCACAGGCGTACCGCTCATGGCAATTTTCATGGGAGCCTGCTGGGCTCGCAACAGACGGCTCTGTTCACTGTCGGCATTCTTGATATTCTGGGCTTCGTCAATAATCACCACCTGCCAGCGCATGTCACGCAACTTCTTGTGATCCAGGCGGTAAGTGGAATAAGTGGTCAGCAAAATATGGTGCTGGAACTTGTCCAGTTTGCGTCCCGGGCCGTGATAAGTATAAACGGAAAGCTCCGGCGCAAAGCGGGCCACTTCCATTTTCCAGTTGCACAAAAGGCCTGCAGGCACAACCACCAGCACGGAGCCGGGGCCAGGGATACCCTGTTCATCAAACCACCCCCGGGGTGTAATCTTGCCTTCCTGCTTGATCTTCAGCAAGAAGGTAATCACCTGGAGGGTCTTACCAAGACCCATGTCGTCGGCCAGGATACAGCCAAAGCCCATTTCAAGATTCTTATGCATCCAGGCATAGCCTCTTTCCTGGTAGGGTCGCAATGTGGCATTCAGACCTTCGGGTAACGTAAGGGAAGTATCCGCACGCCATTCATCCAGCTGGGCCTTCAACCCGTCGGTCATGGTAATGGGAACTTCGTCGCAGCGGCCCGTCAAGGCAGCCTGCAGCAGACGTGCCGTAGAGAATATGGTCTGTGAAGATTCTTCTTCCGAATCCTCAGACGAGCCGTTTTCCGAGCCTTCTGCTGTGCCCTCACCCGACGTATCCACCCCAGCGGCACCAGCCTTTCCAGAAGCCTTCTTGTCTTGCAGTCGCTGTTCCAGTAGCTTCAAGTCGTCTTCGCTGTATTCCACATACTGGGACTTCATCTTCAGAAGACCGCCGGCGTTCTTCGCCAGCTTCAAAAATTCCTGGGCAGAAACAGTCTCGTCGCCAAGGGCCACTTCCCAGTCAAAGTCCAACAGGTCGCTGGCCTTAAAGGCGCCAATGCCAAGGCTACCCTTAAGCCTCATCTGGGCCTTGGGCTTGGCAATATTCAACAGCGACTTGGGCAGTTCTGTCTTGATGCCGAATACTTCAAACTTCTTGATTCCATAGGTAACGAATTCCTTTAATTCGGCACCTTCCAAAATCAGCGTTTCCGACCCGCGATTTTCCAAATAAACCTTCATAGGCTTAAAGGTTTCGGCCACGCAGTTCAGCACATTCATCAACGCCAGAAGCCTCGGGTCGTTAGCGGCAAAAAGGTTTGCCAGGGGCGAGCGCACCTTGGTCTCGCCATCCTCTTCCACAAACACTTCCAGGCCAACAGCCTTGCCCACTTCACCGCAGACAAACACAATCTGATTGTTGAAATCCAGGGAGTTGTAAACCGAGAACCACTTCTGGATTTTTGAGGGGATCTTCAGGCCGCCGGCAGCCAGGCGCCCGGATTTGCAGTCGAAGAAAAATCCCAGCAAGTTGTCGTGAACGCTTTTCTTGCTGCTCTGGGCCGTGCGGGAAAACCGCAAAAGTCGACCGATAAAAATGGAAAGGATATGTTCGGCAGCCTGGGCCAACTCCTTGCGCACCGGCACCTTTTCAGGCGGGTTCCCGGAATCGTCTTCAGCCCCTTCCTTGGCCACCATCTTCTCGTCAAAGGCGAAATCGTCGGGCACGAACTTTTCCAGTTCCATGACCACATTCAAGACGTCGGGGAGCATTTCGGCAGGGAGCCAGCGGACTTGTGCCGTAAAGCTGTTGACCCAGAACACCTGGGGGTAAATGGCACCGCAACGGACAAGGTAATAGGCCACCGTCAAAAGCTGGTGCAGGTAGCGCACCGTCACATGGTTATGCCACACGCAACTCTGGTTCAGGCGGCACAGAGCCCCCATGATGTTCTCTACCGCAAGGCCAGAGGCCACCACGCGGTCTTCTACCAGCTGGTCAAAAGTCCAGGACCAACCCTTGGCATGGATAACCTGCAGCCGTTCCTTTTCCATAAGGAAGGTGCGGGCGTGATAAATGCCGAAGTCCTGGGCGAACTGTTCGAAGGTTTCGAAATGATTGTAAAAGCTGCGGCACCGTTCCAGTTCGTCGACAAAGCTCTTCTTGAAGTTTCCGCCGGGGCAGAAATCCGGGAAGTTGGTGAGCATGGCCGGCAGCACATGGGAATAGTCCCGCCAGTCCTCAAAACGGAACATGGGAACGCGGGGCGTCTCTTCGCGGAATCCGGGAAACACATGGACCAGCGCCCGCTCCATGGGCACATCCGTTTCCACATTCTCGGGCTTGTAATCCTTCAGGAACGTCAGGTCCAGACCGTGAATCTTGAACAGCACCAGCGGGTCGGCGGCAATCTTTTCTGCCATTTTCAGAAAGGTGGAAATCACGTACTTGCAGGGCAGAGCATCCCTGCAATCGCAGTTCATGTTCACCCGGCTGGCCGCGTCAAAAAGAGTGAGTCCACTTTTTTCAAGCAGGATCTCGATGGAAGGGTTGATGGAATCGTGGGATATGGCCACCAGGTCTGCAGGCTGCTGCTTCAAGAGCCCTACGAAAATATCGGCCTGTTCCTTGGGGAACTTGGGAAATACGATGTAGTTGTCGTGGGAGCCCCCATTGGGGCCCTTCACCTCGGAACGCACACGATTATCCATCACGTCTAGCGACGTGACTTGACCCCTCGCCACATATTTAAGGGCAACCTCTACATCATGGGACGATACGCCGGCAAGCAAGGTGTCGAGCCACTTCTTGCTCCACCACGTCCCTCCATAAACTCCATATTCCATAACGAGCGCAAATGTAATAAAATTACGGCACTTTTGTGCAGCTCTTCGCGCTCTACTTTCTGAATTTAGCCAAGGTCTGCTTCAGCTGTGCTACGTTAATAGGCTTTGCCAGGTGGCCGTTCATGCCCACTTCCTTGCACTTCTGGGCGTCTTCTGCAAAGGCGTTAGCAGACAGGGCAATAATGGGGATCAGGTTGCCATCCTTCTTTTCAGACAGGCGGATCCTCCTGGTGGCGTCATAGCCGTTCATCACAGGCATCATCAGGTCCATCAGAATCAAATCCAGGCTACCTTCAGGGGTACGTTCGAAAACCTTTACCGCCTCTTCGCCATTGTTAGCGCAAGTCACCACCAGGCCCATGTCTTCCAGGAAGTTCTGTGCGATTTCCATATTCAGGGCGTTGTCTTCCACCAGCAGCACACGCATGCCTTCCACCGACACATTCTCGGTAGAAACCTCTTCCCTAGCCAGGGGATTGTGGTTGATCTTGAAGGGGACCGTCACGGCAAAGCGCGTACCCATGCCCTCTTCGCTATGGACTTCGATATGGCCGTTCATCTTGTCTACCAGGCGCTTTACAATAGCCATGCCCATGCCGGATCCCTGGTAGGTGCTGCGGGCGTCGGAGTGCTCCTGGGCGAACGGTTCAAAGATATGCTGAACAAAATCGCTGCTCATGCCAATGCCCGTATCATCCACGTGGAAGCAGTACACCACCTGGTCTTCCGTTTCGCTAATCATCTCGGAATGGCAGAACACGGAGCCGCCGTGCCTGTTGTACTTGATGGCATTGGTCAGCAAGTTCAGAAAAATCTGACGGACATACAGCGGGCTTCCAATAAGATCCCTATGCTTCAGGCTTACGCCGCAGTCATGATCCAGGGTCACGTTATTTTCGACAGCACGCAAACCGGCAATGGTGTAGACATCCGACAGCAAGTCATAAAGGTGGAAGGGTTCCTCGGCCAGAACCGTGTCTGCATCTTCCAGCTTGCTCATTTCCAGAACGTCGTTCAGCAAGGAGAGCAAGTGGTTGGCCGCCGTGCGGGATTTCTTGCGGAACTCGTCGCGGGCCTCGCCCTCGATTTTCTTCATCTCGTCCAGTTCCAGCAAACCAAGGATTCCGTTCAGGGGAGTGCGGATATCATGGGACATGCGGGTCAAGAAGCTGGACTTGGCGGCGCTGGCACGTTCCGCCTTCTGGGCTGCGGCCTTCAGCTGAGCCTTGTAAACTTCTTCACGGGCCACCTCGTCGCTTACAGAGCGGATCACCCACAGCACACTGATACAGCGGCCATTGTCATCACGTTCCATGGCAATGAACTGACCTTCACCCCAGCCAATGTATGTACCCTTGAAGCGGACACTAATGGACTCGCGGCCACCCATGCGCAAAGGCAAGGTATCCAGGTTGGTAAAGTCGGTAATAACCTGTTCGTAGCCGGGCTCCACCATCTGTTCGCTCATGACCTTGAACTTTTCACGGGCATCCCCTTCCTGACCGATGAAGCTCTTGATGGCATCCACATCGGTGTGTCCCAGTTCGCGGAACTTGCCCGACGTTAAATCCACATAGTAAACACAGAAGTAAGCCCGTTCCAGGGCGGCAAAAACCTTCTTGCGGAATTTATCTTCATCCAGCAACATGGTCATGCGTTCCTTTTCCTTCTTTTCCTGGGTAATATCCAGGCCATACAGGATGCATTCCAGGTGTGAATTTCTGGGATTCATCAGCAAACGGACATGAATACGGCAAGGCGACAAGACCTCGTCCACAATAATGTTGTATTCCTGGTCAAAGGAAATATTACCGTCTACAAAGAACTTCTGCAGTTTTTCGCAAGAATAGTTCTGCACAAAGCGGATCTGTGACGCCTCATCGGGAATAAAACGTCCCATGTAAGCAATCAACTGGTCTACGGAACGGCAGTTCCTAAAGCTTTCTACAGAGCGGGACTTCCCGTTCAGGCCAAGCACCACGTTATCGGTTACATCCAGGTGGAAAATTCCAAACGCATCGGGAATGGAAGCGAACAGCAGGCTCACCTGGCTTTCATAAAGCTTCTCGGTACGGCGGATGTTGGTAATGTCCCAGGCGTACTCGATAAAGACCTTGCGTCCCTTCCATTCCGAAACCACGAACTTCTGCGACAGCACGCGCTTGCCCACTTCAAGTTCGTCTTCCTTGATCTTTTCGCCATCCATCTTTTCCAGCAGACAGAACGGGCAGGGGTTATCCAGACCCACCAGATACTTATGGCAGACCGCCCCCGACACAGAGGCTCCGGGAATAAAGGCCAGGCTTCGTGCAACAGGGTTCGCATACAGAATCTCGTGAGTCACATAATCGCACACGATAATAATCTGGTTCGAATGCTCAAAAACCTGCTCAAGAATCTCGGAACTGTCAGCCATTTCTCACCTCTATAAAAATGCGGCAAATTACAAAAATCTTACATCACGAAATATAAACAAAAAAAAAGTCCCCCGGAGGGGACTCTCCAATCTAGACCGCAAACAGGGCCTATTTTCGTCTAGAAGATTGAATTAGGAAGTCTGCTTCTTGTTCACGTGGGCTTCTACCACGTTGATCACGTAGTCGCCCAGGTGTTCACAGGCATTCACCACATCCATGTAGTGCACCGACATCTGGTAATCATACTTCTTGTCGTTGATGTCCACTACGTTGCGTTCCTTCAGGCTCTTGCGGTAATTGTTGATTTCATTTTCCACATTGCGGGAACGGTTATAGTCGGCACCGGGCTTGCCCTCTTCCACCTCGATCATATAGTCCAGAGCCACATTGCACAGTTCAATCATGTGGTTGATGTGCTTGTACTGATCTTCGGTAAAGTCGTCCTTGCTACGGAACTTGTGGTTGATGGCGCGGGCCATGTTGTAGCAGGCGTCGCCGATACTTTCCATTTCAGAAATTTCACGGAGCATGGAGCGGATGTTGCTCTTACTTTCAAGGGAGAGTCGGCCTTCGCTGACCTGGTTCAGGTACTTGGCGATTTCCACTTCCATGCTGTCACTGATGCCTTCATACTTTTCGATGCGGCTGAAGATCTTGGTAAACTCGTTTTCGTCCTTGGTAGTCAGAAGGTCGGGCACCATATTGAACATCTTCTTGCAGCGCTGGGCGAACAGCACGATTTCCTTGCGGGCTTCGAACAGAGAAAGTTCTGCGGTGCTGAGGATACCGCCGGTAATGAACTTCAGACGGAATTCGTCGTCGTCGGCCTTGTCCTTGATAATCTTGCAGATGAGCTTTTCCATGGGCTGGATGAACCAGATCAGGATCAGCACGTTGCACACGTTAAACATGGTATGGAAGCCTGCCACCGCAAAGGTAACGCCATCCTGGGCGGCCTTGACTTCTTCGGGAGTAGAAGGCTTGATAGAAGGATCGAAACCCACCAGGCTGCAAACCAAGTTGATGAAGGGATGGAACACGCAGAGCACCCACACCACACCGAACAAGTTAAACAGCATATGGGCAAGGGCCGCACGGCGAGCCTGGGTCGAAGCACTGAGGGCAACCACGTTAGAAGTGACGGTGGTACCGATGTTCTCGCCCATCACCAGAGCGATACCCTGGTAAATTTCGAGAGCGCCGCTGGAGCAGAGGATCAAGGTGATGGCCATGACTGCGGCAGAAGACTGCACACACATGGTCATAATGCTACCGATCAGCAAGAACAGCAAGGTGCTGGCAAAGCCCCACTGACCGCAGGACTGCACAAAGCTCTGCACCGCCGGGATGTCGCCCAGGTGCATAGAGGCACCCGTGGTTCGCAGGGTGGTAATGGCGAACAGCATGAAGGCCAAGCCGAACAGGAATTCACTAAAGCTCTTGGTTCCGTTCTTCTTGGAGTAGCCCAGAATGATGCCCAGTACAAAGCAAGGGTACACCAGGTAGAGCATGTCGAACTTGAACCCCAGCACCATGATCCAACCAGAGATGGTGGTACCGATGTTTGCGCCCATGATAATAGAAATGGCCTGCTTCAAAGTAAGCAGACCAGCATTAACGAAGCTCACGGTGAGCACGGTAGTAGCGGTAGAAGACTGGATGGTGGCAGTGACTGCGGTACCGGTGGCCACACCCATTACGCGGTGTTTAGTCATGGTACCCAGCATGGTACGCAGGGTGTTTCCAGTGAGTTTCTGAAGACCTTCAGACATGGTCTTCATACCGAACATCAAAAGTGCAAGACACCCAAGAAGGGTGAGCACAGCGAGTTTCATGTCCACAGCGGGCATATATTTTCCTATCTAGCCCATCCACAGGGCCGAGTTTTGCGCCGTTATCGGATCGTCATCACTGCTTTTCAGCTAGTCCGAGCTCGCGGCGTAGTTGTTCATCTATCAGTGTATGGCCAAATATAGAAAAAGGCGAGTAAAGCACAAGTGCTTGCACTTGTATTTTTGAGCCGTACTTTATGCGATTGAAATCGCCATATAGAAATTGGGAAAAATTACACAAAAAAACACCCGACATCACAAGATGCCGGGAGTTGCGGTCCATTCAAAATATTCTGCGTTAGGACTGCAGTTCCGCTTGAATCCTAAGAACATCGTCCACGGAAACGCTATTATCTTCGGCGATTTCTTCAACGGACAATTTGCCGCGGTTTTGTACGGGGGTCTAACAAAGTCCCGAGCAGCACACGCTTTTTTACTGTAAAATGATTTTTCCAAACATTTTGACTTTACAATTATTTTACAAAAATATGCGTAATTTTGAGGCATCATCAACATGTGTGGAAGCATTTAGGCAGCCTTGCTAGATGATTCTCTCGATTCCGATTCCCATTCGTAGGCTATCTGTACATCTACATAGGAACAGCTCAGCATTATCAGCGACAGCATGTTGTTCATGTTCCTGAAGCCATAGGCAGTCCGTATCAGTAGCTTTATCTTGTTGTTCGTCGCCTCGATCCTTGCGTTTGACACGCCCAGCCTGATTGTGTTGAG